>NZ_JBLXEM010000007.1:35011-188709 GCF_048263065.1 Thioclava sp.
TGCTTTACACATCCGCGCCTCGAGTTCTCGACCAGTTCTGACCTTGGTCCCCGTCTTGCGGCATGGGTACATATGGCCCCCGGAAGGTGGCGGGATTGGGGCAGCGATGGGGAATTTTTACGAAGGCTTAATCTTTTCGAGATTTTATATGTAACCATATGAAATGAAGTGATAAATTATTTCTGATAGCCTTCTATTGTTCCAAATTTTGCTGTTGCTGCATCACCTCTCTGGCGCGAATCGTTCCGCTGAGTGCTTGATTTTCTGGATTTTTTTGCTCTGTTTCCCCTATAAACGGTACAGACGCGGCCGTTAGAGCTGCGCGGGGCAAAGAGCGGGTGGCGCAATGCGCGCGATACAAGCAGTGACGATTGCAGTCTTTGCGGCGATGGCCGCTGTGCCGGTGTGGGCTGATATGTCCACGCCGACCGTGAATCATTGGAAAGCGAAACGCTTAGTGCCACCGAAACCGGGCACAAAGCGGTTCATCACCATTCAAATCGACCCTGCCGAGCAGCAGCGCGAGTTGGCCGCGATGTCAAAAGCGCCTTGGCAGCCCGTGACGAAACCATCGCCCGATAGCGACAAACAGGCCAGTGGTGGCCCGAGCGCACCGAAAGGTCGCGCGAAATACGCTTGGTATTGGCAAAAGGTGTCGCCCAAACGGGAAGACCGTGCCGGGCGCTTTGAATCAGCGGTCGCGGCATTGTCTCAGGGGCCCCAAGGCGGGGCCGTGCGCGCGCCGCGTCTGGCGGATCTTGCCAAGATCGCACAGGCCCACGGCACCGATATTCTAAAGGCCACAATTGGCACCGAAGTGTCGCCCGCTCTGGTTCTTGCGATGATCTCGGTGGAGTCGGGGGGCAATCGCGCCGCAGTTAGCCATGCTGGCGCAGTCGGTCTAATGCAGTTGATCCCGGCGACAGCAGATCGTTTTGACGTCGCCGACAGCACTGATCCGGCGCAGAATATTTCGGGCGGAGTTACCTATCTGAACTGGCTGATGAAAGAGTTTGACCGCGACCCGCTGATGGTGATCGCGGCCTATAACTCGGGTGAAAATAACGTGAAGAAAAATGATGGCGTCCCGCCGTTCGCGGAGACGCGTGATTACGTGCCCAAGGTGCTGGCCGCTTGGGCGGTCGCGCGGGGCCTGTGCCTGACGCCGCCAGAGCTGGTAAGCGATGGCTGCGTATTTCGGGTGAAAGGTTAGGAATGACGAATAAGAAACCGCTTGTGCTGGATGTCGATGGCACATTTTTAAAGACCGATCTCTTATTCGAAGCATTTTGGGCCGGACTTGGCCGCGCGCCGCTGCCGACATTGCGCGCCGCCGCGCGTTACTTTTCGCAGCCCGCCAAGCTCAAGGCTGAATTGGCACGCATCGTGCCGTTGCGCCTTGATCTGATGCCGGTGACACCCTCGGTGGCCGCTGAGGTTGCGCAGGCAAAGGACGAGGGGCGTGAAGTTGTACTGGCCTCGGCCTCGGATGAAACGCAGGTCAAGACGTTGGCCACCGTCCATGATTTGTCCGAACGCGTGTTTGCATCGGACGGGCAGACTAATCTTAAAGGTGAGGCCAAGGCGCAGGCGCTTGTTTCGACCTATGGCGAGAAAGGCTTTGACTACGCGGGCAACGAGGCCACCGATATGGCGATCTGGACCCATGCCGATCGAGCCTATGTCGTGGGCGACGTGACCGCCGTCAGCAGCTTGCCGAAAGTGACCGAGCTGGAGGGCGGCTGGTCATGGCGCGCCCTGCTCAAAGCGATCCGACCGCATCAATGGGTCAAGAACGTGCTGCTCTTGTTGCCACTGATCGCTTCGCACCGTTTTGATTTGGATACGTTTGGTCCGATCCTGCTGGGCATTGTCGCGTTTTCTTTTGCGGCGTCCTCAATCTACATCATCAACGATTTGCTCGACCTTGAGGCCGACCGCCTGCACCCGACGAAATGCCGCCGCCCCTTCGCGAGCGGCGCTGTGCCGATCCGGGTCGGCATGATGGCGTTTGTGGTCTTAGCGCTCAGCGCGCTTGGCATTGCCGCGATACTCAATTGGGCGTTCTTCGGCATTGTTGTGCTCTACACGCTCACATCCCTCGCTTATTCATTGAAACTCAAGCGGATGCGCTGGGTCGATATCGCCACTTTGGCCTCACTCTATACAATTCGCGTCGTGGCGGGGGCGGCTGCGGGGCAAGTGGATGTGTCGGTCTATATGTTGATCTTCATCTTCCCTGTCTTCATCGCTTTGGGCTGCGTAAAGCGGCTGACCGAACTGACACTCGCCACCTCGGATGAGCGCCTGCCCGGGCGCGGCTATGGCAGAGGCGACAGAGGCGATCTGGTCAATGTCGCGGGGCTGGGCGTATTCGGCGCGCTACTGGTGTTCTTCCTCTATACCGTCTCCGATCAGGGAGAGGTGCTCTATCCCGACACTTGGTTGATGTGGATTGCGATGATTCCGCTCGGCTGGTGGCTGATCCGCATGGTCGCGCTCGGCTGGTTTGGTAAACAAGATTACGACCCGATCGTTTTTGCCATGCGCGACAAGTTCGGGCTGGGGTTGATCATGATCATGTTGTCGCTGATGTTCTGGGCCGCTGGCCTTTGGGCGCAATGGTTCGGCGGCTAGGTTGGCGGCGCGCGCTGGGGGTTTCACACCCCCAGACCCCCGTGGAGTATTTCGAGCCAGATGAAAGAGATGCTCATTTCATCTGGCTAAAAATACTCCCGCCGGAGGCATCCAAACATGAGGCAAGCGCCTTAGATCGACATTTTCTTGAAGATCGGTTCCGGGATCACTCGGATAATCCCCATCACTAGGCGCCAGATCTTGCGCGTATAAATCACGTTGGTCTTGCGCGCGAGCCCGTTAAGGATGTCTTCGGCCACTGCGTCGGGCGTGGTCATCAGGGGCAGTTCCATGCCATAGGTCATCGGCGTGTCCACCGGGCCGGGTTTGATCGTCATCACATGCACGCCCGAGCGGCCCAAGCGGTTGCGTAGCCCTGACAGATAGGTCGCAAAACCCGCTTTCGCAGCGCCATACACATAGTTGCCAAGTCGTCCGCGGTCGCCCGCAACCGAGCCGACACCCGCAATTGCGCCGCAGCCGCGTTCTTCCATTAGCGGGGCGAGCATTTGTAGGAAGGTCGCGGGGCCCGTTAGGCTATCGGCGAGCACGCCCTCGATCATGTTGGGATCGGCATCGATTGCCTCTTGCTCTGGCATTGAACCTGTGAAGACGGCGCAGTTCAGTTCGCCCTCCTCATCGCGCAGCCGGGTGATGAGGTCGCCATAGTTGCTGTGATCTCGCGCATCGAATGCCATCACTTCGGCCATACGCGCGCCGCGTAGGCGGCAATCGGCGGCGATTGCTTCCAGCTCGGCCATATTACGCCCGGCCAGAAACATCCCGTGGCCTTGGGCTGCGAGTTTGCGGATCACGGCGCGGGCAATGCCCGAGGTCGCGCCCAAGATAATCCAGCTGCTGTTCATGTTGCTCTCCTGAGATTCAGACGGCGGGTCATGTCGGTTTCCAATGCCCCCGCCGGGTCGGCCTTGGCCACTTCTGTTTGCCATTTCGGCAAATCCGGATACATCGCGGCGATCTGCGCGCCCTCGGCCAAGCTGTCCTTGGCGAAATACAATCTGCCCCCGGCCTCGGCGGCGCGCGCCTCGAGCCGTTTGATCAACGCGCGCGCGGCGGGGCGGTTGGGAAAGTCGATGGCCAGCGTGTAGCCCTCCATCGGAAAGCTCAGATAACCCGCGCGCCCCGGCCCCATGCGTTTCAGCACGGCCAGCGGCGAGGCTAGCCCCGACACCGCAATCTCTGCCAGCATCGCGCGCAGGCTGTCAGCGGCCTCAAGGGGCACGACACATTGAAACTGGTGAAACCCGCGCTTGCCATAAAGTCGGTTCCAGTCGTGGATCTTGTCGAGCGGGAAGAAGAAATCCTGCAATGGGCGCACGACCGAACGTCCGCGCGCAGGCACCCGATAGAAATAGGCTTGGTTGAAGGCGCGCACGACCGGGGCGGCCAGCGCGAAATGGGGCGCGTCAAAGGGCACCTTGCGCGCACCTTTGGGTCTGCGCACGAGGCCGGAGGCGCTTTCACCCTCTTCGACGATCCCGCGCCCAAGCGCATCACTCGTTGCTGTGGCATCGATCCAGCCCACCGTATAACTGGCCATAGAGGCATCCAGCAGCGCCAGATGCGTTTCCCAGTCGGGCGCGCGGCGTTCGGTGACCAGCATCACATCGCCTGCGCAGCGTTGCATCTGGATCGTGGCACGCAAGATCACCCCAGTCTGGCCCAGCCCACCGACGGTCGCCCGGAACAGACGTGAGCCGGGTTTAACGCTGATTTCTTGACCATTTTGCAGCAGAGCGATCTGGCGCACATGTTGGCCAAAGCTACCCATATGATGGTGGTTCTTGCCATGCACGTCTTGCGCGATACAGCCGCCAACGGTCGCAAAGCCGGTGCCCGGCATCACGGCGGGCAGCCAGCCGCGCGGGGCGAAGGCGGCTGCAATCTCGCCAATCCGCGCGCCCGCCTCGACCTGCAAATGGCCGGTGTCAGGGTCAAACGCGATCAGGCGGTCCAGCCCGCTCATATCAATCGCGCGCCCATCGGAATTGAGCGCCGCATCCCCATAAGAGCGGCGCATCCCGAAGGCCGGGGCGGCATCAAGCCGGTTTAGGGCTGCGCGCGTATCAGGGCGCGCAATCACCCCCTTCGCGCGCAAGGCGCGGCCCCAACCGGCATATTCACTGTCTTTCCAGTCCATCATACTGCTCGTGTCATGGGGCCTTATATGCGGCCCTTTTGAGAGGCGCGTTCAGCCAACGGAAACACCGCTAGACCGATTGCGATGGCGAACCACAAGGTGGTCAGCCGGATAACGGCGGTGGCGGGCACGGACACTTCAAGCGGCACGCCATCAAGCGACAACAGCGCGACCATTGCGGCCTCTGCTCCGCCAAGCCCGCCCGGCGCGCCGGTCAGCCCACCCGCCAGCGTCGAGAATACAAAAATCGCGACCGCTTTCCAAAGCCCGATATCGGTGCCCATCCATCCTAGTAGCAGGTGAAAAGCGTAACCCTCGGCGAGCCAGCCGATCAGGCCAAGCCCGAGCGCTGCGATCAAGGTCGGCCCGTGGGTGAACCGCGACAGCGAGCGCGCAGCGCCGCGCGCGCGGGCAAACATCCGGGCAGCGCGCCCCGTGGCACGGTAGGAATAGGTGATCAGCGCGGCGAGGAGGCGCGGACGCGTGGCGACAATTGCAGCGCCAAAGGCCAATAGCGTGACAGGCAAAGCGCCTGCAATCCCGCCTGCAGCAAGCGACACCGACAGCCCCAGAATCAGCGCCATCACGGCGAGATCTCCGGCGCGGTCCATCAGCACAAGCGGCGCGGTGCGTTCCACCGCCCAACCGGTTTCGCGTTTGAGCCACCGCATCCGCACCAGCTCCCCAACGCGACCCGGCGTGACCGACATCGCGAACCCACCCAAGAAATGGCGGGCATCCTGAAACAGCCCGGTGGGCAGGCCAAGACGGCGCGCCAGCACATGCCAGCGCAGGCTACGCAACAAATAATTCGCCAGCGACAGGCCAAGAAGCCCCGCGATTTGCCACAAATGCAGCCGCCCGATTTGGGCCAGTGTCTCGCGCCATCCGGTGGCCGAAACCAGCCCGATCAAGCCAAAGCCCAGCAATGCCAAAAGCCCGCCCAACAATGCGCGATCTCGCCATTTGCGGGGCAGGGGGCGCTTGGGCGCGGCGGTATTTTCAAAGGTGCTGCTCATTGCCCCGGTTTTAGCGACAGATCGGGGCAGGAATATGGCGTTGTTTCGCAAGAGGCGACAAAATTTAAGGGGCGGCCCGAGATGAGCCGCCCCTTTAAAATGCTTGGTGCGTTGGACCTAGCCCAGCACGGATTTCACAGCCTCGGCGGTGGTTGCAACGATTTGATCGGCCTCGGCTTCGGTCAAGCAAAGCGGCGGCGCAAAGCCTAAGATATCGCCCTGCGGCATCGCCCGCGCAATCACGCCGCGCTCGACCATTGCGCCTGCTAGCTTCGCGCCGATCTTGTCGGCGGGGTCAAAGAAGGTCCGGGCATTGCGATCTTTCACAAACTCAATCGCGCACAGCATCCCCTCGCCGCGCACATCGCCGACATGGGCATGATCGCCAATCGCATCGCGCATCGCATCGTTGAGGTATTTGCCCACCGACCCGGCATTGGCAACCAGCCCGAGTTTGTCAATCAACTGAAGGTTTGCCACGCCTGCCGCCGCGCCAATCGGGTGCGCGGAATAGGTCCAGCCATGACCAATCGGGCCGTTTTCATCAGTGCCTTGTTCCAGCACTTTCCACATCTTTTCGCCCACGATGGACCCCGACAGCGGCGCATAGGCCGAGGTCAGACCCTTGGCGATGGTGATCAGGTCGGGCTTCATGCCGTAGTGATCCGAGCCAAACATTGTGCCCAGACGCCCGAACCCTGTGACCACCTCATCGGCGACCAGCAAGATGTCGTGCTTGTCCAAGACGGCTTGGATCGCTTGCCAATACCCTGCGGGCGGAGGCACGATGCCGCCGGTGCCCAAAACCGGCTCGCCAATAAACGCCGCGATGGTGTCAGCCCCTTCGTGCGCAATCAGCGCCTCAAGTTCGCTCACGCAATGGGCGGTGAACTCGTCCTCGCTCATGTCGGCCTTGGGGCGGCGGAAATAATACGGTGCCTCGGTGTGGACCACCTGCGCCAGCGGCAGATCGAATTTCTTGTGAAACAGCTCCAACCCCGTCAGCGAGCCGGTCATCAGCCCAGAGCCGTGATAGCCGCGCCAGCGCGAGATGATCTTCTTCTTCTCGGGGCGGCCAAGGATGTTATTGTAATACCAGATCAGCTTGACGTTGGTCTCATTCGCATCCGACCCGGAAAGCCCGAAATAGACCTTGGACATGTGGGCGGGTGCGCGCTCCAGCACCATATGGGCGAGCGTGATTGATGCCTCGGTGCCATGCCCGACATAGGCGTGATAATAGGCGAGTTCCTTGGCCTGCTCGGCAATCGCATCGGCAATTTCGGTGCGGCCATAGCCGACATTCACGCAATACAGCCCCGCAAACGCATCCAGCAGCTTGTTGCCGTCTCGATCCTCAATGAACACACCATTGCCGCCAGTGATGATCCGCGTCGGAGTCTCGCCACGTGCGTGCTGGGCGAGATGAGTCGAGGGATGAAAGAAATTCTCGCGATCCCATTTGTCGAGTTGGTCATTGGTCAGCATGCTCTCTCCTTTGTCTGTCGGGCGGGGCGGCTTTGCCACCTCGTTTCGCCCCGAGAGTGCCGGAAATTGCGCCAGATAACAGTCCAAAAGGACTGCTCGCGCGTTTGATTTGGCCTGATTTCAGCGCGCCACCTAGTCCGATTGACCTGCGAGCAACGCGAAGGGCGGGGCGCAGGGGCCTTTGACCTGCTTCGTCACGATATAGGTGAAATAGCGCGCGATGCCGATGCGCGCATCCAGCATCGTGTCGATCAGGGTTTGATAGGCTTCAATGTCACGGGTGATGATATGCAGCAGGTAGTCAAACCCGCCCCCCAGCGCCCAACAGCCAACGACCTCATCGTGGTGATCGAGCGCGCGCTCGAACCGCTGAAAACTGGCCGCCGTGTGGTCCGTCAGCTCAGCCGCAACAAACAGCGTCACATGCGGGCCAAGCTTGCGCAGGTTGAATTCGGCGCAATAGCGGGTGACCAGCCCGTGCTTTTCCAGCTTCTTCAGCCTCTCCCACGCGGGGGTGGCCGACAGGTTGATTTTCTCGGCGAGAACCGCCTTGGACACGCGCCCCTCACGCGCCAAAACGCACAGAATTTCAATATCGCGGTGGTCGAGCTTGATCATGGCGCGAGCATAGAGTCTGGCTCACAGCTTTCCAAGACAAAGGGCGAACCTACTGGCCCGCCCTTCCTCTTGATTGAAATATCCCGGGGGGTTCCCATCAGGGAGGCGGGGGCAGCGCCCCCCTTTTATCTGATGATTGTCGCCGTCCGGCGACGGGGGCAGCGCCCCCTTCCCGGTTTAGTTGATGATCGTCGCCTCGGTCGCGGCGCGCAGCTCGTCCTCGGTGACGCCGTCGGCAGTCTCGACGATCTTCAAACCGCCCTCGACCACATCCAGCACACCCATGTTGGTGATGATGCGATTAACCACGCCCGTGCCGGTCAACGGCAGGGTGCAAGCCTTGAGCACCTTACTGTCGCCATGCTTGTTGGTGTGATCCATGACCAGGACCACACGGCCAACGCCCGCGACCAGATCCATCGCGCCGCCCATACCCTTGACCAGCTTGCCCGGAATCATCCAGTTCGCCAGATCGCCGTTCTCGGCCACTTCCATTGCGCCCAGAATCGCCATCGCGATCTTGCCGCCCCGGATCATGCCAAAACTCATTGAGCTGTCAAAATACGAGGTTTGGGGCAGTTCGGTGATCGTCTGCTTGCCCGCATTGATCAGATCGGGGTCTTCGTCGCCCTCATAGGGGAAAGGCCCCATGCCGAGCATCCCGTTTTCCGACTGCAGCGTGACGTTCACGCCCTCGGGGATGAAATTGGGAACCAGCGTCGGGATGCCGATCCCGAGGTTCACATAGGTTCCGTCTTGCAGTTCTTGCGCGGCGCGCGCCGCCATTTGATTGCGATCCCAAGCCATCAGACTTCCTCCCCCGTGCCCGCAGGCGTTTTGCTCTTGTCGCTGCGGGGCCGTACCGTACGCTGCTCGATGCGCTTTTCATGCTCGCCCTGAACGAGGCGATGCACATAGATGCCCGGTAGGTGGATGCAGTCGGGATCAAGTGAGCCGACGGGCACGATTTCCTCGACCTCCATCACGCAGGTCTTGCCGCACATCGCGGCGGGCGGGTTGAAGTTGCGCGCGGTCTTGCGGAAAATCGCGTTACCGGTTTCATCGGCTTTCCACGCCTTGACGATCGAGACATCGGCAAAGATGCCTTCTTCAAGGATATAGGTTTCGCCGTTGAAATCTTTGTGCTCTTTGCCCTCGGCAATCACCGTGCCCACGCCCGTTTTGGTGTAAAAACCGGGGATGCCGTGACCGGCGGCGCGCATCCGTTCGGCCAGCGTGCCTTGCGGATTGAACTCCAGCTCCAGCTCACCGCTTAGGTATTGGCGCATGAATTCGGCGTTTTCCCCAACGTAAGATGACATCATTTTTTTGATCTGTTTGGTATCGAGCAATTTGCCCAAACCAAATCCGTCCACGCCGCAATTGTTGGACGCGATGGTGATGTCTTTGACTTTGCTTTCGACCAGCGCGTCGATCAGCAATTCGGGAATGCCGCACAGGCCAAAGCCCCCTGCAGCGATCAGCATCCCGTCGAAGAGCAGCCCGTCCAGAGCCTCCTTCGCAGAACCGTAAACCTTGTTCATGAATTCCTCCGCTCATTTGCGCGCGATCCTTGCAAGGGGGCGCAGCGGAGTCAATTGCCGCAATGCGGCGCGAGCACGGATTGCAGTCACTTTCGTGCGGGCAAAGGGACGCGACCGACATATGGGCCGGGCGCGCGCAGTGGGGCGGGTGCGCCCTCACTCGTCCTTTTCGGCGGCCTTTTTCGTCGGGGCCTTCTTGGCCGCCGGTTTTTTAGCGGCTGTTTTCTTGGCGGCAGGCTTTTTAGCTGCCGGTTTCTTGGCTGCCGCCTTTTTCGGGGCGGCCTTCTTCTTTGCGCCACCCTTTTTGGCCGCTTTCACCGCGATCAGGGGCAGGGCCTCTTCCATCGTGACGGCTTCGGGTTCGATGCCGCTGGGCAGGGTCGCATTAACCTTGCCCCATTTCACATAAGGTCCGTAGCGCCCCGGCATGACCTGCACCGGTCCGCCATCGGGATGCTCGCCGAGTTCCTTGATCGGCGTGGCCGCAGCACCGCGCCCGCCCTTGGCTGCCTTTTGTGCCAGCACTTCGACCGCGCGGTTCATGCCGATGGTGAAAACCTCATCGACATCGGGGATATTGGCATAAACGCGCCCATGTTTCACATACGGCCCGTAGCGCCCAATGCTGGCCTCGACCAACTCGCCATCTTCGGGATGCGGGCCGATTTCGCGCGGCAGGCTCAGTAGCATCAACGCTTTTTCAAGGTCGATTTCCTCGGGTTTCCAGCCTTTGGGAAGGGACGCACGCGGCGGCTTGGGCACATCCTCGGTCGGCTCGCCCTTTTGCACATAGGGGCCGAAACGCCCGACGCGCAGGGTGATGGGCTGATCGTCGTCATAGCCCAGAACCTTGCCATCGAGCGCCTGCAAGTCATCGTCGCCATCAGGTGCCGACAGGGGCCTCGTATAGCGGCATTCAGGGTAGTTGCCGCAGCCGATAAAGGCCCCGCCCGAGCGCGCCGTTTTCAGATGCAACTGGCCCTTGCCACACAGAGGACAGACGCGCGGATCGGACCCGTCGGGGCGCGGGGGGTAGATGTGAGGGCCGAGAACTTCGTCAATCTTGTCGAGCACTTCAGTGATGCGCAGTTCGGATGTTTCCGCAAGCGCGGCTGAGAAATCACGCCAGAACCGGGCCAGAACCTCTTTGTAATCGCGATCTCCTGCCGAGATATCATCAAGCTGATCTTCCAGATCGGCGGTGAAATCATACTCGACATAGCGCTTGAAATAATTGCTTAGGAATGCTGTCACCAGCCGCCCGGTATCCTCGGGGATCAGCCGGTTCTTGTCCTTGCGCACATAACCGCGGTCCTGAATCGTCGTCACGATCGAGGCATAGGTCGAGGGACGCCCGATCCCGAGCTCTTCCATCCGCTTGACCAGCGTGGCCTCAGTATAGCGCGGCGGGGGCTGGGTGAAATGCTGTGCGCCCAGCACCGCGCCATGTCCGTCAATGATCGCCGCCGGACAGCGACGCAGCGCGCCCCCGTCAGCCTCAATCACAGCGTCTTCGTCGCCTTTGGCTTTGGTGAACGCTTCTTCAAACGAGGCTTTCGCGGGGCTCAGCGCCTCGCCTTGCGCGATCTGGGGCAGGCGGTTGGCATCCTCGCCCTCATCATCGTCGCGGCCCTGATCATAGACCTTGAGAAACCCGTCAAACGTCACGACAGACCCGGTCGCGCGCAACTCGACCTGTTTGTCATCCGAGCCGATCAAAACGGTGGTGCGCTCGAACCGCGCGGCCTCCATCTGGCTGGCAATCGTGCGCTTCCAGATTAGGTCATACAGCTTGAACTGATCATCGGCCAGCTTGAGCTGATCGGGGCTTTTGGCCATCTCGGTGGGGCGGATACATTCGTGCGCTTCTTGCGCGTTCTTGGCCTTGTTCTTGTAGATGCGCGGGCTGTCGGGAACGTATTTCGCGCCGAACTTGTCCTTGATCGCTTCGCGCGCGGCCGTCACTGCCTCGGGGGCCATGTCGATGCCGTCGGTCCGCATATAAGTGATGTGCCCGGCCTCATAGAGCCGCTGCGCCGCCGACATTGCGGCCTTGGCGCCCATGCCGAACTTGCGGCTGGCCTCCTGTTGCAGCGTTGAGGTCATAAAGGGCGGGTAGGGGTTGCGCGAGGCGGGTTTCGCCTCAACGGAGGTCACCGACAAATCGCGCGAGCTGACCGCCTGCACCGCCATTTCGGCCGCCGTTTCATTGGCCAGATCGTATTTTTCTAGCTTCTTGCCGCCCAGAACTGCAAGCCGTGCCTCAAATTCTTGACCGCGCGGGGTCAGTAGTTTTGCCGCCACGCTCCAGTATTCGCGCGCCTTGAACGCCTCGATCTCCATCTCGCGCTCAACGATTAAGCGCAGGCAGACCGATTGCACCCGCCCTGCCGATTTCGCACCGGGCAGCTTGCGCCACAAAACGGGCGACAGGTTGAACCCGACCAGATAATCCAACGCGCGGCGGGCCAGATAGGCCTGAACCAAGGGCGCATCGACTTGGCGGGGATGTTTCATCGCTTCAAGAATCGCGGATTTCGTGATCGCGTTAAACGTGACGCGGCTGACATTCTTGCCCTTAAGCTTCTTCTCCAGCGCCTCTTGCAGGTGCCACGAAATCGCCTCGCCTTCGCGATCAGGGTCAGTTGCGAGGATCAGCGTGTCGTCATCCGCCAACGCATCCGTGATCGCCTTCATGTGCTTTTTGGAGTCGCTCGCGACTTCCCATTTCATCTCGAAATCGTTGTCCGTATCGACCGAACCGTCTTTCGGTGGCAGGTCACGGACATGCCCAAACGAGGCGAGAACGGTGTAGTCAGACCCCAAATATTTGTTGATCGTCTTGGCTTTAGCCGGGGATTCGACGACGACAACAGCCATAACGGACCTCACAATTCTTAGGGTAAATGCTCTGGGCGCGGAACATGTGGGCGTTTGGGGGCGATTGTCAATGCGCCCTGAATGACCGGCAGGTTTGCACGCGCGGTAGGGCGCTTAGACGGGGGCGCTGATCAATCCGCCGGGATGGCGGGTTATGTGGCCTTCGATTTCAAGCACCATCAGCGCGCGGGCGAATTCTGCGGCGCTCACGCCCAAATCGCGGATCACCTGATCTTCGGCCACCGGAGACGGGGTGAGGCAGGCGGTAATGCGAACTTCTAGCGGGGGAGCACTTGAGGCAGGTTTTTGCGCGGTTTCGCGCGGGGCGGGCGATGGGGCGATCTCATCGGGCGCGGCTTGCGGGGGCGCTGTCACGGCCTGCAATGCCGCCAGCACATCCTCAGACCCGCGCACCAAAATCGCCCCGTCTCGGATCAACAGATTGCACCCGCCTGCGCGGCCATCCATCGGGTGCCCCGGCACGGCCATCACCTCGCGGCCCTGATCCAATGCATCGCGCGCCGTGATCAGGCTGCCCGATTTCGTTGCGGCCTCGACGACGACAACGCCTGAGGACAGTCCCGAAATGATCCGATTGCGCTGCGGGAAATGGCGCGCCTGAGGCTGTGTTCCGGGCGGATTTTCGGACAACCGCAGGCCGTGTTCGGCAATTTCCGCCGCCAGTTTCGCATTTTCTTGCGGGTAGGTCACCTCAATGCCGCCTGCTTGCACCGCGATCGTACCTGTTGGCAATGCAGCGGTATGGGCTGCGGTATCAATGCCTCGCGCTAGCCCCGAAACTACAGTGGCACCAGCCTCGCCCAACCCCTCGGCCAGACGGCGCGCCATGCGCAGCCCCAGCGACGAGGCATTGCGCGCGCCAACCATCGCAACCATTGGGCTGTGCAGCAATTCAAGGCGACCCAACGCCCAAAGGATCGGCGGAGCATCGTCGATTTCAGCAAGCGCGCGGGGATAAGCGGGGCTGCCGTGGCAGATCAAACGCGCACCCGCGCGCCGTCCCGCCTTGATTTCGGCCAGCGCCACGCCTTCGGGACAGATTTGATAATCTGACACACCCGCCGCGTGCGCCACATCGGGCAAAGCGGCCAGTGCGACCTGCGCCGTGCCATGTTCGCGGATCATGCGGTGAAAGGTCGTCGGCCCAACCCGACGGGAACGAATGAGGCGGAGGAAGGACAGCTCATCTTCTTCCGTGGTGGGTGGGGTGAAGGGGGTGGGGTAAGAAAACAAATCTGCTTTCATCCGATCCTCCGCCTCAATCGCACTCCCTTTCTGACTCGTTAGTGTTAACAAGTCGTTACTAGATCCGGAGTTGAGGCGATTTTTGTGAAAATTTTTCGTGTTTAAGTTGAGGGGCCTATGCGCGCGCTTAATTCGACCGTCCAGAGACCGTCGGGGCGTATGCAGATTTGGCTAAGATTTAGCGCGCCGCAGATCCGCCAACGGTCAGCCCACCGATCATCAGCGTCGGTTGCCCCACGCCCACGGGCACCCATTGCCCCGCCTTGCCGCAATTACCGATGCCCGGATCCAGCGCCAGGTCGTTACCGATAGCCCGGATTTGACGCATCGCCGTGGGGCCATCACCGATCAAAGTGGCGCCCTTGACTGGCGCACCGACAACCCCGTTTTTCACGCGATACGCTTCGGTACAGTTAAAGACGAACTTTCCATTGGTGATATCGACCTGACCACCGCCAAAGCCCACCGCGTAGATCCCGTCCTTGAGATCGGCCAGAATCGCGCCCGGCTCGGCGTCGCCATTGAGCATATAAGTGTTGGTCATGCGCGGCATTGGCGCGTGGGCATAGCTTTCGCGCCGCCCGTTGCCCGTGGGATTGACGCCCATCAGCCGCGCGTTCTGGCGGTCCTGCATAAAGCCGACCAGCACGCCATCTTCGATCAACACGTTCTTGCCCGAGGGCGTGCCCTCATCATCAATCGAGATCGAGCCGCGCCGATCCGGGATCGTGCCGTCATCCAGCACGGTCACGCCCTTGGCCGCCACTTGCTGCCCCATCAGCCCGGCGAAGGCCGAGGATTTCTTGCGATTGAAATCGCCTTCAAGTCCGTGACCCACCGCTTCATGCAGCAGCACTCCGGGCCAGCCGGGGCCAAGCACCACATCCATCTGCCCCGCAGGCGCAGGCTCAGCGCGTAGGTTTACAAGGGCGATTCGCAGGGCCTCGGAGACGACGGGTTTCCAATGCGCAGGCTCAATCAATCCCGTCAGCCCGAACCGCCCGCCGCCACCATGGCCACCAGATTCACGTTTGCCGTTTTCCTCGACGATGACCGACACATTGAGCCGCGCCATCGGGCGAATATCGCTGACCAAGCCGCCTTCGGGGCGCAGGATAAAGACCTCTTGCAGGCTTGCCCCCATGCTGACCGAAACCTGCACCACGCGTTTATCCAATTCGCGGGCATAGGCGTCGATTTCGCGCAGGATGTCGATCTTGGCGGCAAAGGGCGTGTCCGAGACTGGATCGACGTCACTATATAGATGCAAATTGGTGCCTTGGGGTGGCGGTGCCATCTCGCCGCCGCCATCGCCCACGGCGAGACGTGCGGTTTCGCTGGCGCGGCGCAGCGCAGATTCGGAAATCTCGGTGGAATGGGCGTATCCCGCCACCTCGCCCTTGACGGCGCGCAGACCGAATCCCTCGGAGGCATCATAAGATGCCGTCTTGACGCGACCATCATCAAAGACCAGCGCCTCGGACCGGCGTTGCTCTAAAAACAGCTCGCCATCTTCGGCGCCAGCGGTGGCCTCACGCAGCAGATGCAGGGCCGAAGACTGATCGAGCGCAGTCTCGAAAGGGGCAAAACGGTCCTGCTGGGGCATTGGGTCTCCAAACGTATGTGATCAATTCTGACAGATTGTCGCAGCTTTTGCTTGCGATCCCCCTCTAATATGATTTTAAACTAAGATCATACAACGGGTGACCGATATGGGAGTGTCGGTTTCCTGTTAGGCGGCTGGGAGTGTCGTCATAAGGGAGAAATGGGAATAATGCGTTTTGCAAGCAACAGTCGCGCGTTCGCGGCCGCTGTCACATCGTTTTTGCTGACGGCTTTTGTCGCCGGGCAGGCCTCGGCTCAGGACATGATCAAGGGGCTGCCGGTGATCGGCAAGCCGCATCTGGGCGGAACCGGGTTCCAACCGGCCTCGTCAAACATCGCGGAAGATCAGCAATGGCTGGATCACATGCTGCTGGTGATTGTCGCCGCGACATGCGTCGTCGTCTTTGCGCTGATCTTCTATGCGCTGCTACGCTTTAACAGCCGCGCCAATCCGACGCCGCGCAAGTTCACCCACAATGCGCCGCTGGAAATCACCTGGACGCTGGTGCCGGTGGCCATTCTGGTTGTGATCGGGGCGTTCTCGCTGCCCGCACTTTGGAATTCGCAGGAAATCCCCGAGGGTGACATCACCGTCAAGGTCACGGGCTATCAGTGGTACTGGGGCTATGAATACCCTGATGAGGGCGTCAGCTTTGATTCGATCATGCTGGGCAAGGATGAACTGGCTGACCACGGCTATGCGCCGGATGAATATTTGCTGGCCGCTGACAATGCGATGGTCGTGCCTGTGGGCAAGTCGATCGTGGTGCAGGTCACGGGATCTGACGTGATTCACAGCTGGACCGTGCCGGCCTTTGCGGTGAAACAAGACGCCGTTCCGGGCCGGATCGCGCAATTGTGGTTTAAGGCTGATCAAGAAGGTGTGTATTTCGGGCAATGCTCGGAACTGTGTGGCACCAACCACGCGTATATGCCGATCGTGGTGAAAGTTGTTTCACCCGAGGTTTACGCTGACTGGCTTGCCCGCGCGAAAAACGACTTTGCTTCGGTCGAGGCAAGGCAGGCGATCCAGGTCGCGCAGAACTGAGCGCGTGACATTGGCACCTGAAAGGCAGCGTAGATGAGTGACATTAGCTATATCCAGCAAGACAACGAGGCCCGGTTTGGCGATTATATCGCGCTGCTGAAGCCGCGGGTGATGTCGCTTGTTGTCTTCACCGCCTTCGTCGGGCTGGTTGTGGCGCCTGTCCCGGTGCATCCCTTTGTGGGATTCGTCGCGATCTTGTTCATTGCGCTGGGTGGTGGTGCCTCGGGCGCGTTGAACATGTGGTATGATGCCGATATCGACCGGATTATGCGGCGCACGCGCAACCGTCCGATCCCCGCTGGCCGGGTGAGTGAGCGTGAGGCGCTGGGCTTTGGCCTCGCGCTGTCGGGCATTTCCTGCGTCATGCTGGCCTTGGCTACCAATGTTTTTGCCGGACTTTTCCTTGCCTTCACGATCTTCTTCTACGTTGTCGTCTATACGATGTGGCTAAAACGCGCGACGCCGCAGAATATCGTGATCGGTGGCGCGGCGGGGGCCTTCCCGCCGATGATTGGCTGGGCTGTGGCCACGGGCGGGATTTCCATCGAATCGGTGGCGATGTTCCTGTTGGTGTTCCTATGGACGCCGCCGCATTTCTGGTCGCTCGCGCTGTTCATGAAGGCAGATTACGACGAAGCCAAGGTGCCGATGCTGACCTCGACGCATGGCCGCACGGTGACGCGCAAACATATCCTTGGCTATGCGCTGGTCCTTGCGCCTCTGGCTGTTGGCATTGGGTTTACCTCGATCGGCGGGCCGCTGTATTTCGCGACGGCAATCGTGATGAATGCGCTGTTCATCAAGGGCGCAATCGCGATTCATGGCCGCTCCGAGGCGCAGGCAGAGGCCGATAAATACGCTGTTGAAAAGCGGTTCTTCTACTTCTCGTTGATCTATCTCTTTGGACATTTTCTGGCTTTGCTGGGCGAGGCTGGGCTCAGCTATCTTGGTATGGGGATCTGGTAAGACATGGCAATCACGCGTGACAGTGAGCTTCACACCCGCCGGTTCTCGCGCAATGCGGGGCTGGGCGTGGTTCTGCTGGGCTTTGTCGCCATCGTTTTCGGCCTGACCGTGGTCAAGGTCGAGCGTGGCAGCAAGCTAGAGGGCTATGACCACCAACCGCGCGTTTCGGCACTGCCTGTCGAGCCGACCAGTGCCGTCCCCGCCAAAACCGAGGTGGAAAAGTGAGCCAATCCCCCCAACAACAGTCGAACACGCGCGTGGTGCTCTCGCTGCTTGCGCTGGTCGTCGTGATGGGGGCGGGGGCTTGGGCGGCGGTGCCGTTTTACAACTGGTTTTGCAAAACGACGGGCTATGGCGGCACGACAAATGTCGCGGAACAATTGCCCGATCATGTACTGGATCGCGAGATCACCGTGCGCTTTGATGCCAATGTGGCGCGCGACATGCCGTGGGAATTCAAACCCGTCAAGACCGAGATGAAGCTGAAAATTGGGCAGAACGGGTTGGCCTTTTATGAGGCCTACAACCCCACCGACCGCGTGATCGCGGGCACGGCAAGCTATAACGTCTCGCCCGATGTGGCGGGCTACTATTTCGACAAGATCCAGTGTTTCTGCTTTACCGAGCAAGTCTTGCAACCCGGCGAGCGGGTGCAAATGCCGGTCAGCTTCTTTGTCGATCCAGAGATCGTCAATGATGCCGATGCGAAACGGATCAAGTCGCTGACACTGAGCTACACTTTCTACGAAACCGATCTGCCCGAGCAACACGCCTCGGTCCCGCCTTTGGCGGCAGAGACGGTCAATTAAAGCCATCGGAGGGAGACGCATGGCCCACGCAAAGAACCACGACTATCACATCCTGCCGCCCTCAATCTGGCCGTTACTGGGCGCGCTGGGCGGTTTTATCATGCTGTTCGGGGCCGTCATGTGGATGGCTGGCATCACGCATTACATGTTCTTCGCCGGGCTTTTGGTGGTGCTTTATACCATGTATGGCTGGTGGTCTGATGTTGTCCACGAGGGCGAAGTTGGCGACCATACGCCTGTCGTCGCGATCGGGCTGCGCTATGGCTTTATCTTGTTCATCATGTCCGAGGTGATGTTCTTTGCCGCCTGGTTCTGGAGCTTCTTCAAGCATGCGATGTATCCGATGGGCCCGCAAAGCCCGGCGGTGGATGGTGTTTGGCCCCCGGCGGGCATCCAGACGTTTGACCCGTGGCATCTGCCGCTGATCAACACGGTGATCTTGCTGCTGTCGGGCGTGACGCTGACTTGGGCACACCACGCGCTGGTGCATGACAATGATCGCAAGGCGGTCAAGCAAGGCCTGATCCTTACGGTGGTGCTGGGCTTCAGCTTTACCGTGTTGCAGGCCTATGAATACAGCCATGCGGCCTTCGGCCTGTCGGGCAATATCTACGGCGCGAACTTCTTCATGGCGACGGGCTTTCATGGCGCACATGTGATCATCGGCACGCTGTTCCTGCTGGTCTGCTTGATCCGTATTACCAAGGGCCAGATGACGCCGGATCGTCATGTCGGCTTTGAAGCGGCGGCCTGGTATTGGCACTTTGTCGATGTGGTCTGGCTGTTCCTATTCGCTTCGATCTATGTCTGGGGCAGCGCGTAAGCGCCCCCTTTTGGCTGGCTTTCAGACGGCGCGGGGGGTGACCTTCGCGCCGTTTTCGTGGCGCGCCGTATTTCTGGAGGGGCAATGACCCGTTTTGTATTTCCGTTACTGCTGGGCGTGGTGGGCTGCGCGATCCTGATTTCGTTGGGCGTATGGCAGCTCAACCGGCTGGAATGGAAACGCGCGATGCTGACCGAGATTTCCGCCAAGATCGGCGGCGATCCGCAAGAACTGCCGCCCGAAGGCACCGATACTCAGGCGTTGAAATATCATCCCGTGGATTTAGCGGGCGGCACGACGGGACAGGAGATTCTGGTGCTATCGGGGCAGAAAGGTGTGGGCGCGGGTTATCGCGTGATTTCCGCGTTTGAGACCGGCGATGGCCGCCGCATCTTGCTGGATCGCGGATTTCTACCCGAGTCGGGCCGCGATAGCGCCCGTCCGCCCACCGCGCTGATCGTCACGGGCAATCTGCACTGGCCCAATGAGACCGACAGCTACACCCCGCCCCCTGATGCCAAGACGGGCCTTTGGTTTGCCCGCGACGTGCCCGCGATGGCTAAGGCGCTGGGAACTGAACCGATCCTCGTTGTCGCCGCTCAAGTTCAGGGCGACGCGCAAGGCATCACCCCCGAGCCGATCACCATCACCGGCATTCCCAACGATCACCTGCAATACGCGATCACTTGGTTTTTGCTCGCAATCGTCTGGGCCGGGATGACAATCTTTCTTCTGTGGCGTATCAGGCGGCAACCGATCTAAGGATTGAGCATGCGTTATGTTTCCACACGGGGGCAGGCCCCGGTTCTGAATTTTGGCGATGCGATGCTGACGGGCCTTGCGCGCGATGGCGGTTTGTATGTGCCCGAAACCGTTCCCCAGTTTAGCAGCGATGAGATCGCGGCACTGGCCGGGCAGCCCTATGAAGAGGTCGCCTATCGGGTGATGAAGCCCTTCGTCTCTGAGACGTTCAGCGAGGAAGAGCTGCGTGGTGCGATCAAGCGGGCCTATGCGGGCTTTGATCACGCGGCGCGCGCCCCGATGGTGCAGCTTGCGCCCAACCACTTCTTGCTGGAACTGTTCCACGGCCCCACCCTCGCGTTCAAGGATTTCGCGATGCAGGTGATCGGGCAGTTGTTCCAGATCGAGCTGGCGAAACGCGACCAGAAGATCACCATCGTCGGTGCGACTTCGGGCGATACCGGCTCTGCCGCGATTGAGGCGTTTCGCGGTCTGGATAATGTCGATCTGTTCATCCTGTTCCCGCATGGCCGCGTTTCCGAGGTGCAGCGTCGCCAGATGACCACGCCGATTGAGGGCAATGTGCATGCGCTCGCGATGGATGGCGATTTCGACGATTGCCAAGGCAAGCTGAAGGATATGTTCAACGATTTCACCTTCCGCGACGAGGTCGGGCTGGCGGGTGTGAACTCGATCAACTTCGCCCGCGTGCTGGCACAGATCGTCTATTTTTTCACCGCCGCCGTGGCCTTGGGCGCGCCCCATCGCAAGATCAGCTTCACAGTGCCCACCGGCAATTTCGGCGATATCTTTGCTGGCTTCCTCGCCAAGGAAATGGGTCTGCCGATTGAGCGTCTGGTGATCGCGACGAACCAGAACGACATTCTGCATCGCTGTCTTGAGGTAGGCGATTACACCAAGCGCGGCGTGACGCCCTCTATCAGCCCGTCGATGGATATCGAGGTGAGTTCGAACTTCGAGCGCGCGCTGTTCTGGGCCTACGGCAAAGACGGGGCGGCGATCTCGGCGCTGATGGACGAGCTGAAAACAGACGGTAGCTTCACCGTTTCGCCCAACGCCATCGGGGCCTTGCGCGCAGTCTATGACAGTGGTGCGGTCGGTGAGGGGCGCACGATGGAAGAGATCGGCGACAGCTTGCGCGAAACCGGTGAATTGCTGTGCCCGCATTCCGCCGTGGGCGTGAATGTTGCCAAGGAGGCGCTGGCGCGCGATCCGTCCACGCCGATGGTAACACTCGCTACGGCGCATCCCGCCAAATTCCCCGATGCGGTCGAGGAGGCCACGGGCATCCGCCCCGCCTTGCCGTCGCGCATGGCCGATTTATTTGAGCGAGACGAGCGCGTCACCCGCGTACCCAATGACCTTGCCGCCCTTGAGGCGCTGATCCGTGAAAGACGCCGTAAATGATTGAAATGACGACCCTGAAAAACGGGCTGCGTATTGTGACCGAAAAGATGCCGGGGCTGGCCTCGGCCTCTATCGGGATCTGGGTTACGGCGGGCGGGCGCCACGAACGCCCCGAGCAGAACGGCATCGCACATTTTCTGGAGCACATGGCATTCAAAGGCACGAAATCGCGCACTGCGCTGCAAATTGCCGAGGCGATTGAAGATGTGGGCGGCTATATCAACGCCTATACCTCGCGTGAGATGACCGCCTATTACGCGCGTGTTTTGCAGGCCGATGTGCCGCTCGCGCTGGATGTGATTTCCGATATTCTGCTCAACCCGATTTTCGATCAGCGCGAAATCGAGGTCGAGCGTGGCGTGATCTTGCAAGAGATTGGGCAATCGCTGGATACGCCCGACGATGTGATTTTTGACTGGCTGCAAGAGGCGGCCTATCCCAACCAGCCGATGGGGCGCACGATCCTTGGTCCGGCGGAGCGTGTGCGCGCCTTTGCGCGTGACGATCTGTCGGGATTCGTGCGTGAACATTACGGCCCCGATCAGATGATTCTTTCGGCGGCGGGTGCGGTCGATCACGCCGATATCGTCAAACGCGCTGAGGCGATTTTTGGCGGCATGGCGCCCTCGCTCAACCCCGCGCCAGAGCGCGCTGCTTGGTCGGGCCATGAGCGGCGCGAGGTCAAGACGCTCGAGCAAGCGCATTTCGCGCTGGGCTTTGAGGCACCAAGCTATCGCGATGCCGATCTTTACACCGTGCAGGTCTATTCAACTGCTATGGGCGGTGGCATGTCCTCGCGGCTATTCCAGAAGATCCGCGAAGAGCGCGGGCTGTGCTACACGATTTTCTCGCAGGCCGGGGCCTATGAAGATACCGGCATGTTCACGATCTATGCGGGCACTTCCGGTGAGGAGATCAAGGGGCTATCGGAACTGACCGTGGACGAGATGAAGCGCGCCGCCGAGGATATGTCTGAGTCCGAGATCGCGCGCGCCCGTGTGCAGATCAAGGCGGGGCTCTTGATGGGGCTTGAGGGTGCTTCTGCGCGCGCCGAACGCATGGCGCGCAGCCTGCATGTCTGGGGGCGTGTGCCCAGCATCGAAGAGGCCTCGGAGCGCATCGACGGCGTCACCCGCGACGCTGTGCGCGCCTTTGCTGAACGGCTGGCCGATAGCGGGCGCACGGCGCTGGCGCTCTATGGTCCGGTAGATGAGGCGCCCTCGCTGCAATCCGTGCGCGAAAGGCTTGCTGCGTAATGTTCCAGCGTCGTCGGCAGGTGCGCATTGAGACGGAGCGCATGACGTTGCGCCCGCCCCAGCACGGCGACTATGGCGCTTGGTCCAGCCTGCGTGCCGAAGGACGTGATTTTCTGGTCCCGTGGGAGCCAAGCTGGTCACCAGATCACCTGAGCCGCAAGGCGTTTTCCAATCGGGTGTATTGGGCCGCGCGGGCGGTTGCGTCCGATACGGCATTGCCGGTGTTCCTGATCCGGCGTGACGATCAACGCTTTCTAGGCGCGCTGACGCTGGACAATATCCGTCGCGGACCGGCGCAGGCGGGCACTTTGGGCTATTGGGTCGGGCAGCGCCATGCGCGCCAAGGCTATATGCGCGAGGCCATCGAGGCTGTGGTGCATTACGCCTTTACCACGCTCGATCTCAGCCGAATCGAGGCCGCTTGCCTTCCCGAAAATGCCGCCTCGCGCGGGGTGCTGGAAAAATCCGGCTTCAAATACGAGGGCGTGGCGCAAAGCTATCTGCAGATCAACGGACGCTGGCGCAATCATGTGCTGTATTCCAACCTGCGATCTGATCGACGCGGGCGCACGGATGTCGGCTGAGCGCGCACGCCAAATCCCTTGCGTGTGCGTGCGCTTCGCGCTAGCAGGGGCGCGATTAAGCCCAAGGGGGTTTCGATGCCAATTCTGGTAATGAAATTCGGCGGAACGTCGGTTGCCGACCTCGACCGGATCGCGCATGCAGCCGCAAAGGTGCAGCGCGAGGTTGAACGCGGCTATGATGTGATCGTCATCGTCTCGGCCATGTCGGGGCGCACCAATGAATTGGTGAACTGGGTCGAGACCACATCGCCGTTTTATGACGCGCGCGAATATGACGCTGTGGTTTCGTCGGGTGAGAACGTGACCGCCGGGCTGATGGCGCTGCGCCTGCAGGAGATGGGCGTATCGGCGCGTAGCTGGCAGGGTTGGCAGGTGCCGATCAACACGACCTCGGCGCATAGCGCGGCGCGCTTCACGTCGATCCCGCGCGACAATCTAGATGCGAAATTCGCCGAAGGGTTCAAGGTCGCGGTGATCGCTGGTTTTCAGGGGCTGAGCCATGAGGGCCGGATCACCACGCTGGGCCGGGGTGGCTCGGACACGACCGCTGTGGCCTTTGCCGCCGCCTTTGGCGCCGAGCGTTGCGATATCTACACCGATGTGAACGGTATCTACACCACCGATCCGCGCGTGTCGGACAAGGCGCGCAAGCTCGACCGGATCGCGTTTGAAGAAATGCTGGAACTGGCAAGCCTTGGCGCGAAAGTGCTGCAAACCCGCTCGGTTGAGTTGGCGATGCGCTACAAGGTGCCGCTGCGTGTGCTAAGCTCTTTTGAAGAAACCGACGAGAAATCGGGCACTCTGGTCTGCGACGAGGATCTAATCATGGAATCGAAAGTTGTCTCCGGCGTGGCCTTTTCGCGTGAAGAGGCGAAAATGACACTGGTCACGGTCGAGGACCGCCCCGGTATTGCTGGCGCGATCTTTGGGCCGCTCGCCGATGCGGGTGTAAATGTCGATATGATCGTGCAGAACATCTCGGAGCATCAGGCCAAACATGCGGTGAAAGTCACCGACATGACCTTTTCCTGCCCGATCAACCAAGTGCCGCGCGCCCGCAAGGCGATGGAAGATGCCCGCGACGCCGGATTGATCAATTTCGACGATCTGATTGCAGATGAAGATGTCGCTAAGATCTCGGTTGTTGGCATTGGCATGCGCAGCCATGCTGGTGTTGCGGCGCAGATGTTCAAAGCGCTGGCTGCTGAAAACGTCAACATCAAGGTCATTGCGACATCGGAAATCAAGATTTCGGTACTGGTGGACCGCAAATATCTGGAACTTGCGGTTCAGGCCCTGCATGATGTGTTCGAACTGGACAAAGCCTGATAGATTTTGACAGGCCTTCCACACGGGGGCGCGAATTTTTTAATGGTGGACTATAGCGATAGCGATAGTCGCACGCTGCTCAAGCGGCTGCGCGACACGCTGGCGACCGATGGCGATGGTCAGGATCGGCTGAACCGGATCACCCATTTGATCGCGGATTCGCTGGGTACACAGGTGTGCTCGATCTATCTGTTTCGCGACCCTGAAACGCTGGAATTGTGCGCCACCGAGGGGCTGAACCCCGAAGCTGTGCACCACACGCGCATGCGCCTTGGCGAAGGTCTGGTGGGGCGTGTTGCGCGCTCGGGGCGTCCGATCAACACCGCTGACGCCCCCTCCGAGCCCGGTTTTCGCTATATGGCCGAGACGGGCGAGGAGATTTATTCCAGCTTTGTCGGCGTGCCGATCCAGCGCGTGGGGGAAAAGCTGGGCGTTTTGGTGGTGCAATCCAAGGAAAAACGCTCGTTTACCGAAGACGAGCTTTACGGCCTTGATGTCGTCGCGATGGTGCTGGCCGAAATGACGGAACTTGGCGCATTCGTCGGGGGCGAGAACGCCGAGATTGGTGCAACCCACCGCTTTCCGTCGATGTTTCGCGGCACCTCCGGCCAAGAGGGCGCCGCCGAAGGCCGGGTCTGGCTGCACGAACCGCGCGTTGTTGTGACCAATCCCGTTGGCGAAGACCCCGAGGCCGAACAGGCTCGTCTTGATGCTGGCATCAAAGAATTGCGCGAGCGCGTCGACGAGATGTTGGGTAATATCAAGGTGATAGACAAGGATCAGCGTCAGGTTCTTGAGACCTTCAAAATGCTGGCGGCCTCCAAGGGCTGGAAGCGCCGGATGAGCGAAGACATCGACGCCGGCCTGTCCGCCGAAGCTGCGGTCGAGAAAGAACAGAACTCCGCGCGCGCCCGCATGAAGCTGGCCCCCGATCCCTACCTGCGCGAGCGGCTAAATGATCTGGACGATCTGTCCAACCGCCTGCTGCGCATCCTGACGGGGCAGGGCAGCGATACCGGGGCGGAAATGCCCGAAAACCCGGTACTTCTGGCGCGCAATATCGGGCCTGCAGAGCTGCTGGATTACGACCGCAAGCTCAAGGGCGTGGTGCTGGAAGAAGGCTCGGTGGGTAGCCATGCCGCGATCGTGGCGCGCGCGTTGTCGATCCCGCTGGTGATCCATGCCGGGCGCATCACCGCCGAGGCGCTGAACGGCGATCAAATTTTGGTCGATGGCGATCAGGGCGTGGTGCATCTGCGCCCCGAGGAAAGTGTCGCCCATGCCTTCCGCGACAAGATCGCGATGCAGGCCGAGGCACAAAAACGCTATGCCGATTTGCGCGATCTGCCCGCGACGGACCTGTCGGGGCAGACGGTTTCGCTGGTGATGAATGCGGGGCTGATGGCGGATCTGCCCTCGCTCAAGGGATCTGGTGCCGAGGGCGTTGGGCTGTTTCGCACCGAGTTGCAATTCCTGACGCGAACCCGCGTGCCGCGCCGCGGTGAGTTGGCGCAGCTTTACGCCAAGGTGATGGATGCCGCCGCTGGCAAGCGAGTGTATTTCCGAACGCTCGATATCGGCTCGGACAAGGTCGTTCCCTACATGAAACCGCAGGACGAGCCGAACCCCGCGATGGGCTGGCGCGCGCTGCGGGTGGGCTTGGACAAGCCGGGCGTGCTGCGGATGCAGTTGCAGGCGTTGCTGCGCGCAGGCAACGGGCGCGCGATGTCGATCATGTTCCCGTTCATCGCGCTGCCCGAGGAATTTTACGCCGCGCGCGATATGCTGTTGCGGGTGCGCGACCGTGAGGCACAGTTGGGCCGACCCGTGCCCGAGGAGCTGAGCATTGGGGCAATGCTCGAAACCCCGTCGTTGGGCTTTGCGCCTGATAGCTTTTACGATGCCTGTGATTTTATCTCGATCGGGGGCAATGATCTCAAGCAGTTCTTCTTTGCCGCAGATCGTGAAAACGAACGGGTGCGCAAGCGCTATGACACGCTCGACACGTCATTCCTGACCTTCCTTGAACGCATCATCGCGCGCTGTGCGGTAGCGAATACGCCGCTCAGTTTTTGTGGCGAAGACGCAGGCCGCCCGATTGAGGCGCTGACCTTCGCTGCGCTTGGCATTCGCACGTTGTCGATGCGCCCGGCCTCAATCGGGCCGGTCAAGCATCTAATCCGGCGCTCGGACCTCACCGAGCTGCGCCAGATCATTCAACGCGCGCGCAATGAGGGGCAGGCCTCGGTGCGGCCCGCCGTGACCAGCTATCTGGCACATTTGTGAGGGGCGTGGCGGCTTAATTTTTTGACAGCCGCGCTACCAGTTCTTCGCGCAACACGCCTTCATCCGCGCCGCTGTCACGTGCCAGCCGTTTCAACCCGAAATGCACCCGCGCGATTTCTTGATAATAGCTGGTGAAGGAATAATTCACCGCAGCGCCCGCCACCGCGCCCAAAACAGGGGCGGCTTGCGCGGCAAGTTTTTGGCCCAGAACGGCGGACAGGCGCGGCGCGACCTTGGCGACAAGCGATTTCAGGCTTGGTCCGGTGATCGTGGTACGCGCGGCCAGAAAGCTTAGATCCATCCCGTCATCATCATCAAGCGGCCCCGCCGAGGCGAAAACGCGCAAACATTCCACCCGCACCTCCTCGGAAGACGGATCAAACCCGTGTTCTGCCGCGATCCCTTGAATCGCGCGCAGCAGCATTGTCACGGTAAAGGGCAATTCCGCCAGCGAACTGCCAAGCCCGCCAGCGCCGCCCGCCGCCCCCATCGCCGCCGTGAGCGTGCGGTTCATCCAGTCGGGGCGATCCGCCACGATCCCGCGCGAGCGTTCCGCCGCCACCATCGCACCAGACAAAGCGTGCTCTGTCGCGCCTTCAAGCCCCGAGCGGACCGGGCCGGGCAGCTTGCCCAACAGGCTTTCGGCAGAGCTGCCGATATAGCCAATCAGATGCATCACCACGCCGCCCGCAGCACGGTGGCGTTTGGCCAGCGCGTCGATTTGCTTGAGTAGGACCGGATCGGTTACCGGGGGAAGAATCTCTGCCATCAAAGCCTCCATGTCTTAACCCCATATATGGGGCCGCTGGGGCGGTTCGGCAATTATCTGGCTTTCTCGACCAGGCCGCGCACATGCTCCCAAGCCCCCGGCACCAGTTCAAGACCCAAGACGCGATCCGGGTTTGTGGGCGGCGGCATCTCGACGCCCTCAAGGCGCTCAAAGCCAAAGCGCGCGTAATAGGGCGCATCGCCCACCAGCAGCACACGTTCCCATCCCAGCCGATGCGCCTCGGTCAGGCTTTCATGTATCAACAAGCCTCCCAAGCCCTCGCCTTGGCGCGTCGGGTGCACGGCAATCGGCCCAAGAAGCAACACCTGCGCCTCGCCGACCCGCACTGGCCAATAACGGATCACAGCGGACAGAATACCGTCTTGGCGCAGGGTCAGGCACAGCGGGCGCACCTTATCGACGCCATCGCGCAGCCGGTAAGACGACAGCGCCGTGCGACCGGGCGCAAAGCACAGGTCATACAGCGCCTCTACCTCCCACCAGTCCCCGTCAGTCTCTTCTTCGAGCTGATACATCGCGCATGCCCTTTTACCCTGTCAGAGGCGGTATCACGCGCTAAGTTCGGGATCAAATAGGAGTGACGATGTTTTACCGACCCCAAGATGGCCATGGCCTACCGCATAACCCGTTCAACGCCATTGTTGCCCCCCGTCCGATTGCGTGGATCTCCACGCGAGCGGCGTTGGGCGACAACCTTGCGCCGTATTCATTTTTTAACGCGGTCGCCTATACGCCGCCGCAGGTAATCTTTGCCTCGACCGGGGTGAAACCGGATCGCGAGGGCACTAAGGACAGCGTGGCGCAGTTGCGTGAATCGGGGGTGTTTTGCGTGAACCTCGTGACCTCGGCGCTGAAAGATCAGATGAATGCCTCTTGCGCGAATTTCCCTGCTGGCACGGATGAGTTTACGCAATGCGGGATTGAAAAGGCCGAGTGCGAAACAATTATCTGCCCGCGTGTGGCACAGGCTCCCGCGGCACTGGAATGTCGCGTGGTGCAGGTGATTAAGCTGCTCGGGCAGGCCAATTTTCTTGTGCATGGCGAGGTGACGGGCATCCACATTCAAGACGCCTGTCTGCACGATGGTCGCTATCTGCCCGCCGACCGGCTGTCTCGGCTGGGCTATCACGATTATGCTGCCGTGAGCGATCTGTTCGAAATGAAGCGGCCCGATTAAGCCAACCGGCGCGCGTGGCGCTGTTCCAGCAACGTATATAGCCCGCTTGCCACAATCAGAACCGAGCCGATGATCATCGCGCCATCGGGGCGCTCGCCAAAGACCAAAGCGCCAAGGATCAGCGCAAAAATCAACCGCGTGTAGCGGAACGGCGTTATGACCGAGACCTCGCCCATGCGCATCGCCTTGGTCAGCGCCCAATATGCGAAGGTGCCAAAACACACCGCGCCCGCGATATCGCGCAGCGCGACCCCGTCGGGCAGGCCAGCCCCCCCGGTGATCGCCAAAATCAGCGCGCCGGTCGGCACCAGCATTGCAAAGCCGTAAAAGCTAAGCTGGAAATTTGACAAAACGGGTGGGCAGGCTCGGGTGGCCAAATCGCGCCCCGCAAAGCCAAACATGCCCAGCACAGTCCACATAGCGGCTGGCACAAACCCCTCAAGCCCCGGCCGCAACACGATCAGCACGCCGAGAAATCCGATCCCGATAGCAATCCAGCGCCGCGCCGAGACGCGCTCGGAAAAAACAATCGCTGCGCCTGCGACGACGACAAGCGGGGTTGCTTGCAAGATCGTCGAGGCGTTCGTCAAAGGCGTCAGCGCGATGCCCAACGTGTAGCCAAGCCGCCCCACCACTTCCAAACATAGCTTGATCAGCATCGGCGGGGACAAGATTGCGCGATGCCCTAACGACTGCCCGCGCGCCGCAACCAGCGTGGCAAACACTGCCATACCGCCAAGGCCAAAGATCATCAAAACGATCCCGACCGCGACATGGGAGGCGGCGGATTTGACGAACATATCCTCCATCGAGAAGGCCGCCATCGCCGCCACCATCAGGATCGATCCGCGTATATTTTCCACTGCCAACCCCCTCGCGCAATCGCTGCGCCCCTGAGCGCCGATAGACTGCTCATCACGGTGCCGCAATCCCCTTTTATCGCGCGCCCGCTGCGCATAGGCTCGCGTCGACATCAAATGACAGCCAAGGGATTTGCGGAATGGACAGGATGATCGGGGTGATCGGCGGCTCGGGCCTTTATGAAATCGACGGGCTGGAAGATGCCACTTGGGTCAGTCTGGAAACGCCGTGGGGCGCGCCCTCGGATCAGGTTTTGACGGGTGCTTTGAATGGCGTCAAAATGGCATTCTTGCCGCGTCACGGGCGGGGCCACGTGCACACGCCTACGACTGTGCCCTACCGCGCCAATATCGACGCGATGAAACAGCTTGGCGTGACCGATCTGGTCGCTGTGTCGGCTGTTGGTTCGCTGAGAGAGGCCTATGCGCCTGGCGATTTCCTGATCGTGGATCAATATATCGACCGCACTTTTGCGCGTGAAAAATCGTTCTTTGGCCCCGGTTTAGTTGGCCATGTTTCGGTGGCGCATCCGGTCTGTGCGCGCCTCGCGGGTCAATGCGCAACCGCCGCGCAATCAATCCGCGTGCGCGTGCATCAAGGCGGCACCTACATTGCGATGGAAGGGCCGCAGTTCTCGACCAAGGCGGAGAGCGAGCTGTATCGCAGTTGGGGTGCGGATGTGATTGGCATGACCGGCATGCCAGAGGCCAAGCTCGCCCGTGAAGCCGAGATTTGCTATGCCTGCATCGCGATGATCACCGATTACGATTGCTGGCATCCCGACCACGACGCGGTGGATGTGGCCCAAGTGATTGCGGTGGCGCAGAAAAATGCGTCCAAGGCGCGTGACCTCGTGACCGCGCTGCCCGCGCTTTTGGCGGGGCCTGTCAGCGATTGCAGCGAGGGGTGCTCTCATGCGCTTGATAGCGCGATTATGACCGCTCCGGCCAAGCGCGATCCTGCGATAATGGCGAAGTTGAAAACCGTGGCAGGTCGCGTCTTGTGAAAGTTCTGCTGCTGGGCGCGGACGGGTTTATTGGCCGTCACGTCGCCTTCTTCTTGCGGGGTCAAGGGGTTGAGGTGATCGCCTGCGCGCGCTGCGTCTCGCGGCTTGAGCAGATGGGTTTTGCCACGCTGCGCGCTGATTTAGGCGATCCGCAAACCCATGACCCCGCGTTTTGGCGCTCGCGTTTGGCAGGCGGGGTGCATGTGGTAAACTGCGCAGGACTCTTAACCGGGCCCGAGACCGCGTTTCGCACGGTGCACATATGCGCCCCCAAGGCCGTTCTTGCGGCGCGTGATGGTGGGCATCTGGTTCATATTTCCGCCGTAGGAATTGATCACGCTGATACGCCGTTTGCCCAGTGGCGTCGCGAAGGCGAGGCGCGGCTGACGGGTCAATCAAACGTGACCGTCCTGCGCCCCGGTCTGGTGCTGGGTGAGACGTCATATGGCGGCTCATCCGCCCTGCGCGCCTTTGCGGCGCTGCCGTTTCTGCGTCCGGTGGTTGGCACTGGCACGCAACCGTTCAACCCGGTCCATGCCAGCGATCTGGCAACGGTGATTTTTGAGTGTCTGAGCACCCCGCCCGGTTTCGGTCCCTATGACATCGGTGGCCCCGAGACACTGAGCCAATCGCAGCTTGGCGCGATGTATCGGCGCTGGCTGGGGCTGCGCGCTGTGCCCGAGTTGTGCTTACCCAGCCCGGTCGCCCGCGTGCTGGGGCGGCTTGGCGATTGGCTGGCGCTTGGGCCGATCTCCTCCACGGCGGTGGCGCAGCTTGATGCGGGAGTTTTGGCCGACCCGACCGATCTGCTGCAAGCCATCTCAAAACGTCCGCGCAGCGCAACCGCGTTCATCGCCGCGCGTCCCGCAGGCACGCAAGATTTGTGGCACGCGCGGCTTTATCTGCTCAAGCCGCTGACCCGGCTTGTGCTGGCGGTGATGTGGCTTGGCTCGGGCGTGGTCGGGCTAATGGCCCCGATGATGGCGGTGATCGCCACGGTGCCAAGCCTGCCCGCCGCCATCGCGATGCCACTGGCGCGCAGTGGTGGCGTGGTTGATCCGGCGATCGGCGTGGCGCTGTTGACCAATTGGCAGCCAAAGGCGACGGCCATCGCTCAGTTTCTGGTCGTTGCCGGATATACGCTTGGCCTGTCGATCCTGTCGCCCGGCCTCTGGCTGGATCCGATTGGCGGGATGCTGAAAAACCTGCCGGTGCTTGCGCTGCTTCTGATCCATCTCGCCCTTGTGGATGAGCGCTGATGGACTGGTATCTGATCGGCAAATGGCTGCACATCTTATCCTCGACGGTGTTGTTCGGCACTGGCATCGGCACGGCTTTCCAGATGGTTTGGGCGATCCGCACGCGCCGCGTCGAGACGATCCATTCGGTGGCCTCGGGTGTTGTCGTGGCCGATTGGATATTCACCACACCTGCGGGCATCTTGCAGCCGCTGACGGGACTGTGGTTGATCTTGCTACAGGGGTGGTCGCTGAGCGAGCCGTGGTTGCTGGCAAGCTATGCGCTCTATGTTTTGGCGTTTCTCTGCTGGGTTCCGGTGGTGCGCCTGCAAATGCAGATCCGCGATCTCGCAGACACCGCATTGCAAACGGGCCAGCCGCTGCCCGCCCGCGCCCTGCGGCACTATCGCCTCTGGTTTGCGCTGGGCTGGCCTGCTTTTCTTGGCCTTCTCGGCGTTTTCTGGCTAATGGTGGCCAAACCCCAATTCGGAGCCTGATCAGATGAGCCCCCAGACCAAAACTGTCAAAGATTACATCCGCACCATCGCCGATTTTCCCCATGAGGGGATCATGTTTCGCGATGTCACCACGCTGTTTGCCGATCCACGCGGGTTTCGCATGGCAATTGATCAGATGCTGCACCCGTGGGCGGGCCAGCAGATCGACAAGATCGTCGGGCTTGAGGCGCGCGGGTTTATTCTGGGTGGCGCAATTGCGCATCAACTTTCCAAGGGCTTCGTGCCGATCCGCAAGAAGGGTAAGCTGCCTGGCCAGACGATCTCGCAGGCCTATAAACTGGAATATGGCGAGGCGGTGATGGAGATGCATGAGGACGCGATCCAACCCGGCGAAAAGGTGCTGATCGTCGATGATCTGCTGGCAACGGGGGGCACTTGCGGGGCCGGGATCAAGCTGATCGAGCGCGTGGGGGGTGAGATTGTGGGCTGTTCGTTCATCGTCGATCTGCCGGAATTGGGAGGGCGCAAGCTGCTGGAGAAACTGGGAATGAATGTGCATGTTCTGTGCGAGTTCGACGGCGCTTAACCAAATCTCAATGGGAATCACGGATAGCTATGCAGGGCTGATGGTTCGGCTGCTTGCAAACACGTGAACCAAAGCGCTGCACCTCGTCAGAGTGATCTGACGGGGTGCATTCAGTTTTGCGCCAGCACCGCGCCGGGGTTCAAGATGCCGTTCGGGTCAAGCGCGGCCTTGATGGCGCGCATCGCGATCAGCTTGCCGGGGTCTGCGTAGCGTTCCAGATCGCGCACTTTCACCCGCCCGATCCCGTGTTCTGCCGAGATCGAGCCTCCAAATCCATCCACCAGATCATAGACCACCTGCGCCACGCGCCCGCGCAGGTTTTCGTATTCCGCCCGGTTGCGCCCTTCGGCGGGGAAAGCGTTGAAATGCAGGTTGCCATCGCCGACATGACCAAAGCAGTTAATCCGCATGTCCCCCAGCGCAGCCAGTTCGCGGCGTGCGGTGCCGATGAATTCCGCAAGCTTGGGCAAGGGTAGCGAAATGTCGTGGCTTGAGATTGAGCCGATACGCTTGTTCGCCTCGGGCAGGCTTTCGCGCAGGCCCCACATCTGCGCGCGCTGTGTGTCGGAACTGGCAATCACCCCGTCGCTGACAAGACCCTCTGCGGCCTCAAATAGCCCCGCCAGCGCGTCTTGCGGATCAAGGCCCTCGGGCAGGCCGATTTCTATCAGCACCGACCATTTGGGGCGCTGCGCAAAGGGTTGATGCACCTGCGGGCCGACCGCATTGAGAAACGCCAAACCTTGCCCCGCGATCAGTTCAAACGCGGATACGCAGCCGGGCATGCGCGCCTCGGCCAGTTCCAGCAAGGCCAGCGCTGCGGCCGGATTGGGCACCACCATCATCGCCGTGCCAAGCGCGGCGGGGCGCGGGAATAACCGCAGCGTGGCCGCCGTAATAACGCCAAGCGAGCCTTCGGATCCGATCAGCACGTCCTTGAGATCATAGCCCGTATTGTCCTTGCGCAGATGGCGCAGGCCCGAGATCACCGTGCCATCGGCCAGCACCGCCTCAACCCCCAGACACAGCTCGCGCGCATTGCCGTAGCGCAGCACGTTCACGCCGCCCGCATTGGTGCCCAACACACCGCCGATCTGCGCACTGCCTTGGCTGGCGATGGTCAGGGGAAAAAGTCGTCCCGCAGTTTCGGCAGCGTCATGGGCATCCTGCAGGGTTGCCCCGGCCTCGATTTCAAGCACATGGCCCGTCACCGCGCGCACGGCATTCATCTTTTCAAGGCTCAAGATGACCGGCGCAGGACCGGTTTCGATGATCTGCCCACCAACCAACCCGGTGCCCCCGCCATAGGGCAGCACGCCGACGCGTGCAGCGTTGCAGGTGCGCAAAACGTCGACCACCTGCGCAGTGTTTTGAGGGCGCACCAGCAGCCCGCCATTGCCCTGATGGCGGCCGCGCGGCTCTTGCAGATAGCGCGGCTCGGGGGCGTCAATGCGCAAGTCGGGGACGGCCTGCGTCAACTGCACCGCGAAGGCTTGATCGGCAGGATTGAGCATTGTGTCTCCTTCAACGTGCAACCGTTGGATGCTGAAACGGTTCAGTTGGTTTTGCGACCGCTCAGGAAGGGCAGGGGGAGAACGGGTATCCCTTCTTCCAACATTTTGCGCGCCTCTTCCAGCTTTGCCTCGCCGTGGATCGCACGGGTGGGGCTGTCGCCGCTATGCATCGCGCGCGCCTCGGTGGCGAAATTTACCCCGACATAATCCGAATTTTTCTCAATCTGGCGACGCATCATGGCGAGGGCCTGCTCGGTTTCATTTTGCGGGGTGGACAGCGGGCGTTCCGGAGCCTCGGATTTTACCGTCTTGTCACGCGCGGGCGTCACAGACGGGGCCATCAGGCTTTTGGAGATCGCCGTGGAACCACAGATTGCGCAGTCAAGTTGCCTAGCAGTCGCAAGCGCCTCGAACCCATCGGCCGAGGGGAACCAACTATCAAATCGATGGCCCTGATCGCATTGCAAAGTGTAGCGGATCATCTTACGAAACTCCGTTCTGATACCTCAGCAGATAAGCAAAATCCGCCGCAATGCAAGGGGTTTGGCACGTTCAGAGCCGCGCGCGCACGGCCCTAGCCAAGGCAGAAATATCTGCCGCTGGCCCTAATGCAGTGGTCGCGGCCTGCGTTAATTTGGTTTGATCAGCGGCGCTTATGGTGGCCATCGCATCGGCAAGATCCGCGGTGGTTTTACACAGTACTGCACCCCCTTGCTCATCAAGCGTAGCGTAAGCGTCGCGGAAGTTTTCGACATGCGGGCCGTGCAGGATGGCGCAGTGATGGGCGGCGGGTTCGAACGGGGTGTGCCCGCCTTTTTCCACCAGAGAGCCTCCCACGAAACAGATCCCGGCGCTGGCATACCAATTGTCCATCTCGCCCATCGTGTCGGCAAGATAGACTTCGGCGCTGGGCGGATCACCCATCGAGCGGGTGGTATGGGCCAGCCCCGCCTTGGCAATCAGCGCGGCGATCTCGGGGGCGCGGCGCGGGTGACGCGGCGCAAGGATCAGGCGCAAGTCGGGACGGTGCGCGCGGGCCTGCGCGAACGCGGCCAGCACCTGCGCCTCCTCGCCCTCATGGGTCGAGGCTGCCAGCACGGTAGTCGCGCGTGGCCAGTCCAGCGGCAGGGCCTCGCGTGTCGCAGTTGCGGTCTTGAGGTTGGTGCAGGGCAGCAGGCGATCCGGCGCCAAGCCCAATGCAAGAAACCGTGCTTCCGACTGCTTGTCCTGCGCCGAAAGCGCGCTGACCTGCGCGACGACCCGCCGCCCCAAGCCGGTCTTGGTCCAACGCGCGCCCGAGCGCGCTGACATGCGCGCGCCGATCACTATCACCGGTATTCCACGCGCCGCTGACAGCACCATGCGATTGGGCCAAAGCTCGTTTTCCACTATGATCAACGCGCGCGGGCGATGGCTGTTTAAAAACCGGGCCACCACCGCGCGATGATCAAGCGGTGCCATCCGCGCCATGATCCGCGCATCGTTCCAGCTATGAGCCAGATCCTGCGCGCTCACGGTATTGGTCGTGATTAGCACGCGCAGCGCGGGATCGTCGGCCAAAAGCGCCTCGATCAACGGGCGTGCCGAGGTCAACTCGCCATTGGAGGCCGCGTGCACCCAAATCGCATTGGAAACACGCGCCCCGCCGCCAAGACGCTGACGCGCCTGCGCACCGCTCTCCGAGCGCCGCAACACACGCCAAACCAGCCACAGCAGAACCGGCAGCGCGATCAGATTGCTCAAAAGTCGATAGGCGAACAACAGGGTTTCTCCGATACTTTCACGTCTTAGATCGGATGCCCCCACCCCGGGGCAAGCCCCGATCAGGCGTTTTCGCAAACTCGTTTTGCGCGATTGGCCCGGTGCGGCCCTTGTTCCTGCGCGCAGCACTTGCGACACTCGCCACCGGAGGCATGTCAGGGAGGGGCGCATGGATCAGTTCGATTACGTTATAGTGGGCGCGGGAAGCGCGGGCTGCGTTTTGGCCAATCGGCTTTCGGCGGACCCCAAAAATCGGGTGCTTCTGCTCGAAGCAGGCGGGCGCGACAATTACCATTGGGTGCATATTCCGGTCGGGTATCTCTACTGCATCGGCAATCCGCGCACCGATTGGGGCTATAAAACCGCCCCCGATCCGGGCCTTGGCGGGCGCGAATTACTGTATCCGCGCGGGCGTATTTTGGGCGGCTGCTCGTCGATCAACGGCATGATCTACATGCGCGGTCAGGCACGAGATTTTGACATGTGGCGTCAAGCCGGTTGCACCGGCTGGGGCTGGGATGATGTGTTGCCCCTTTTCAAAAAACAGGAAGATTTCTACGAAGGCGACAGTGACTCGCACGGTGCGGGCGGCGAGTTGCGCGTCGAAAAAGCCCGCGTGCGCTGGGATATGCTGGATGCGTTTCTTGAGGCTGCCGAACAGGCTGGTTTCCCGCGCACCGATGATTTCAACACCGGCACAAACGAGGGCGGCGGCTATTTTCACGTCACCCAGAAAAAGGGCTGGCGCTGGAGCGCGGTGAAAGCGTTTCTCAAACCAGCGATGGGGCGGCCCAATCTGCGCGTTGAGACGGGGGCGCAGGTCGAACGACTGGTGATCGAAGAGGGCCGGGTGATCGGCATCCGCTATAACCAGAACGGCGAAAGCCGCGAGGTGCGTGCGGGCGAGGTGGTGCTCTCGGCGGGCTCGGTCGGATCGGTGCAAATCCTTGAGATGTCCGGGATCGGGCGCGGCGATGTGCTCAGCGATAATGGCATTACGTCAATTGCCGAAGTGGACGGCGTGGGCGAAAACCTGCAAGACCATTTGCAACTGCGGTTGATTTACAAGGTTCATGGGGTCAAAAGCCTGAACACGATGGCTTCAACGCTATGGGGCAAAGCCAAGATCGGGATGGAATATGCGTTGTTCCGTTCGGGGCCGATGTCGATGTCGCCTTCGCAAGCGGGGGTTTTCACACGCAGCTTTCCCGAAAAGGAAACGCCCGATCTGGAATATCATGTCCAGCCCGTCAGCCTTGATAAGTTCGGCGACGCGGTTCACCCCTTTCCAGCGATGACAGCCAGCGTGTGCAATCTGCGCCCCGAAAGCCGTGGCTCGATCCATATCAACAGCCCAGATTGGCGCGCTCATCCCACAATTGCACCCAATTACCTTTCAACCGAGGGCGATCGGCGCGTGGCTGCGCAAGCCATTCGGCAAGTCCGTCGTGTAACCGAGCAGCCAGCTTTCTCGAAATTCCACCCCGAGGAATACAAACCCGGCCCAAGCTATCAGACCGAGGCCGATCTAGTGCGCGCCGCGGGTGAAATCGGCACGACGATCTTTCATCCCGTCGGCACCTGCCGGATGGGCGCGGATGATGGCGCGGTTGTTGATGAGCGGCTGCGGCTTAAGGCGCTCAAGGGGCTGCGCATCGCGGATGCGTCGATCATGCCGGCGATCACATCGGGCAATACCAACGCGCCCACGATGATGATCGCCGAAAAGGCGGCGGCGATGATCTTGGAGGATGCTAAGCGCTAAGCCGCGTCCCGCACCTTTGCTAAAAAGCATGCCTCCGGCGGGAGTATTTCTGGCTAGATGAAATGGCGGTCACGCACCCCACCAAGCCTGAGTAAGGGAGGCGGGGCGCGTTTCACCTAGCGCAGTCATCGGCTCTCCAGCCTGTACTGCTCTGACAGGGTAGCAAATCAGGATGAAAGCCGGGTTAATAAAAACCGCCTTTCATCTAGCTCAAATTACTCCCCGCGGAGCGTCCCGGGCGCGCCAAACACGCGCGCGGTCCGGAAGGTAGAGCAACGGTTTAGCCCGCTTCGACGCGCCGTTTTTCTGCTGCGTCCCAAGCTTTGTCCGAGGGCGAGATGAAGGTGTAAAACATCGGCACGATGAATAGCGTGAACATCGACCCGATCAGCAGCCCCGAGAAGATCACGATACCCATGGCCGAGCGCGCAGCCGCGCCAGCCCCTTCTGCCAAGATCAAAGGCACCACGGCGAGCGCCATAGCCGCCGTGGTCATCAGGACCGGACGCAGACGAGTCTGGGCGGCCTTAACAATTGCCTGTCGCCGTGTCAGTCCCGATTGCGCGCGTTGCTGGTTGGCGAACTCGACAATGAGAATGCCGTGTTTCGTAATTAGCCCGACCAACGTGATCAGCCCCACCTCGGAGTAGATGTTGAGCGTGCCCAACCCAAGGTTGAGCGGCAGCACTGCGCCAAAGATCGCCAGCGGCACGGTCATCAAGATGATGAAGGGGTCGCGGAAGCTTTCAAATTGCGCGGCAAGCACCAGGTAGATCACCAGCACAGCCGCAGCGAAGGCGATCAGGATCGTGTTGCCTTGACTTTTCTCGATCCGTGACTGGCCCGAATAGTTCAGGAAAAAGCCCTCGGGCATGACCTGATCGGCGATGTCGGTGATTGTTTGCAACCCTTGCCCCGTTGATTGTCCGGGCAGGGGCAGGGCGGTGATCGTGGCCGAGTTAAGCTGATTGAACTGTTCGATCGAGGCTGCATTCACCCCGGTTTCGATCTTGACCAGCGCCGAGAGCGGCACCATCGCACCATTGGCCGCGCGCACATAATAGCGCCCCAGTTCTTCAGGGTTGGCGCGGAATTTTTGCGGCACCTGCGGGATGATATCGTAGCTATTGGAATCGCGGTCAAATTGCGCCACTGACGCCTCACCCACCAGCAGGCCCAATGTTGTCCCGATATCGGACACCGGCACATTCAGTGCCGCCGCGCGGTCCCGGTCGATAGTCACACTCACCTGCGGGCTATCAAAATTGAGCGAGTTTTGCACGATGATGAACTTGCCCGAGGCCTGTGCCTTGTTCTTGATTTCCTCTGCGACCTCGGCCACGCGCTTGGACGAATGGATCGATTGCAGCACGACCGAAATCGGCAAGCCCCCGCCCGTGCCCGGCAGGGAGGGCGGCGCAAAGGCAAAGCCTTGGAGTCCGGTGGATTTACCCAGATCGCCTTGGATTTCCTGCTGGATTTCTTTCTGGCTGCGGGTGCGTTCGGACCAATCCTTGAGCGCCCAGATATAGATGCCCGAATTGGTCGCCCCGCCAAAGCCTGCAATCGAGAAATCGGTGCGCACTTCGGGGATGCCAGCCGTGTCCTTGGCAATCTTGTCGATGTATTTTTGCGTGTAGTCCGTAGTTGCGTATTGCGGCCCTGTTAGCAGTGCAAATAGCGCGCCGTTATCTTCGTCCGGGGCCAGCTCGGTTGAGGTGTTCACCAGCATGAAGCCCGTCACACCCATCAGTGCGACGACGATCAGCAGCGTCACGGGGCGCACATCAAGCGATCCCCCCACGCGCCGCCCGTACCAGTTCGATAGCCGTTCGAAATTGCGATCTACAAAGGCTTGGAAGCCTTTGGCGTCGCCATGCACCAGTAGCCTGCCCGCCATCATCGGGGTGATCGTCAAGGCAATTATGCCCGACAAGATCACCGACCCCGCCAGCGCAAATGCGAACTCGCGGAACAACTGCCCCGTCAACCCGCCGGTAAAGCCCAGAGGCGTCATCACGGCGGCCAGCGTGATCGTCATAGCAACCACAGGACCCGTGATTTCCTTCATGCCCTGCACAGAGGCGGGGATCGGTTTCATTCCGTCCTCGATATGGCGGTGGATGTTTTCCACCACGACAATAGCGTCATCAACCACCAGACCGATTGCCAGCACCATTGCCAGCAGCGTAAGCAAGTTGATCGAATAACCCAGCGCCATCAGCACCCCAAGCACGCCAATCAGCGACAGCGGGATCGTCACGATGGGCATCGCGACCGAGCGGAACGAACCGAGGAACAGCAAGATCACAACCACAACGATCGCCACTGCCTCGCCGATGGTTTTGAACACCTCTTTGATCGAGGCCGAGATCGTCTCGGTGGAGTCATAGACCAGTTCGATCTTCATGCCTTCGGGGAGTGTGGCGTTGATCGCAGGCAGCTCCTTGCGCACGGCTGCCGCTGTATCCAAGGGGTTGGCTGCGGGCGTCGGCGAAATGCCAAGGAATGTGCCTTGCTTGCCGTCAAAGGTGACGATCTCGTTTTCGGCGGCTTTTGAAAGCTCGATCCGGGCGACATCGCGCAGACGTACGACTTCGTCGCCGTTAGAACGGATCGGCAATTTGCCAAAAGCCTCAGGCGTTTGCAGCGTCGATTGCAGGGTGATCGACTGGGCGACATATTCGTTTTTCGTCTTGCCCGGTGCGGACAGGAAGTTGGATGCGCGAATGGCCCCAAGCACTTCGGAGGCGGTTACCTGACGGGCTGCCAGCTTGTCGGGATCAAGCCAGATACGCATTGCATAATCGGACGCGCCGATAATCTGCGTTTGGGCTACGCCGGGGATCGTGGACATGCGCGGCTTGATGACCCGATTGAGGTATTCGGTCAGTTGCTCGGGCGTCATGTTGGGGTTCATCGCGGCGAGATACATCAGCGCGAATGTACGCCCCGTGCCCTTGACGATGACCGGATCCTTGGCATCGCTTGGCAGCTCTCCCTTGACCTGCTGCACCTTGGAAAGAACCTCGGTCATCGCGGCGTCGGAATTCGAGCCCAATTTCATATGAACCGAGATCACTGACGCAGAGGGGCGCGATTGCGTGGTGACGTAATCGACATTTTCGGTCGTGGCGACCGCAGCCGCGATCGGTGAGGTGATAAAGCCTTGGATCAGTTCCGGCGAGGCCCCGGGATAGGCGGTGGTGATGGTGACCACCGTTTCCTCGACCTCTGGGTATTCGCGCACCGGCAGGTTAAAATAGGCCTGCGCGCCGATCAGCAGCATGAAGGCACCCAGCACCATCGACAAGACGGGGCGGCGGATGAAGATTTCAGAGACGTTCATATTCAGCGCCCCTTACTGCGATTTCGCGGCGTCTTGGCCGGTGCTTTCAGGCATACCGAGCGCCTTCATCACGTCAGCCTGACTCGGGGCATCCGGATCGGGCGAGATCGTGTTGTCGATGCTCACAGTCGCGCCCGAGGTCAGCTTGTTCTGTCCGGCATTCACCACCAAGTCGCCCGCTTTCAGGCCCTTGGTGATTTCGATCAGCGTGCCAGAACGACGCCCCAAAGTGACGAAGACCTGCTTGGCAACCAGTTGCGGCTTGTCCGAGCCTTCAGGCGTTTCCTTGCGCACGACAAAGACCGAATCGCCATAAAGGTTTGAGCTGACGACCGTTTGCGGCAGCGCGATCACGTTCTTTTCCTCGGGAAGGACCACCCGGACATGCACGAATTGGCCCGGGGTCAGGCGCTCATCGTCATTGGCGACATCGGCGCGCAGGGTCACAAGGCGTGAATTGGCGTCGATCTTGGGCTCCACGCCAGTGATTTCTCCCTTGAGATCAAGCGTGCCATCTTCAGTTGTGACTTCCACGGCTTGACCGACCACGGCTTGACGCGCCTGCTGTTCGGCCAGCGTGAAATCGACGCGCATGTGGTCGCGATCTTGCAGCGTTGCAAAGGTCGCACCGGTGGCCACGTATTGGCCCAGCTCTACCTGTGGAATACCCACCACGCCGTCAAAGGGTGCAACAAGGCGCTTTTTCTCAAGCACTGCTTGCAGCTTTGCAACGCTTGCGCGGGCTTCTTGCGCGGTGGCCTCGGCTTGATCAAGGTTCGAGGTTGCCGACACGCCGCGCTGCGACAGTTCACGCGCGCGCTTGAGAGACGTTTCCGCCAGATCCAATCCAGCATTCGCAGCTTCGAGATCGGCGCGCTCGGACCGGTCGTCGATTTTCAGCAAAAGCTGACCTTTCGTGACCTTGTCATTGGATTTGAAATTGATTTCCTGCACCGTGCCGCCCATTTCGACGGCCAGATCTGTGCCTTGCGCTGCCGATGCTGTTCCGATCGCCTCAAGCCCTGGCGTCCAGGTGATCGGTTTTACCTCGCTCACGGAAACCGCGACGGGGGGTTGCTTCATCGTCGCAAAGTATTGCGCGATCATCTTGGAGCGGAACATATTGTAGCCGACGATCCCGCCCACGACGAGAACGAGCAGCACGATGGCAATGAGGAGGCGTTTGATCATTTTATAGGGTCCGTCGGTTAATTCGGTCACATTCGTGCGAGGTTCGTCGGGTTTTGAACCGGATGGTTCGCTTTGGCGGGTGGAGTCAATGCACATGGGTCACTGCATAGGCGCACAATAAACAACAAACACTAAGAACTGCTGACGAATTTGGCTCACAAAGGTGTGAAATCAAGGCGAATTGGTGCTGAGGGGCGCGACTGTGTCTTATGAGGCGCGTTTTTCATCTGATCGTGCATGACTCAACGTAAATTTCATATTGGGGTGGCGGATCGGGTACAAAGGGCACAATATTTTAACAATGATGTGTAAGTCTCGGATTTCCGGGCCTGCAATGGCAAAAAATGCGAGGCACTACATGGACCCCCTTCAAGCGATCCGTATCGGTTTCGATGCAGCAAAAATTGGCTTTGAGGCGCAATCGGTAATCGCGATGCGCCTAGCCGGCATTGCCGGGCTCTGGAATGTTCCCGAAAATGAAAATGTCCGCATGGTGCAGGAAAAGCCGATGGCCGTGCTTGAGGCGGGACACGCCGCTTTTACCGCGCTGATGAAAGGGCATACTCCTGACCGGGTGGTTTCGGAATCAATGGCCCGCATCGGCCATCACACTCAAGCGAACATGGCACGCCTGTCCAAACGCGGGCCGAGCTGGTTCTAATCGCGTCGCTTTAGAAGCGGGTCGCATTCAAGCGATCCTGACTGCGTCACCCATCCAAAACTGTTTGATTAGCGCCTTTGCGCCAAGGCTTTGGCGGAGCAAGTTGGCCTATTGCCATATGCTCCGCCAGTAAGACGCTGCCCGATCAGGCGGCGTCCTCTTCGTCCAGATCGTCATCGCTATCATCCACCTCGGACGGCGTGACCATTGCCGTCAGCATGGTATGCATGTCGATCACACCCATCGGGCGCCCATCCTTGCCAAGAACGGTCGCGCTGCGCACATCCTTGTCGGCCAGCTTGCGCGCGGCAAGTTCCAGCGTGGTCGTCCCCTTCACCCGCAGCTTGGGCAGGGCGACATCTCCCTCGGGCAGCGGGGTGGCAACGGTTGCCGCGCGGATCACACGGCCACGGTTCACTTCTTGCACGAATTCCGCGATGTAATCATTGGCAGGATGCAGTACGATTTCTTGGCCCGTGCCGACTTGCTCTACTTTGCCATCGCGCAGAATCGCGATTGTATCGCCAAGGCGCAGCGCCTCATCCAAGTCATGGGTGATGAAGACGATGGTCTTTTTCAACTCGGCCTGGAGATCCAGCAAAACCTTTTGCATATCCATGCGAATAAGCGGGTCAAGCGCCGAGAACGCCTCATCCATCAGCAAGATATCTGCGTCATTGGCCAGCGCACGCGCCAGACCGACGCGCTGCTGCATACCGCCCGAAAGCTGGTTGGGATAGTAATCCTCATAGCCCGACAGGCCCACGCGGTCGATCCATTTGCGCGCAATCGGATTGGATTTGGCGGTGTCGATGCCTTGAATGTCCAGCCCGTAGCGGGTGTTCTCTAGCACGGTGCGGTGGGGCAATAGCGCAAATTTTTGAAACACCATCGCCGTTTCGTGGCGACGAAATTCGCGCAACTCATCGGCCGTCATTTTCATGACGTCGCGCCCGTTATACAGGATTTCTCCCGCCGTCGGCATGATCAGCCCGTTGATATGACGGATCAGGGTCGACTTGCCCGACCCCGACAGCCCCATGATCACCGAGATCTGACCCGGCGGCAGTTCGAGGTTGATATTCTGCAACCCCAGCACGTGGTTGTGTTTGTCGTTCAGCTCGTCCTTGCTCATGCCGTTCTTGACGGCATCCACATAGCGTTCGGAGTTCGGGCCAAAGATCTTGTAGAGATTGCGGATCTCAATTCCCGAGCGGTTTTCGGGCGGATTGCTCGTGCTATCAGTCATGGCCGACCTCCGAATGTTTCTGCAACCGTTTGCCAAAGGCTTGGCTGGCACGGTCGAAGATAATCGCAATCGCGACAAGGGCGAACCCGTTCAGGAACCCGATCGTGAAGAACTGGTTGTTAATGGCTTGCAGAACGTTTTTGCCAAGACCGCCAACGCCGACCATCGAGGCCACGACGACCATCGCCAGCGCCATCATGATGGTTTGGTTAACGCCTGCCATGATCGTGGGCAGGGACAGCGGCAACTGCACGCCAAATAGCTTTTGGCGCGAGTTGGCACCAAACGCGTCGGCAGCCTCGATTACCTCTTTGTCGACAAGGCGAATCCCAAGGTTCGTCAAGCGGATCATCGGCGGTACGGCATAAATCACAACGGCAATCACGCCGGGCACCTTGCCGATGCCAAAGATCACCACGACCGGGATCAGATAGACGAAAGACGGCATCGTCTGCATCACGTCCAGCACCGGGCTGAGCACCGATTGAAAGCGGTCAGAGCGCGCGGCGAGAATGCCAATCGGCAAGCCAAGTGCAATCGCAATCATTGTTGCCACGGCGACCATCGCCAGCGTCGTCATCGTATCTTCCCACAGACCGAAGACCCCGATCAGCGCCATGCCGATAGCAGAGCCGATCACAATCTTGATGCTGCGCGAGGCCAGCCAGACCACGACAAGGATGACCGCGAGAACGATAAACCAAGGCGTATTGGTAAAGGCGTTCTCAAGCGTGTTGAGAAACCATTGCAACGGGCGGGTCGCCGCGTCGATCTGGTTGGAATAATGGCGCACGATGTCACGGAAACCATTGTCGATTCCCAGACGCATCAGGCGCAGGCTTTTGTCGGAGAGGGCGGGGAACTCACACAAGAGTTCCGGAAGGCCCCAGCAGGAAGCTGCCATCTATAAAGTCCTCTGGTCGCGTGCCGATAAGATTTTGCAAATATGAAGCGCGCGCAAGGAGACCCCACGCGCGCCAAAGATTTCAGGTCGCGATCAGAGCGCGTCCTCGACCTTTTTGGCCACTTCCGGGGATACCCAAGCCTTCCAGACGTCCGGGTAGTTCTCGAGGAAGTAGTAAGCCGTATCCTCGTTCGTGCCCTGATTGTCGGTCTGCCAAGCCAGGAATTTGCCCACGGTGTCGTTCGACCATTCGCGCTTGGACAGGTAGCCCATTGCGATGGCGTTCTTTTCCGAGAAGTCCTTGGTCACGACCGTGAACACATCCGACACCGGATAGGCATTCGGCACGGGATTGGGGCAGTCAGGCTGCGAGGTGCATTCGTCCCAATTCGCTTTGTCGTTGGGCACGCCGGCATCCAGCTTGACCATCTCGTATTTGCCCAAGATTGCGGTCGGGGCCCAGTAGTAGCCCAGCCAGCCTTTCTTGCGCTCGTAGGCATTCGCGATTGAGCCATCAAGCCCGGCTGCGGATCCGGTATCGACCAGATTGAATCCCTTATTCTCGGCGTCATAGGCGCGATAGAGGTTCGAGGTCGAGATTTGGCAGTTCCAGCCCGCCGGGCAGTTATAGATGCCGCCCTTCGAGGAATCCTCGGGATCGGGGAACAATTCGGGATACTTCAGGGCATCATCAACGGTCTTGATGTCGGGATGCGCTTCTTGGATGTATTTCGGGATCCACCAGCCTTCGACGCCGCCATCCTTGAGGATTTCAGCTGTGATCACCATGCGATCATCGCTGACAGCTTTGTCGAGCGCGACTTTCACGGCGTTCACCCAAAGCTCGGGGGCGATGTCTGGCTCACCTTTTTCATTCATCGACGTAAAGGTCGGCATCGTGTCGCCAGTGACCAGCGTCACATCGCAACCATAGCCGTTTTCAAGGATGATCTTGTCCACCCATGCCGCGACACCGGCCGAAGCCCAGTTCATTTCGGCTTCGGTGACCTTTCCGCATTCACCGTCAGCGGCGAATGCGGCCGGTGCGGCAAGCACGCTCAGCGGCAGTGCCAGAAATAGACTGGCGAGTGTGGAATTCTTCATGCGTATCCTCCTGTGGTGGCAGCTATTATGAAAGTAGGGCCGCGCGGGCTGCCGCCGCGGGATCGGCCATCGGGCCCGGAACTTTGACCGGGCCAGTGTCGGCAAGATGTTGCCTATGATGGGGCAAATATTGGAATTGTCAAAATCCGACATAGGCGTGTCGTAAATGGACTTCACCTTGGGCGCAACCTTTTCGACGTTACTACGTTGCGTTCAGATGAAGATACTCCCCGATTTAACGCAAGAAAATATTGGGGTTGGTGACTTGGCGCCAGAGCTGTCGGTAAGGGCTCGCGCCTCTAGTGCGGCTCGCCCAGCCGCTCTAGCATACCTAGGCATTGGGATAGTTGATCAAGCGTGACGAACTCATCCGCCTTATGGGCCTGCTCGATCGAACCCGGCCCGCAGATCACCGCGTCCATCCCGATCGCTTGAAACAGCCCGGCCTCAGTGTTGAAGGCCACACATCCCGCATGGTTTTGCCCCGTCAGCGCGAAAACCAGATCGCGCGCGGCGTTGTCATCCATTGGCTCCAGTCCGCGCACCTCTCCCACGGTCTCGGTCGCAATCCCCGCCTCGGGAGCAATGGCGCGCATCTCGGGCAGGAGGGTGTCGGCGACATAGGTGGCGATCGCGTCTTTCACGAATTGCATGTCGGCGGCGTTGATCGGGCGCATCTCCCAGTTCAACTCGGCACGTGAGGCGATCACATTATGCGACACGCCGCCATGCAAGGCGCCCACGTTCAGCGTCGTTTCCGGCGGATCAAACCGCGATCCGGGCGGACAGCGCGCCACCAACTCGGCGCGCAAATCGAACAGTCGATTGATATAGCGCACAGCGTATTCCACCGCGTTCACGCCCTTGTCGGGGGCCGAGCTGTGACCGGGCAGCCCTTCAAAGCACACGGTATATTCGCAGCACCCCTTGTTGCCATCATAGACCTGCATTGAGGTCGGCTCGCCGATGATGCAAAGCGCGGGCCTTACGTCGCGCGCGGCCAACAGCTTGACCAGCGATTGCGCGCCCAGACAGCCGACCTCTTCATCATGGGTGAAGGCGAAATGGATCGGGCGCGTCTGCGCGGCGGCGCTGAGCGTATCAAGGCTGGCAAGACATGCCGCGATGAAACCCTTCATGTCGCACGCTCCGCGCCCATACAGCTGCCCCCCGTCTTCGCGCATCACGAACGGATCATTCGACCAGTCCTGATCGCTCACTGGCACCACGTCGGAATGCCCTGACAGCACCAGCCCGCCGCTGCGCGGGGCGCCCAAAGTGGCAAAGAGATTCGCCTTCTGCCCGCTCTCATCCAGCATCACCTCGACCTGCGCGCCCCCTGTCTCCAGCCGCTCGGCGATGTAGTGGATGATCGCAAGATTGCTTTGCGAAGAGACCGAGGGAAATCCGATCAGATCGCCAAGGATCGCGCGGGTGGTGGCAAGACGCATCACCCTAATCCTTGATGAACAGCTTGCGCGGGATATGGCTCAGCGGTTCGGCGGCCCCGTTTTCACGGATCAGGATCGTCTCGGTCGTCTCCATCCCCCAATCGTCCATCCATAGGCCGGGCATGAAGTGAAATGTCATGCCGGGTTCCAGAACGGTTTCGTCGGTATCGCGGATCGAGACAGTATGCTCTCCCCAATCGGGCGGGTAGGAGCAGCCCACAGCATAGCCCGCGCGATTGGGTCGCTCGATCCCCACCTTGAGCAATTCAGTGCTAAGCGCGCGCGCGATGTCGCAGGCCCGATTGCCTGCGCGTGCCACTTCGATGCCGGCATTCAACCCCTCGGTTAGCGCCTGCGAGGCATCCACCATATGTTGTGGCGGCTTGCCCAGGAAAACCGTGCGGCACAGCGGCGCATGATAGCGGCGGTAACAGCCCGATTGCTCGATAAAGGTCGCCTCGCCCGATTTCAGCGCCTCGCCATTCCAAGTCAGGTGCGGGGCCGAGGCATCTTCGCCCGAGGGCAACATCGGCACGATCGCGGGGTAGTCGCCCCAACTATCCTCCTCGCCCTGCACGGCGGTGCGATACAGCTCGCCCACGAGGTCATGCTTGCGCATCCCCGGTTCGATCAGATCCATAGCGCGGGTGATCACCAACTCGGAAATCCGCGCCGCGCGGCGCATGAAGGTCAATTCTTCTTCCGATTTTATTACGCGGCGCCAGTTCACCAAGACGCTGGCGTCGATCATCTCGGCCTCGGGCAGCCCTTCGAGCAGAACGGCATGAGCCTTGGCGGTGTAGAAATAGGTCTCCATCTCGACCCCGATCCGGGCATTTCCATAGCCCATGATCCGCAGGCGCGATGCCAGATCCTCCATCGGGTGCGATACCTCCGATTGCACCATTATATCGTTGTAATGAAGGATGTTCTCCTCCTCCATCCAGACCGTTCGGCGCGCGCCATTGGCATCCATAAAACGACCCCACCACGAGGGTGCGCCCTCAAGCGGCAGGATCACGCCCTGATGGGTGTAAAACGACCAGCCGTCATATCCGGTCAACCAAAACTGGTTCGAAGGGTTGGTGACGAACAGCACATCGATGCCGCGTTCCGCCATCGACTGGCGCACAAGCCGGATGCGGCGATCATATTCAGACTGGCTGAAGGGGGCTTTGGCAAGCGGCATATATGGCTCCGATCGTTGATCAAGCCACAGTGGCGGTGAGGTTCGCCAGTTGCAATAGCGGTTGCGCCCTAGCTGGGACGGCCCGAAATATCGCCCCAATCCAGTACAGGTGCGGCATCAATTTCCTGCGCATCCAGCATCGAGGCGACCCGTTCAAGCGAGGCGATCAGCTGTGCCTGTTCCCAATCCTCAAGCGCCTCAAAGCGGCGCACGAAAATCTGCTGCAGCGCGTCTGGTGCATCCTCCATTGCGGCGCGCCCCTGAGGGGTGATCGCAATATCGGTCTGGCGGCGATCCTTCTGCGAGCGTTGACGCGTCAGCATTTCTTTGCGTTCAAGCTTGTCGAGCAGGGCTGTCATCGTGGCTTGGCTGACGCTCATCCGGGTGGCGATGGCTTTGGGCGTCGATGACCCGTTTTCGGCCACTACCTGAAGGACGCGAAACTGCGCCGGCGTTAGTCCCGCTGCCTTGGCTAGATCACGCCCGAACATCTCGGTTGCGCGCAGAATTCGGCGCAGCGCAATCAGGCTGGTATCAACGCGGTCCATGAGATGGCGGGCCTCTTTGTCATCAAGATGGCCCAATATTGCAGAGAGCGCCGAGGCGTTCAATTGCTTTGTTTTCCTAAGCTTACTCGTTTGGGCGAAGTTATTTTCATTTGCCATACGAATGATATCTATAGCAATTTGTCCTTTATTTAAAGGGGATTATGAGCCTTTGCTGCGCTTTTGTAGTTCGCTTGTTGAAATTTCTGGCTGGGTGGGTTACTTAGTCATTCGAAGCAAAAGAAGGACAGGAAACGTGCCGCAAATCGAGTCGATCAAGTCAAAGCCCGCTCTGGTATTCCGCAAGCCCGATGCCAAGGATGGCAGCGAGATTTGGAAGCTAATCCAGCGTTGCAAGCCGCTTGACGAAAACTCGATGTATTGCAACCTGCTGCAATGCGACCATTTCCGCGACACCTGCGTGATGGTCGAGCGGAACGGTCAGTTGTTGGGGTGGGTTTCGGGCTATATCGCGCCCTCGGACCCGCAAAGTTTTTTTGTCTGGCAAGTCGCCGTGGCGCCCGAGGCGCGGGGTCTGGGTCTTGGCAAGCGGATGCTGCGCCACCTGACTGACCGAGATGAGACGGCCGATTGCACCCGGCTCAAGACCACCATCACGAAGTCCAACGACGCAAGCTGGGGGCTATTTCGGTCCTTCGCGCGCTCGGTTGGCGGTGAGCTGACCGACGCGGCGCATTTCCACAAAGACGACCATTTTGACGGCCATGCCGCGACCGAGCACATGGTCACGATTACCTTCCCGCAAGAGGCCCGCGCCGCCGCCTAAACCGATCGCGCCGCCCTTTCATCCCAAATAGACGGAGCCACCCATGACCTCCCCTCATGACAAAACGATCTTCACCCAGCGCGAATCCAATGCCCGCTCGTATTGCCGTGGCTTCGATACCGTGTTCACCAGCGCCCAAGGCTCGGAGCTGACCGATGCCGAGGGCAACACCTATATTGACTTTCTCGCGGGCTGCTCCTCGCTCAATTACGGGCATAACGACCCGGATATGAAAGAGGCACTGATCAACCATCTGTTGGAAAACAAGATGGGTCACGCGCTGGATTTGCATACTGACAGCAAGGCCGATTTCCTGAACGCGTTCACTGATCATATCCTTGCCCCGCGCGGGATGGATCACAAGGTGATGTTCGTCGGCCCGACAGGAGCGAATGCCGTGGAAGCAGCGATGAAAATCGCGCGCAAGGCCACCGGGCGCACCAACATTATCGCTTTCACCAACGGCTTTCACGGTGTGACGATGGGCGCGCTGGCTGCGACCGGCAACGGCTATCACCGAGGCGGCGCGGGGATGGAGACGCAGGGCGTCACCCGCCTGCCCTACGACGATTACGCTGATGGCGTGGATTCGGTCGCGCTGCTTGATCAGATGCTTTCGGACGCCTCGGGCGGTGTGGATGCCCCCGCCGCGATCATGCTGGAAACCGTGCAGGGCGAGGGCGGTCTGAACGCCGCCAGCCCCGAATTTATTCAGGGCGTCGAGAAAGTCGCGCGCAAACATGGCGCGCTGTTCATTATCGATGACATTCAGGCAGGTTGCGGGCGCACGGGCACGTTCTTCTCGTTCGAGAAGATGGGTGTGATGCCCGATCTGGTGACGCAGGCCAAGTCGATTTCGGGCTTCGGCCTGCCGATGGCGCTGCTGCTTATCCGCCCCGATTACGACGTGTTCGGCCCGGCCGAGCATAACGGGACGTTCCGCGGCAACACCCATGCCTTCGTGACCGCGACCGTGGCGATCAAAAAATTCTGGGCCGATGATACGTTCCAGCGTGAGTTGGCCGTGAAATCTGACGTGCTGCGTGAGGGCCTCGCCGCCGTGGCCGATCTGGTGCCGGGCGCGTTTCTCAAGGGCCGTGGCCTCATGCAAGGCGTCGATGTTGGCACTGGTGAACTGGCGTCGGAAATCTGCGGCCTGTGCTTTGAAAAGGGTCTCGTGATCGAGACTTCGGGCAATGAAGATCAGGTGGTCAAGGTGCTTGCGCCGCTCACCACGCCGATGGAAACTTTCCGCACGGGTCTGGCAATCCTGCATGAGGCGACCAGCGAAGTGATGGCCTCGGGCACCAAGATCGCGGCAGAATAAGCGCCTCGCCGCCTCAACTACACAGATACGGAGACACGATATGATCGTTCGCGACTTCAACGAACTCAAAACGACCGACCGCGCCGTGGCGGATGCCGACTGGACCAGCGTGCGGATGCTGCTGGCTGATGACAAGATGGGCTTTTCGTTTCACATCACGACGCTCAAGGCGGGTTCGGATCACACCTTCCACTACAAGCACCACTTTGAGAGCGTCTATTGCATCTCGGGCAATGGCCATATCACCGAGCTCGACAATGGCACCCGCCACGAGATCAAGCCCGGCGTGATGTATGCGCTTAACCTGCATGATCATCACCGCTTGGTGGCAGGGGACGAAGACCTTGTGATGGCGTGCTGTTTCAATCCGCCCGTCACTGGCACCGAGGTCCACCGCGAGGATGGATCTTACGCCCCGGCTGAAGATCTCGCACAAGCATGAGGGCAGATATGACCCAGCAAAACCACACTGTTGAGAAGATCGGCGGTAGCTCGATGAGCCGCCTCAACGAGTTGCGCGAGACGTTGTTCATCGGGGATCGCAAAGAGGCCGATCTGTATAGTCGAATTTTCGTGGTTTCGGCCTTTGGTGGCATCACCAACCTGTTGCTTGAGCATAAGAAAACCGGCGAATCCGGGGTTTATGCGCAATTTGCCAAGGCCGATAGCGACCATGGCTGGCACGAGGCGTTGAACCGTGTCTCGGCGGCGATGGTCGCGGCGCATGAGGCTGTGCTCGATCATCTCGGTGATCGTGCGCAGGCGGGAGAATTCGTGCGCGAACGGATCGAGGGCGCGCGCAACTGCCTGATCGATCTGCAACGGCTGTGTTCATACGGGCATTTCCGGCTGTCCCAGCATATGCTGCAGATCCGCGAATTGCTGTCGGGTCTGGGCGAGGCGCACTCGGCCTATGTCACCACGCTTTTGCTGCAACGTGCGGGCGTGAATGCGCGGCTGGTAGATCTGTCTGGCTGGCGTGACGAGACCGATCACGACTTGGATTCGCGCATCCTGAACGCGATGAAAGACGTCGATCCCAGCACCGAAATGCCCATCGTGACGGGCTACGCGCAGTGCTCTGAGGGGCTGATGCGCGAGTTTGATCGCGGCTATTCCGAAGTGACGTTTTCGCGGCTTGCGGCGCTAACGGGCGCGCGCGAAGCGATCATTCACAAGGAATTTCACCTGTCCTCTGCCGATCCGAATTTGGTCGGCACGGGCAGCGTCCGTAAGCTGGGCCACACGAATTATGACGTGGCCGATCAGCTTTCCAACATGGGGATGGAGGCGATCCACCCGAAAGCTGCCAAGACCCTGCGTCAGGCCGATGTGCCGCTGCGCGTGACCAATGCGTTTGAGCCGGGCGATCCGGGCACGCTGATTGATGACAAGCCCGCCGATACGCCCGCCGTGGAAATCGTGACGGGGCTGGAAATCATCTCTCTCGAGGTGTTCGAACAGGATATGGTTGGCGTCAAAGGCTATGACGCGGCGATCCTTGAAACCCTAACGCGCCATGACGTGCGCATCGTTTCCAAGGCGTCTAATGCGAACACGATCACTCATTATGTCGATGCCCCCATCGAGGTGCTGCAACGCGTCGAAAAAGATCTGAGCAAGCGCTACCCTACGGCGCAAATCTCGGCGCGGATGCTGGCGATGGCGGCGGTGATCGGGCGCGATCTGCGCGGGCTTTCGACGCTGACGCGGGGTTTGCAGGCGCTTGCCGACGCGGGGCTGGAAAGCGTGGGGGCCACGCAGGGTCCGCGCAATGTTGATGTGCAATTCGTGCTGGAACGCGATGATCTGCAACCCGCGATCAAGGCGCTGCATGAGGTGTTTATTCCCGCCGAGATCGGCCTTAAGCGGGCGGCCTGATCGATACCGCCCTAAGCGGGCTGGCGCGCCGGGCATCTAGGTAGGCGATACCTAAAAACGCCAACCCGGCCACGGCCAGCGCCGAGCCGACATAGCCCGTCGCCTGCCAGCCATAGCCCGCGCTGAGCGCCAACCCCGCCAGAAATGGCCCCAGCGCATTGGCAAAATTAAACGCTGCGTGGTTGAGCGCGGCCGCCAGCGTCTGGGCATCTCCCGCGACTTCCATCAGGCGCACCTGCATTGGAATGACCATGCCTGCGGTCATGCCCAACGCCACCATGGCCAGCGCCATCGCCCGCCAATCCCCGATCGTCAGCGTATAGAGCAGCGGCATCACGACCATCCCGCACAGCAGGATTAGTCCTGCGCCAAACCGCGACCAGTCCGACAGTTTGCCCGCGATCACATTGCCAACCGTGCCGCCCACACCAAAGGCCGAAAGCGCGATCGGGATCGTCCAATCCGGCCCCGCGTGGGTCGCAATCATTGCCGCTGACAGGTAGGAATAAACGGCAAACACACCGCCAAAGCCGATCGCCCCCACCGCCAACGTCAACCAGACCGAGCGATTGGTCAGCGCGCCCAGTTCCCGCATGGGACTGGCATTGGGGTCGGGTGCAACGGCGGGCGCGGTGCGTGCGATCATCATGGCCGATCCCCCACACAGTGCCGCGACAATTGCAAAGCCCCAGCGCCAGCCGAAATATTGCCCGATGGCCCCAGCCAGCGGCACCCCGATGATATTGGCGACCGTCAAACCGCTGATCACCCACGCAATCCCCTGCGCGCGCTTGCCTTTGGGCATGAGATCGGCGGCAAACAGCATCGCCATTCCGAAATAAGCGCCATGCGGCAGCCCAGAGAAAAACCGCGCAATGACAAAGCTGGTGAAATTGGGCGCGGCCCCGGCGGCCAGATTGGCCAGCGCATAAAACGCCATCAAAGCGATCAGAAACCCCTTTCGCGGCAGCTTGGCCCCTAACACCGCCAAAATCGGCGCGCCAATAACCACCCCCAGCGCATAAGACGAAATCGCGTGCCCGGCGCGTGCCTCGGTAATGCTGAAATCAGCCGCATAAAACGGCAATAGCCCCATCGAGGCGAACTCGATCACGCCAATACCAAAAGTGCCAAGGGCCAGTGAAAGAATCACGGCCCGTGCGTCGCGGGGGCTAAGCGTCATGAGGGAGGGCTCCGCTTGCAGGAGAATTAGACCCGCCCCAAGTAGAGCGCGCCCGGATGGCGACAAGCGCCCTTACGCAGATCAGTCGCCCAGTTTCGCGTGCACTTCTTCGAGATCAATCTCACCGATTGGCATTTTGTTGTCAGGATCGTCGAAATCATATTGGAACAGCTGGAAATCCTTTTTGTAGATTTCCCAGATCAGATGACGCGAGAGATCGTCAAAATATTCGCTGATCTTATGGGCGCGCTTGGGGCCATGCCCCTCGGATTCATTGAAACGAGGCACTTTCTTCAGGTCTATTTTGACCGGCGTTTCGATGTCATCGAGCACGCTTTGCATGCCCTCATCGAATTTCTCGGTGAAAAAGATGTTGTTGTAGCGCCCGCCATTGACGATGAAGGTCGAGACATGGCCCGACATGGCCGACCAGTGGATATCGGGCTCCATCGGGCGGCGCCAGCGGATGGTATCGCGCGCAAACAGTAGGAAACGGCGGAACGAGGCGATCTGGTCGAAATCGAACTCATCCTCGGGTGAGCCGACCTCGATCCCGTAATTTTGCACCAGCTTGGGCACCAGATTGCCACGATATCGTTTGCCGTTGCGCTGAATGCCCGCGATCTTATCGAAGAAGGACGACAGGATGCGCCCATAGGGGTTGCGTACGCAGGTGAACGCATAGCTTTTATGGGTTTTCACATTCGACGTAATCAGCTTTTGGCTATTGTCTTGCGCCCACTTATGCAGGCCCTTGGTCGAGTCGTGGATATCGCCGTCAAAGAAGCGCCCGTGATCGCTATAGAACATGATCTGACCGATGGATGAGCAAGCGCATTTGGGCACCACGCGGTACACCATGCTCTCGCTTTCTGTCATCCAGGTACCTGGAAAGCCCATACGCAACCTCCGCACGCGTCAGTGTTGGCCATCTTAGCCAAGACGCAATAAATATGCCTTAAAGATCAAAGAAGCACTGTCTTTTCAACGTCAATTGACGCTAACAAGGCAGATAATGACCGCAACAAACACGGTATCGTTTCCCGAATGGCCCGAATCGCCTTCATCTTGCTGACCCATAAAGACCCCGAAGGCATTATCGCGCAAGCTGAGCGGTTGACCGCAGCGGGCGATTTCGTGGCGATCCATTTTGATGCCAGCGCGGCTCCGGCTGATTTTCGCAAGCTGCACGCGGCTCTCGACGCCAACCCCAACGTTACATTTGCCCGCAAACGGTTGAAATGTGGTTGGGGCGAATGGAGCCTTGTCGCCGCCACGCTAGAGGCGGTGAAAGCCGCCGTCGAGGACTTCCCGCGCGCCACGCATTTCTACATGCTTTCGGGCGATTGCATGCAGATCAAGACAGCCAAATATGCCCATGATTTTCTGGATGCCGAAGAGGCGGATTACATCGAGAGTTTCGATTTCTTCACCTCGGGCTGGATCAAGACCGGGATGAAGGAAGAGCGACTGATCTACCGTCACCACTTCAACGAGCGCACGCAACCCAAGCGCTTTTATGCCAGCTACAATTTGCAAAAACGCTTTGGCCTGACACGTGAGGTGCCCGCCGATATCCAGATGATGATCGGCTCGCAATGGTGGTGTCTGCGGCGTCGCACGATCGAATGGGTGCTCGATTTCGCCCGCACTCGCCCCGATGTAATGCGGTTTTTCCGCACCTCATGGATTCCCGATGAGACGTTTTTCCAGACCATCGTGCGCCATGTTGTCCCTGAATCCGAAATTCGCACCCGCACGCTGACGTTTTTAATGTTCACCGATTACGGGATGCCCGCACATTTCTACAATGATCACTATGACTTGCTGTTGGCGCAGGACTATCTGTTCGCGCGCAAAATCAGCGCCGAGGCCAGCGATCTCAAGGCGCGGCTCGGGGCACTTTGGACGCAGGAAGATACGCAATTCGCAATCTCGAACGAGGGGCGCGCGTTGCATGCGTTCTTGACCGGGCGCGGGCGCGAAGGGCGCCGGTTCGCCCCGCGTTTCTGGGAGACGGAATCGACGCTGGGGCGCGAACGCACCTTGATCATTGTGACGTGCAAAAAATGGCATGTTGCCAAGCGCTTGGTGGCCGAACTACGCAAACGCCACGAGATGACAGCGATGGAATATGTCTTTGACGAGATGGGTGAGCTGCCGGACCTTGGGGGCATCGAGAAGACCAAGGAAAAGCGCAATCGCCATCGTCGCGCGCTGATGCGGATGCTGTTTGAACATGCCGGGACGGACCGGATGCTGATTTGCCTTGATCTGGCGGCCTTCGACGTGATCCGCGATTTTGCTGCCGATAAATGCGAAACGCGACTATTGGAAATCGAGTGTTCTTTCAGTGATGACTATCTTGCTGGGCATGCGCGTCGTGTCGGGCTGGCTGGTAAGACAACGCCGCCTCAGGTGCTAGAGCAGGTGTTGCCCACGATCCGCGCCGATATGGCCTTTGAAAGCGAGCGGTTGCGCGACGCCGAGTTTGAACATTTCGCCCTGATGCGCGAGGATGGCTCGCTTGAGGATAACACCCGTGCCTTGGTCCAGACGCTCGACATCTCGCCCGAGCTGGCGCAAGAGTTGGCACAAATTGAGTATCTGTTCAAAGACTGAGGAGCGGCGCGATGGCATACGCATATGACGATCAAAATATTTTCGCTAAGATCTTGCGTGGAGAGATTCCCAACAATACGGTGCTTGAGACCGAGTATACGCTGGCGTTTCGTGATATCTCCCCCAAGGCCCCCGAGCATGTGCTGGTGATCCCGAAAGGGCCTTATGTGACCTTCGATCACTTCTGCAATGCGGCTTCCAATGCCGAGATCCTTGATTTCACCCGCACCGCCGGGCAGGTCTGCAAGATGATCGGCGCGGCGCCGGATGGCACGGGCAGCGGATTTCGCGCGATCACCAATGCGGGCGAGGATGGCGTGCAGGAAGTGCCCCATTATCATCTGCATATTCTGGCCGGACGTCCGATGGGACCGATGCTGCTGATGCGCTGATCACCAGCGTTTCAGCGCCTCTTCATCATCTTCTTTCGCGGCCACCCATGAGGTTCCGTCGCGCCCGTGCTCTTTCTTCCAGAACGGGGCGCGGGATTTGAGGTAATCCATCAGGAATTCTGCCGCTTCAAAGGCCGCAGCGCGATGGCGCGCGGCGGTGGCGACCATCATGATCTGCTCGCCAATGCCCAGCCGCCCATGCCGGTGGATCACGATCACATCCGCCAGATCCCAGCGCATCACGGCCTGATCGACAATCTGGGCAATCGCGCGCTGTGTCATGGCGGGGTAATGTTCCAGCTCAAGCGCCTCCATGGCGCCGCTGTCATCGCGCACCACGCCGGTAAAGCTGACCACCGCGCCGACATCGTATCGGCCTGCGCCAAATCCGGCCAGTTCAGCGCCCAGATCAAAGGGCTCGGGCTGGACCGAGACTTTCACCTCAGCCCCCCGTCATCGGCGGGAAAAACGCAACCTCGCGCACGCCCGAAAGCGGGCTGTCAAAAGCGGCCAGCTCTTGATCAAGCGCCACCCGCAGCGCGCTCAGATCGGCGAACGCAGCCTCGTAGCGCGGCTCGCGCGTGCGCAGCTCTGCGACCAGATCGTTCACCGTGGCCGCTTGCGTCTCAATCTGCTCACGCGGCAGGCCAATGCGTTCACGCACCCAAGCGAAATACAAAACATCAATCATCGCCCGAATCCTTGAGATAGGGCAGTGCCTTGCGGAAATAATCCCAACCCGTGATTGCCGTCAAAATCGCCGCAATCCAGATCAGCACCAGCCCCACATGGGTTGCGATATCGGCCACACTTGCGCCCATCGGAATGTCGCCCTCACCCGCGCGCGGTGCGCGCCCCTGTTCCAGATAGGCCAGCCCGGTGCCCAGAAACAGCACTGCAATCGCCACCATCTGCGCGGTGGTTTTCCACTTGGCCAGCTTGGTCACTCGCAAACGCCCCGAATCTGCACCCAGAAACTCGCGCAGCCCCGACACGAATACCTCGCGAAACAAAATCACCGTCGCGGGCAAGATCAACCACGGATTCATCCCCGAATAACCTGTCAAAACGACCAGCGCGATCACCACCATTACCTTATCGGCGATCGGGTCGAGCATCGCGCCAAACTTGCTTTCCTGTTTCCACAGCCGCGCAAGGTAGCCATCAAACCAATCGGTGACCGCAGCCCCAACGAATAGTGCCAGCGCAAACCAATCCGCCCAAGGGCGCTGGAAATACAGGAACATGACGGCCACACCGGGGGCCGCCAGAAGTCTGAGCACAGTCAGAATGTTGGGGATGTTCCATTTCATGTCTGGCAACCTAGCGGGGCGGTGAGAAAAGAGAAAGAGGGCGCGTCACCGCGTCTCAGGCACGGGGTCTATGTAATCATGAATATTGCCCAGACGGTCGGTGATACGCCAGTGGCCGGGCATCGGGTCGGGTGTGACATGATCAGCATTGATCGCCACTTTGCCAAACCCTCCGGGAATGTCGAGAACATATGTCGGGATCATCATGCCTGAACACCGCTGGCGCAACTTGGCCATCAACGCGCGGCCCGTGGCAATCGTGGTGCGAAAATGCGAGGTGCCCCGCGCCAGATCACAGTGATGCAGGTAATAGGGTTTTACGCGTAGGGCTGTCAGCGCGCGCATCAAACCCTCAAGGCTATCAATAGTGTCGTTCACCCCCGCAAGCAGCACCGATTGCGACAGCATCGGAATGCCGTGATCCACCAATCGCGCAATCGCGGCGCGCGCATTGGGTGCCAGTTCTTGCGCGTGGTTGGTATGCAGCACGATCCATACGGCGGGACGTGCGGCGCGCAGAGCTTGGCACAGATCGGGCGTGATGCGCTCGGGCGCGACAACTGGCACGCGGGTGTGCAGCCGGATCTGGTCGACATGCGCAATCTCGCCAAGCCGTTTCAGCGCCTCTGATAGCCGCCGCAGCGACAGCGTCAGCGGATCGCCCCCCGTTAAGATCACCTCGCGCACCGCCGGAGTTGCCGCAATATAATCCAGCGCCGCGTCAAGTTGGTCTTGTGGCAAGGGTCCGGTTTCGCCTACCGTTTCTCGACGAAAACAAAAGCGGCAATAGACATCGCAGGTCTTGGTGATGTGCAAAATTACTCGGTCGGGATAGCGATGCGTCAGCCCCGCCACGGGGGAATGCGCGTTATCGCCAATCGGGTCTGCTAGCTCCTCGGGGCGCGTCACCAGTTCCGCAGCGCTCGGTACGAATTGCGCCGCCACCGGATCGCTGGGCGTCGCGATGGCGTGGTGCATTTCCGGCGTCAGGCGAATGCGAAACGCATCAGCCACCGCTTGCAGATCATCGCGCGCATGCGGCGTGGTCAGCCCCACATCTTCCAGATCAGCGATGCGGGTCAGGGCGCGCGGACTGTGATCGGCCATTGCCTCAGCCCTTTTCATTGAAGAAGTTATGGATCGTCTCGGCCATCGCCTCCGATATCCCCTCAACCTCCATCAGGTCAATCGGCGCCGCGCGACTGACCGCCTTGGCCGAACCGAAATGCTGCAACAGCGCGCGTTTTCGCGTGGCCCCAATGCCGGGGATTTCATCCAGCGGATTGGCCATCGTTGCCTTGGCGCGTTTCGCGCGATGCGTGCCAATCGCCCAGCGGTGGGCCTCGTCGCGCAGACGTTGAATGTAATACAAAACCGGGCTTTGACGCGGCAGCGCAAAGGGACGCTGGCCGATGCGGTGGAATTCTTCCTTGCCGTGATCGCGGTCAATGCCCTTGGCAATGCCCACCATCGCGATATCGGTCACGCCCATCTCCACCATGATCTCATGCACCGCCGAGACCTGCCCCGCGCCGCCATCAATCAGTAGCAGATCGGGCCAAGCATCGGATTTGCGCTCGGGGTCTTCTTTCAGAAGTCGCGCAAAACGGCGGGTCAGAACCTCTTTCATCATGCCGAAATCATCACCCGGCGTCAGATCGGTGCCCTTGATGTTGAACTTGCGATACTGGCTTTTGATGAAACCGTCAGGCCCCGCCACGATCATCCCGCCCACCGCATGCGCGCCCTGAATATGCGAGTTGTCGTAAACCTCGATGCGCGCAGGCGGGGCGGGCAACCCGAACGCCTCGGCCACACCGGCCAGCAGTTTTGCCTGCGCGGCACTCTCCGACATCTTCCGGCCCAGACTTTCGCGGGCATTGCGCGCGGCGTTTTCCACCAGCTCGGCCTTTTCGCCCCGCTGCGGCACGGCAATTTCGACACGGCGCTCGGCGCGTTCGGACAGGAAATCGGCCAGCAACTCTTCGTCCTCGACGGGATGGGACAGCAACAACAGGCGCGGCGGCGGGCGGTGGGTGTAAAACTGCGCGATAAAGGCCTGCAGGATTTCCGGCGCTTCCGCGCCCGACCCGGTGCGCGGGTAGAAATCGTGATTGCCCCAGCTTTGATTGGCGCGGATGAAGAACACCTGCACGCAGGCCTGCCCGCCCTCCGAATGGAGCGCGATCACATCGGCCTCGGGCACGGTGCGCGGGTTGATCCCTTGGCTTTGTTGCACGTTGGTCAGCGCCTTGATCCGGTCACGCAGGGCGGCGGCGCGCTCGAACTCCATCGCCTCAGAGGCGGCCTGCATTTGGTCGGCCAGCTCGCGCTGGATCGTCGTCGATTTCCCTTCGAGGAACCGCTTGGCGTCATCGACCAAGGCCCCGTAATCGGCCTCGGAAATCTTGCCCACGCAGGGGCCGGAACAGCGCTTGATCTGATATTGCAGACAAGGCCGGGTGCGGCTTTCAAACATCGAATCCGAACAGTTACGCAGCAAAAACACCCGCTCCAGATGGTTGAGCGTGCGATTGACCGCGCCAGCACTCGCGAAGGGGCCAAAGTAGTGGCCCTTCTCCTTGCGCGCGCCGCGATGCTTTTTGATCATCGGATAGGGGTGATCGGTCGCGATCAGGATATTGGGAAAGCTTTTGTCATCGCGCGCCAGCACGTTGTAGCGCGGCTTGAGTTGCTTGATGAGGTTTTGTTCCAGCAGCAATGCCTCGGTCTCGGTGCGCGTCGTGAGAAACATCATCGAGGCGGTTTCGCGAATCATCCGGGCGATCCGCGCGCTGTGCCCCGAGGGGCGCGCATAGTTCGACACCCGCGCTTTCAGATTGCGCGCCTTGCCGACATAGAGGATCTCGCCCTTGGCATTGAGCATCCGGTAAACGCCGGGCGAGCCGTCGAGCCGCTTGAGATAATCCGCGATCAGCGCATGCCCCGTCATCCCATGCGCGGGGCGTGTCGCGGCGGGGGCCTGGGCATTTTCGGGATCGTCGTCAGTCTTGGTCATATCGCGGCTTTGATTCTCTGCTTTGGCTGCAACCTTACGGATGTGGGTTCAAGGATAAACATGTCCACCATTTCTGTGGATAACACTGTTGGCAAATTCCGTGGAACGCGGATTCTTCCTTGGACTCTTGGCAGAAAACTGATTTGCACAAAAAATAGGCACAACGCTAAACGCATGTAAGCAAACCGAAATTTTTTCAACATCACGCAAGGTATTGAAAAAATTAAGACTTTTGTAACAGATTCGTGTCGAAGTTCGGGGCGGTGCACAACTTGACGTTGCGTCGCTTTGCGGGGCGCTATTCCGGGCCGAGAACATCGGGAGTTTTCCAGCCCAGATGTTGCCCGCCGTCGACGCAGAGAAGCTGCCCGGTGACGGCGGGTGCATCCATGAAATAGCCCAAAGCTGCGCAGATATCGTCGGGGTTTGCGCCCCTCTCGAGGATCGTGGCGGCGCGCTGTTTGATGAAATGCTCGGTTGATTGGCGTGCGCCTTGGAGGGTCGGGCCGGGGCCAATTGCATTGACGCGGATATGCGGCGCCAGCGCCTGCGCCCCGGTCTGGGTCAGTGTCCACAGCCCCATCTTCGCCAGCGTATAGGTCATAAATTCGGGGGTCAGCTTGCGCACCCGCTGATCGAGCATGTTGAGCACCATTGCGCGCGCGCGCGGCTCTGCGTGGATGGTCTCGGCTTGCGGCACTTGGGCTGCGAAATGCTGCATCAGCACGAAGGGCGCGCGTAGGTTCGAGCCGAAATGACGGTCCCAGCTTTCTCGGCTCGCAGATTTCAGTGTGTCATATTCAAAGATTGAGGCATTGTTGATCAGCAGATCGAGCGGTCCGTCCAGCGCCCGCGCCGCGCGCTCTACCAGATCGGCGGTGGCACACTCATCCAGCAGATCTGCCTGCAGGATCTCGGCGCACACGCCCTTGGCGCGGGCTTCATCCGCCGTAGTCTCGGCTTCTGCGTCCGAACCGTGATAATGGATCGCCACGTCAACGCCGCGCCCCGCCAGATACAGCGCCATCGCACGTCCCAGCCTCATGGCCCCGCCAGTTATCAAAGCCCGCTTCATACCCGCCCCCCAATCAAGAGTGCTGCGATATAGACTAGATAGATCAGCGTGAATGCCACGCCCACCCAGCGCCCGATTGCGCGCTTGCGAAAGATGAACGGTATCAGCAACAGCGATGCGCCCAGCATCACCAAAAAGTCGAAATGCAGCATCTGCGCGGGCACCGGGATATTGCCGAACATCCCCGCCACACCGATAATGCACAGCAAATTGAATATGTTGGAGCCAACGACATTGCCCAACGCCACATCGGATCGCCCCTTCATGGCCGCCGTGACCGAGGTCGCCAGTTCTGGTAGGGACGTGCCCAGCGCCACCAGCGTCAGTCCGATCACTGCATCCGAAACGCCCATCGCCGAGGCGATGTTGCTAGCGCCGTCCACCAGCAGATCCGCCCCGATCGGCAGTCCAACAAGCCCGGCCAGCAACAATAGAGCAATCTGCCAGCCCGGCGTGTGGGGATCGACCGAGGCGATCTCATCATCGGGCACGCGATTGGCGCGATGGGCCAATGCCTCGCGGATCTGGCGAAATAAGATGACCCCCAGCCCCGCCAGCAGCACCAGCGCCTGCGGCCAGCCGATCGGGCCAAGATAGGCCACTACAATGAACAGAACCGTCGCCCCGATCATCAGAACAAAGCTCTCGCGCATGTCCTGCTCATCCGTGCGAATGGCCGAGATGATCGCAGGCAAGCCCAACACCAGCAGGATATTAGCGATATTCGAGCCCACAACATTGCCTAGCGCCAGCGCTGGCGCGTGGTCCAGAACTGCGGCGACCGACACCATCAACTCAGGGGCCGAGGTACCAAAGGCCACGATTGTCAGCCCGACAATCAGCGCCGGAATGCCAAAGCGCAGCGCCAAGGCCACCGCGCCTTTGACCAGCAGATCGCCCGCGACGACCAGCAAGACTAGCCCGACCGCGATATAGCCCAAATCCCAAGTCATCCACGCCGCCCTTTTTTGCACGGGCAAGGTGCGCGGCCAATCTTGGGACGGCCACAATCGGGGCAGCGCCCTGACAATTTTCGTGCGGTTTTGCTGCCTGGAATGCGCAGCTTGCCGAACATTGCCAGCACCGCCATCACGACGAGAAACAGGGTCATGCCCTTGATCAACATGGGATTACAGCCCGTAACGCGCCCACAACGCGCGCTCCTCTGCGGTGTCGATCAGCGCACCGGACGCGCCCATCCCGATCTCGGCACCGAACTGCGCGCCAAAGCGGCTGAAAATCGAGCGTCTGGGCGCATAGGCCAGCGTGCGCACTTTGTCACCGTATAACTCTTTAAGCTTTGGCACAGCATGGGCGATTCCGTCGATCAGCCCGGTTTGCTCGGCCAGCGCCTGCCGCCCGGTCCAGATATCGCCGGTAAACAGGTCGCGATCACTCGCCAGTTTGGCCCCGCGCCGCGCGCGCACATGCTCGACGAAGCTGACATGCATATCCTCAAGAAGCCGTTTCAGACGCGCGACATCTTCGTCTTTTTCGGGGCGGAACGGGTCCATGAAGCTTTTCGATCCGCCCGCCGTATGCACGCGCCGCTCAATCCCGTATTTTTCGATGAATTGATCAAGGCCGAAGCCAGCTGAGATCACCCCGATAGAGCCGATAACCGAGGTCGGATCGGCCCAGATGTGATCGGCCGCACATGCCAGCCAATAGCCACCCGAAGCGGCCACATCCTCGACAAAGGCATGAACGGGAATGTTTTTTTCCTCGGCCAGTCGGCGAATACGACTTGCGATTAGCGCCGATTGCACGGGAGAGCCGCCAGGCGAGTTGATCAGCAGCGCCACGGCCACCGGCTTGCCCCGCGCAAAGGCGCGTTCGATCAGCGGCGCCATTGCGGCATCAGACAGACCCGGCGATCCGGGGCGCGACATTCCAATCGCCCCGTGCAACCGCAGCACGGCAACAAAGGGCGGTTTCTTGACGAAGGGGAGGCGCTGGATCAGTTTCATGTCTAGGGATGTAGAGGCTCGCCCCCGCCCGCGCAAGCGCAGGCACGGCAAATGACGCATCCGGACCGCGCCTGTTCGCGATTGTCAGATCCGTGACTTGTCAGGTGGGGCAAGCTAGTCGCACTATGGGCGTGGGAGGACGCTATGAATACCAATGACAGGCTGGCCGAAATCCTTGCGATCCATCGGGGGCGCGAAGGGGCGCTGCTGCCCATTTTACATGACGTGCAAGCGGCATTCGGCCATGTGCCCGAGGTGGTGTATCAGCCCATCGCCGATGCGCTGCGTCTTGGTCGCGCCGAGGTCGCGGGCGTGGTCTCATTCTATCATGATTTTCGCGCGCAACCCGCTGGGCGTCATGTGATCAAGGTGTGCCGGGCCGAGGCCTGTCAGGCGATGGGCGGAGCTGACATGATCGCGCGGCTTGAGGCGGCTTTGGGAATGAAAATGGGTCAGACCAAGGGCGATATCACGCTAGAGGCGGTCTATTGTTTGGGCCTGTGCGCCTGTGGCCCCGCCGCGCAGGTCGATGGGCAGTTGATCGGCCGCGCAAGTGCGGCGCGTCTTGAGGCGCTAGTGACGGAGGGCGCGCAATGAAAATCTGGGTTCCCGCTGATGCAGCCGCCAAAGCCTATGGTGCCGATGAGATTGCAGCCGCGATCGCCTCGGCTGCGGGGCTGCGCGGGCGCGAGGTCACGATCATTCGCAACGGCACGCGCGGGATGGTCTGGCTGGAACCGCTCGTCGAGATTGAGGTGGACGGCGTGCGGCACGGTTTTGGTCCGATGACCCCCGAGGACGTGCCAGCCTTGTTTGAACCGGGCGCGCACCCGAATGCGCTTGGCCCGGTAGAGGATATCCCCTTTTTCGCGCGTCAGTCGCGGCTGACCTTCGCGCGGTGTGGGCGCAACGACCCGCTGTCCCTCGCCGATTACGAGGCAGCCGAGGGCTGGGACGGGCTGAAACGCGCAATGCAGCTTGGCGCAGAGGCTACGATTGTGGAAATCACCAATTCCGGCCTGCGCGGGCGTGGCGGCGCGGGTTTCCCGACGGGGATCAAATGGAAAACCGTTGCTGACGCGGACGCGTCGCAGAAATACATCGTCTGCAATGCGGATGAGGGGGATAGCGGCTCGTTTGCGGATCGTATGTTGATGGAGGGCGACCCGTTCTGCCTGATCGAAGGCATGGCGATTGCCGCGCTCGCGGTGGGTGCGACCAAGGGCTATCTTTATATTCGCTCGGAATACCCCGATGCGATCCGCGTGATGCAATCCGCGATTGCTGCCGCGCGCGATGCCAACGTCATCGGCGGCGCGCTGCTGGGGCAGGGGCCGCGCTTTGATCTTGAAGTGCGCGTGGGCGCGGGGGCCTATATTTGCGGCGAGGAAACGTCGCTTCTGAACTCGCTGGAGGGCAAGCGTGGCATGGTGCGCGCCAAGCCGCCTCTGCCCGCGCTGGAAGGGGCTTTTGGCAAGCCCACGGTGATGAACAACGTGCTGTCGCTGGCCGCTGTGCCGTGGATCATGGCGCATGGCGGGGCGGCTTATGCCGAATATGGCCTCGGGCGTTCGCGTGGCACGATCCCGATCCAGATCGCAGGCAATGTCGCCCATGGCGGGCTGTTTGAAACCGGGTTCGGACTGACCTTGGGCGAGTTGGTCAATGATATCGGTGGCGGCACGGCCTCGGGGCGATCCTTTAAGGCGGTGCAGGTGGGCGGGCCTTTGGGGGCCTATCATGGGGCCGAGGATTTCGATCTGCCGGTATGCTACGAAGCCTTCGCCGAACAGGGCGGCTTGGTCGGTCATGCCGGTTTCGTGGTTCATGACGAGAGCGCCGACATGCTTGCACTAGCGCGCTATGCGATGGAATTCTGCGCGATTGAAAGCTGCGGGAAATGCACGCCCTGCCGGATCGGCGCGGTGCGGGGCATGGAAACGCTGGACCAGATCGCGGCGGGCAACCCGCAGGCAATCGCTTTATTGCAGGATTTGTGCGAGATTATGGAAAAGGGATCGCTGTGCGCAATGGGGGGATTTACGCCTTACCCGGTGCGCTCGGCGATCCGGCTGTTCCCTGACGAATTCACCCCGGTGCGGGAGGCTGCGGAATGAAAGACTTCATTATCCCGATCAAGGACAAGGGCACGCCCGCGAAAACTGGTGCGCCCGTTTGCCTGACCATCGACGGCATGAATATCACCGTCCCCGAAGGCACCAGCGTGATGCGCGCCGCCGCCGAGGCCGGAATCAGCGTGCCCAAGCTGTGCGCCACCGACATGCTGGACGCCTACGGCTCGTGTCGGCTTTGCGTGGTCGAGATCGAGGGAATGCGCGGCACGCCCGCGTCCTGCACGACCCCGGTGCGCGAAGGCATGGTGGTCAAGACCCAGACCGAGCAGTTGGGCCGTCTGCGCCGTGGCGTGATGGAACTGTATATCTCGGATCATCCGCTCGATTGCCTGACCTGCGCGGCCAATGGCGATTGTGAATTGCAGGATATGGCGGGCGCGGTGGGGTTACGCGATGTACGCTACGCACCGGGCGAAAACCATTTCGAGACCCGCGCCGCCGAGGGCGAAAACCCGCGCTACATCGCCAAGGATGTCTCGAACCCGTATTTTTCCTATGATCCGGCGAAATGCATTGTCTGCATGCGCTGCGTGCGCGCCTGCGAAGAGGTGCAAGGCACGTTCGCGCTGACCGTTGAGGGGCGCGGCTTTGATGCGCGTATTTCAACGGGCACGGATGATTTCCTGAACTCCGATTGCGTTAGTTGCGGTGCCTGCGTGCAGGCCTGCCCGACCGCCACCTTGCAGGAGAAAACCGTCGAGAACATCGGCATCCCCGAACACGCGGTGGTAACGACCTGCGCCTATTGCGGTGTGGGGTGTAGTTTTGAGGCGCAGATGCGCGGCGATCAGCTGGTACGCATGGTGCCGTGGAAAGAGGGCAAGGCGAACCGGGGCCACTCTTGCGTGAAGGGGCGCTTTGCCTGGGGCTATGCCAATCACGGCGACCGTATCTTGAATCCGATGATCCGTGATGCCGTTACCGAGCCGTGGCGCGAGGTAAGCTGGGACGAGGCGCTAGAATTCTCCGCGAAGGGTATCAAGCGCGCGCAAGCTGAACATGGCAAGGACTCGGTCGGCGTCATTACCTCGTCGCGCTGCACCAATGAGGAAACCTTCCTCGTGCAGAAACTTGCGCGCGCGGTGATGGGCACGAACAACACCGATACCTGCGCGCGGGTCTGTCACTCGCCCACCGGCTACGGGTTGAAGCAGACGTTTGGCACCTCGGCAGGCACGCAGGATTTTGATAGCGTCGAGCAGGTGGATTGTGCCGTAGTGATTGGCGCGAACCCGACCGATGGCCACCCGGTTTTTGCCTCGCGCTTGCGTAAGCGCATGCGTCAGGGGGCCGCGCTAATCGTGATCGACCCGCGCCGGATTGACCTGCTGGAATCCGCGCATATGGGCGACGGGCTGCATCTGCCGCTGCGTCCGGGCACGAACGTCGCGGTGCTGACCGCGCTGGCGCATGTGATCGTGACCGAGAGGCTGTTCGACGATGCCTTCATTCGTAGCCGTTGCGATTGGGATGAATGGGCCGATTATGCCGAATTCGCCGCCGATCCCGCCCATTCCCCCGAGGCCGTGGCCGAGCTGACCGGCGTGCCCGCCGAAACTCTGCGCAAAGCCGCGCGCACCTATGCCAGCGCACCGAACGGGGCGATCTATTACGGGCTGGGCGTGACAGAGCATTCCCAAGGCTCGACCACCGTAATCGCGATTGCCAACCTTGCGATGATGACGGGCAATATCGGGCGTCCCGGCGTGGGCGTGAACCCGTTGCGGGGCCAGAATAACGTGCAAGGCAGTTGCGACATGGGCAGCTTCCCGCATGAACTGCCGGGCTATCGCCATGTGTCCGATGACGCTGCGCGCGCGATGTTTGAGGCCGAGTGGAACACCATGCTCGACCCCGAGCCGGGCCTGCGCATCCCCAATATGCTGGATGCGGCGGTATCGGGCGATTTCAAAGCGCTCTATATTCAGGGCGAGGATATCTTGCAATCCGACCCCGACACGCGCCATGTCGCTGCCGGGCTTGCCGCGATGGATTGCGTGATCGTACATGACCTGTTTCTCAACGAGACTGCGCGCTATGCGCATGTGTTCCTGCCCGGCTCGACCTTCCTTGAAAAGGACGGCACCTTCACCAATGCCGAGCGCCGGATCAACCCGGTGCGCCGCGTGATGGCGCCCAAAGCAGGGCTGGCCGATTGGGAGGTCACGCAGGCTTTGGCCAATGCGCTGGGCGCGGATTGGGACTACACGCATCCCTCGCAGATCATGGATGAGATCGCGCGCACCACACCCAGTTTTGCAGGCGTCACCTATGACCTGCTTGATGCACAAGGCTCGATTCAATGGCCCTGCAACGAAGCCCATCCCGAGGGCTCGCCGGTGATGCATATCGATGGGTTCGTGCGCGGCAAGGGGCGGTTTATCCGCACCGCCTATATCGCGACGGAGGAACGCACCGGCCCGCGCTTCCCGCTGCTGCTGACGACCGGGCGCATCCTGTCGCAATATAACGTGGGCGCGCAGACCCGGCGCACGGAAAACTCGGTGTGGCATGGCGAGGATCTGCTGGAAATGCACCCTCATGACGCGGAAACGCGCGGCATTTCGGATGGGGACTGGGTGCGTCTAGCCTCGCGCGCGGGCGAGACGTCCTTGCGCGTGACACTGACGGATCGGGTCTCGCCCGGCGTGGTCTACACCACCTTCCACCACCCCGATACGCAGGCCAATGTGGTGACCACAGACAATTCCGACTGGGCGACGAACTGCCCGGAATACAAGGTCACGGCGGTGCAGGTGGCGCTGTCCAACGGACCCTCAAGCTGGCAGGAACTTTACGAGGCGCAAAGCGTGCTGACGCGCCAGATCGAGCCCGCGCAATGAGCGTAAGCGATTGGGCTTTGCCCGGTGGCGGGCGCGTGCAGCTGGCGCAGGAAGTGCCGGTCGCGCTGATTTATGACGGGGTCGCGCAGGCGGTGATGATGGCCTCGCCGGGCGATCTTGAAGATTTCGCCTTGGGCTTTGCGCTGAGTGAGGGGCTGATCGAAACGCCCGCCGAGATCACCCGCTATGAAATCGCCCATCAAGAGGCCGGGATTGAGTTGCGTAGCTGGCTTGCCGCGCCCGCCGGTGCGCGGTTTGCGCAGCGACGGCGCGCCACGATTGGCCCGGTCGGCTGTGGGCTCTGCGGGATCGAGCAGCTCGAACAGGCCCGGCGCAGCCTGCCACGCCTGCGCCCTGCGGCATGGCAAATCACGCCGCAGCAGGCCGAGGCGGCGATTGATGCGCTGCGCCATCATCAACCCCTGCAAGACGAAACCCGCGCCGCCCATGCCAGCGCGTTTTGGCAGCCGGGGCGTGGCATCGTGGCGCTGCGCGAAGATGTGGGCCGCCACAATGCGTTGGATAAGCTGATCGGCGCGCTCGCGCGTGCTGGCATCGCAGGCGCAAGCGGCGCGCTAGTGATGACCTCGCGGCTGTCGGTCGATCTGGTGCAGAAGGCCGCGATTTACGGCATTCCGGTGATCGCCGGTCCCTCTGCCCCCACGGCCCTCGCGGTGACCGAGGCCGAGGCCGCCGGCCTGACCCTGATCGCACGGGCCGGGCGCAACCTTGCCATATTCACCCAACCGCAGGAGGCCATCATATGAGCCCAGAGAAACTCGGTCATATGGCCAATCAGATCGCAACCTTCTTTGAAAGCCAGCCAGGCGATCAGGCGCGCGCCGTGGCCGATCATATCAATGCCAACTGGGCGCCTGCGATGCGCGCGCAGTTTCTGGATGGCGCGCCTGAACAAGCGCTGCATCCGCTGGTTAAAGCCGCCCTGCCTGAGATCCGCCGTCCAGTCTGAGTGGCGCTGCCCCCGCACCGAACCTAGCCGATACGAGCGGGGACAACTCCTGATTTCCTAGCGTCAAACCGATAGGCAGATATATTTCATCTCGAGATAATCCTCGATCCCGTGATGCGAGCCTTCGCGACCAAGCCCCGATTGCTTGACCCCGCCAAAGGGCGCGACCTCGGTCGAGATGATGCCGGTATTCACGCCGACAATCCCGTATTCCAGCCCTTCCTGAACCCGCGTGATGCGTCCGACATCGCGGGCGTAGAAATAGCTCGCCAGACCGAAGATCGTCGCATTGGCCTTGTCGATTGCCTCTTGCTCGGTTTCGAACTTGAACAGCGGTGCGACGGGACCAAAGGTCTCCTCGGTCGAGACCTTCATATCCTGCGTCACCCCGGTCAGTACCGTCGGTTCAAAGAAGGTGCCGCCCTTGGAGTGGCGCGCGCCGCCGGTGACAACCTTGCCGCCGTGATCGACCACATCCTTGATGTGATCCTGCACCTTTACGACCGCCTTTTCGTTGATCAGCGGACCGGCATCAGTGCCATCCTCAAGCCCGTCGCCTACCTTCAGCGCATTGACCGCATCAGCAAGCTTCTGCGCAAAGGAATCATAGACACCCGCCTGCACATATAGCCGGTTGGCGCAGACGCAGGTTTGGCCATTGTTGCGGAATTTCGACGCCATTGCGCCCTGCACAGCCGCATCCAGATCGGCATCGTCAAATACGATGAAAGGCGCGTTGCCGCCCAGCTCCATCGAGCATTTCATAACCTGATCGGCAGCTTGGCGCAGCAGGATACGTCCCACCTCGGTCGAACCGGTGAAGGTCAGCTTGCGCACGGTCGGGTTCTCGCAGAACTCCTTGCCGATATCGGACGCTTTGCTTGAGGTTACGACCGACAAGATCCCTTTGGGCAGCCCCGCGCGCTCGCCCAGCACCGCCATCGCCAGCGCCGATAGAGGAGTTTCCGAGGCCGGACGGCACACGAAACCACAGCCCACCGCAAGCGCAGGCGCGGCCTTGCGCGCAATCATCGCGTTGGGGAAATTCCACGGCGTGATCGAGCCGACAACACCAATCGGCTGCTTGATAACGGTGATGCGCTTGTCGGGCATGTGGCCGGGAATGGTTTCGCCATAAACGCGCTTGGCCTCTTCGCCGAACCATTCGATAAAGGCCGCGCCATAGGCCACCTCGCCCTTGGCCTCGGCCAGCGGCTTGCCCATCTCGGCGGTTAGGATCGCGCCCAGATCGTCCTGGTTCTCCATCATCAGATCGAACCATTTGCGCAGCACCTGCGCGCGCTCCTTGCCGGTACGCGCCGCCCACGCCTTCATTGCGATCCGCGCAGCTTCAATGGCGCGCGCGGTCTCAGCGCGCCCCAGATCGGGCACGGTGCAGATTACATCGCCGCGCGCGGGGTTGGTGACATCAAAGGTCGTGCCGTCATCGGCATCGACCCATTCGCCCGCCACGAAGGCCTTACTCACCAGCAGTGAGGGGTCTTTGAGGATCGATTTCAGGTCAGTCTTGTCGTCAAGCATGGTGTCCTCCGCAATTTTCAGTGCTCGGTCGCAAGGTTAATCCGCGCCCCGCGCCGAAGTTTCGTGAATGTCGTGCCAGCAGGGCTGGATATCACCCGGCATCGTCTGGGCTTCATAGATGGCGCGCGCAATCGCGCGGGCAAGCACGCAAGCGGCGACATGGCCAAGTTGGAACGTGTCGCGCAGCGGATCGGCAAGCTCTTTTGCCCCGGTAGCAGCGCCAAAAACCAGATCGCCATCAAGCAGGCTGTGCGAGGGATGGATTGCGCGTGCCATCCCGTCATGCGCTGCCGTTGCCATCCGCGTCACTTGCGCCTGATCCAGCGCCGCGTCGGTAGCGATAATCGCAATCGTCGTGGCTTCGCCCGCCCGCTTGGCGGGTTCGGGTTCAAAATGAGGGTCGTGCGCGCGCGCCGCACCAAGCCCGCCAAACTCTGCATCAATCTCCCAAGGCGCGGCCCAGAACTGCGCGCTCTTGCCCACGTTCACCGATCCCAAGGCGTTTACCGCCACCAGCGCGCCAACCGTCAGCCCGTTTTCCAGCACTGCCGAGGCCGAGCCCAACCCGCCTTTCAGCGTGCCCGTCATCGCGCCAAATCCAGCGCCCGCTGTGCCGATCGCAAACTTGTCGCTTGCCGCCAGAAACGCCTCCAGCCCCAGCCCCGGATAGGGGTTCGCCTGCCAATCCTTGTTCCCGCCGTTGAGCAAATCAAACAGGATCGCGCCGGGCACAATCGGCACGTGCTGATCGCCCACCGCGAACCCGCGCCCCTGTGCGCGCAGCCCGGCCATTACGCCGTCACACGCCGCCAAACCAAAGGCCGAACCGCCCGAGAGAACCAGCGCGTCAACCTGCTGCACCAGCCGATCAGGGGCGAGCAAATCGCTCTCGCGGGTGCCCGGCGCACCGCCCATCACATGCAGCCCCGCCGTGAACGGGCGCGCGCCGGTCAGCACGCTCACTCCCGAACTCAAAGACGCATCTTGGGCGTTGCCCACCAGCAATCCCTCGACATCGGTAATCAGATTTTTCGGCCCTGCTTTCATCTAGCTCTCAATACTCCGGGGGTTTCGGGGGCAGCGCCCCCGGCTCTATTGTCAGATGCAGCGCCCGCCATCCACTTCCATCGCGACTCCGGTGATCATGCTGGCCTCGTCCGAGCACAGAAACAAGGCCGCATTGGCCATATCCTCAGGGGTCGAGAACCGCCCCAGCGGGATCGTGGCCAGAAATTTCGCACGGATCTCGGGCGTATCCTGCCCCATGAAACTTTTCAACAGGGGCGTCTCGCCGGCAACCGGGTTGATCGCGTTCACCCGGATGCCCATCGGAGCCAGCTCCACCGCCATCGCGCGGGTCGCGGTGATCATCCAGCCCTTCGAGGCATTATACCAGCTCAGATTGGGGCGCGGGCTGACCCCGGCTGTTGAGGCGACATTCAGGATCGCGCCAGTCCCTGCAGCCTTCATTAACGGCACGATATGGCGCGCGCATAAGTAAACCGATTTCGCATTCACCGCGAGCACGCGGTCGAACTCGTCTTCGCTGACATCTTCCATCGGCTTGGGCAGATGCGTGATGCCAGCGTTGTTTACCAGGATGTCGATCCGCCCCCAGGCCTCCTGCGCGGCCTGCGCCATCGCCTTGACCGAGGCGTCGCGACTGACATCGACCTCGCAGGCAATCCCACCGACCTCATCCGCTACCGATTGCGCGGCTTCCTTGTTGAGATCGGCCACCATCACCTGCGCGCCCTCTGCGGCGAAGCGCCGTGCAATCCCCGCGCCAAAACCCGATCCCGCGCCGGTTATGATCGCGGTCTTTCCCTCAAGTCTCATCCCGTCTCCCCCAACTTCGTATGCCCGATCAAAGCACTATCCGTGCCACGCCGCCACCGTCTTGAGCGCGGAAAATCCGTAAAGCGCCTCAAACCCTTTTTCGCGGCCATGGCCCGATTTGCCGATCCCGCCAAAGGGCAGTTCGACCCCGCCACCTGCGCCGTAATTGTTCAAAAACACCTGCCCCACGCGCAGCCGTTTCGCCAGCCGCATCGTGCGCCCGCCATTCTCGGACCAGACCGAGGCGACGAGGCCGTATTCGGTGCCATTGGCAATCGCGATGGCCTCGTCCTCATCCTCGAACGGGATCACGATCTGCGCCGGGCCAAAGATTTCCTCTTGGGCGAGCCGATGCGCGCCAAAGCCGCCGCCGATCAGCGTGGGCGCGACGTAATGGCCGCCCTCAGGCGCATCGGGGGCGATCTGACCCTGCGCGGCAATCGGCAGATCGGCGGCAAGGCGCAGATAGCCCTCGACAATCTCTTTCTGGCGCGCCGAGATCAGCGGACCGAGATTGCGATCTGCCATTGCAGGCCCGGCCACCAGATCGCGATAGCGCGCGGCCATCTGTTCAAGCACATCATCGTAAATCGAACGCTGCACCAGAATACGTGAGCTGGCCGAACAGGTCTGGCCCGCGTTCTGAATACCGGCATTCACGAGAAACGGCAGGGCGCGGTTCAGATCGGCATCCCCAAACACAAGTTGCGGCGATTTGCCCCCAAGTTCCAGCGTCACCGGCACGACATTGGCTGCCGCCGCCTCTTGGATTTTTTGCCCCACGGCGACCGATCCGGTAAAGGAAATGTGGTTCACGCCGGGATGGGCCGATAGCGCCGCGCCCGCCTCTTCGCCAAGGCCGGGCACGATGTTAATCGCACCGGGCGGCATCCCGACCTCTTGCGCGATGCGTGCAAATGCCAATGCGGTTAGCGAGGCTTCCTCGGCGGGTTTGAGCACCGCCGCGTTGCCCATCGCCAGCGCCGCCCCGACCGAGCGCCCGATAATCTGCATCGGGTAGTTCCACGGCACGATATGGGCGGTCACGCCATGGGGCTCGCGCAGGGTGTAAGCGGTGTAGCCTTGCTGGAACGGGATCGTCTGGCCCATCACCTTATCGGCCGCCCCACCATAAAACTCGAGGTAGCGCGCCAGTGCCGTGACATCGGCGCGCGCTTGGGCAAGCGGCTTGCCTACGTCCATCGCCTCAAGCGTTGCCAGTTCTACCGCGCGCTCGGTGACTCGGCGCGACATTGCCAGCAACAGGCGGCCACGCTCGGCGGCGCTCAACTGGCCCCATTCACCCTCTAGCGCGGCGTGGGCGGCCCCAACGGTTGCGTCGATATCGCTGGCCTGTCCGCGTGCGATCTGCGCGATTTCCTCTCCGGTAGAGGGGTTTTCGACGGGCAGGGTGTGCTGCGTAGTTTGCCATGTCCCGCCGATCAGCATTTCGGTCGGGTCGAACCAGAGGGGCAGGGTCATGCAGGCTCCTTCCAATGTTGCGGAATGCGCGGCGTGGCAGCGATCAGAGTTTGTGTATAGGGGTTTTGCGGGGTGGTGAAGAGGGCCTCGCTCGTCCCTTCCTCGACGATTTTCCCCGCTTGCATCACAAGACAACGCGAGGTCACCGCGCGCACCACCGACAGGTCATGCGAGATGAACAGGTAGGCCAGATCATGCGTGGCTTGCAGATGGCTCAGCAGATCAAGCACCTGCGCGCGCACCTGCACATCCAGCGCCGACACGGCTTCATCCAGAACGATCAGCTTGGGGCGAATGATCAGCGCGCGCGCAATCGCGATACGCTGTCGCTGGCCACCGGAAAACTCATGGATGAAGCGCGACTTGTCGTCCGGGGAAAGGCCTACCTCGCGCAGTGCCTCGGCCACGCGGTCGCGCCAATCGGTGGGCCGCCCCGACAGGTGAAACGGCTCTGCTACCAGCCGCTCGACCTTCTGGCGCGGGTTGAACGAGCCGTAGGGGTCTTGAAACACGATCTGCATATTGGCGCGCTGCGCGCTGGGCATCGCGGGGCTGATGGAGTGGCCGTCAAGCTGGATCGCGCCGCCTTGCAGCGCATCAAGGCCAAGGATCGCGCGGGTGAGGGTGGATTTGCCACAGCCGCTTTCACCCACCAGCCCCAGCGATTCCCCGGCATGAAGGGTGAAGGACACGTCATCGACCGCGCGCAATTCGGGCCGGGGCGCAAAGGCAGAGGGGCGGGGCAGGCTGTATGTGCGCGTGGCGTTTTCGACCTGCAACAGCGGCTTGGCGCTAGGGCGCCGCGCGGGCGGCGGGTGATGGGTCGAGGCGGCCAACAGGGTGCGGGTATAAGTGGCGCGCGGCGCGCGAAACAGCGGCTCGGTCGGCGCGGTCTCCACGATCTGCCCCGCTTGCATTACCGCTACCCGGTCGGCCATTCCCGCCACGACCGCCAGATCATGGGTGATCAGGATCAGCGCCATGCCTTCTTCGCGCGCGAGATCGCGCAGCAGATCCAGAACCTCGGCTTGCGTGGTAACATCCAGCGCGGTGGTTGGCTCATCTGCGATCAGCAGCTTGGGATGCAGTGCAATCGCCATCGCAATCGCCACCCTCTGACGCTGCCCGCCTGACAGTTCATGGGGATACAGCGACAGCGGAAAACGTGGTGCCCGTAGCCCCACTCGGTCCAGTTTCTCGCGTGCGATACTGCGGGCTTCGCTGCGCGGCATCTTGCGGTGCAGCATCAGCGTCTCGGCCACTTGGTCGCCGATGGTCATCATCGGGTTGAGCGCGCTCATCGGTTCCTGAAAGATCATCGAAATGTCATTGCCGCGCAGTTGGCACATCTCGCGCTCTGATCGGTGGCGCAGGTTCACCCCGCCCAGCATGATATCGCCCGAAATCCGCGTGACCTCGGGGAGCAGGCCCATCACGGCCAAGGCGGTCATCGACTTGCCCGAGCCGCTTTCGCCCACAAGGCCAAGGATCTCGCCGCGCGCCAGTGTTAGGCTGACATCGCGCAGAATCGCCAGTTTGCCGATCTGGACGTTCAGGTGATCAAGCGTCAACAGCGTCATGCCAACCGCCCCCGCAAGCGCGGGTCCAGCGCATCGCGCAGCCCGTCGCCCAGCAGGTTCAGCCCCAATACCGTCAGCACGATCGCCAGCCCCGGCATGATCGCGACATGGGGCGCCAGCGTGACCATCGTTTGCGATTCCGCCAGCATCCGCCCCCAACTTGGCGTGGGCGGCTGCGCGCCAAGCCCGACATAGGACAGCCCGGCCTCGGCCAGAATGCCAAGGCTGAACTGGATCGTGCCCTGAACGATCAGCAGATTGGCGATATTAGGCAGGATATGCTCACCCGAGATCCGCGCGCGGTTTTTGCCCGCCACTTGCGCCGCGCGGATGTAGTCAAGCTGCCACAGGCTAAGTGCGCCTGCCCGCGTGACCCGTGCGAAAACGGGGATATTAAAAATGCCGATAGCGATGATCGCATTGGTGGCCGAGGGGCCGAAGGTCGCGGTGATCAGGATCGCAATCACCAGCGCGGGAAACGCGAAGATCAGGTCATTGGCGCGCATAATCCCCTCATCCAGCCACGATCCGCGCCGGGCCGCCGCCCACAACCCCAGCGGCACGCCCAGCCCCATTCCGATGCTCACGGCCACCAGTGCCACCGCCAGCGAGGTGCGCGCGCCCGCCATCAGCATCGAGGCAATATCGCGCCCGAAATGATCGGTGCCCAGCCAATGCGCGGCACTTGGCCCCTGCAGCTTATGCGCAATATCAAGCGCGCCGACGTCATAAGGCGTCCAGACCAGCGAGATCAGCGCGGCGAGTAGCGCGCCTAGGCTCAGCACGGCCCCGATCATTAGCGACATCTTCATGTGCGCCTCCGCAAGCGGGGATCGACCGCCGCATAGGCCAGATCGGTGAGAAAGTTCACCATGATCACGGCAAAAACCAGCACCATCACCACCGATTCGACCACGATCAAATCGCGCTGGGTGATCGCCTGAAAAATCAGCCGCCCAAGGCCGGGCAGATAGAACACGTTTTCAATGATGATTGCGCCCGCCAGTAGGAACGAGAATTGCAGTCCCAAAATCGTCAGCACCGGGATCAGCGCGTTGCGCAACGCGTGCCGGGTGAGGGCGCGCGCGCGACTTAGCCCCTTGGCGCGGGCCGTTCGGATGTAATCCTGCCCCAACGTCTCAATCAGCGCCGAGCGCAGAACCCGCGTCAGGATCGCTGCCTGCGGTAGCGCCAGCGCGATGGCGGGTAGCGTCAGCGCACGCAGCGCCATCAGCGGATCGGACCAGCCCGGAAAACCCCCGGCCGGAAACCATTGCCAGCGCACGGCCAACAGCAACACTAACAGCATCGCAAACCAGAAATTGGGCACCGCAATGCCAAGCTGCGTGCCCGTCATCACCGCACCATCACTGACTTTTCCGCGCCGCGCCGCCGCGAGCAACCCCATCGGCAAGGCCAACGCCACCGACAGAGCCAGCGCAATCCCCGCCAACGGCAGCGATACTGCCAGCCGCGCCGCGATCAAGCCTGCCACCGGAACTTTATAGGTAAACGAGGTGCCGAAGTCGCCGCTAAGCATGCCGCCCAGCCAATGCAGATAGCGCCATACGAAAGGTTGATCGAGCCCCATCTGCGCGCGCAAGGCGGCCAACGTATCGGGCGCGGCATTGACGCCCAGCATGAAACTCGCCGGATCGCCGGGCACGCCTTCGACGAGGAGAAAAATCACCCCGCTTGCCACCCATAGGCTGGCCAGTAATATTATCAGGCGGCGAAACAGGTAGCGGCGCATAAACGGCAAGGTCCGCTGCCGCCCCCGGACAGTCAAGGGGGCAGATTCCCGCCGATATATGTTGTTCACATTCATGTTAGTGTGAGCTAGAGGAACTTTGCACTATCTGGGGGGTTGACCTTCGGCCGAGGGGCGCTTGCGCATGCCCCGTAGACAGACAGGAAAAGTTAAGTGATCACGAGTTCTACGCTATTCAAACGAGTGACCCGCCCCGCCTTGATGGCTGCCGCTTTGGTAGCGCTGGCCGCCTGTGCCAGCGATCCGCATCAATATGCCCAGCCCACGCAGTCCAGCAAAGCTGTTCCGTCGGAATATCAGGCACGCGAAGATGACGGTAACGAAATCAAGGCGGTCAATCCAAAGTATCTGGTCGAGCGCAACCGCCGCCAGACGGTCCCCTATCATGGCCCCGAGGCGGTCGGCACGATCGTCGTCGATCCTTATGCGCGGTTTCTGTATTACATCACGGCACCGGGGGAGGCAGAACGCTACGGCGTGGCTGTCGGACGTGAGGGCAAGGGCTTTGCCGGTGACGCCACGATTGATCGCAAACAACAATATCCCAGCTGGACGCCGACGCAGAACATGATCAAGGAAGATCCTGATCTGTATGGCCCGCTCAAAGACGGGCTGCCCGGCGGTCTGGATAACCCGCTCGGGGCGCGTGCGCTTTATCTGTATAAGAACGGCAGGGATACCTATTACCGTATTCACGGCACGATGGACCCGTCCTCGATCGGGCGGGCGACCTCGGCGGGCTGCATCCGGCTGTTCAACCAAGACATCATCGACCTGTTCGCGAAGATCCCGAAAGGGACTGAGGTGAAGGTGCGCAACCGCGAAGAAAGCCTCGAGATGGAAGGCCCGGTCGTGCAATTGCATTCAGGGTATGTCGTGTCAGCCTACAATCAGGTTGCGATTAACGCCGATGCAGAGGCTTGGAAGGCCGGGATGATCCAAGATCCCAACAAGGTCGAGCAAGAACAGCATCAGGCTTCGGTGCAAATGGCTGAGCAGGTCGGGGCCTCGGGCGAGACTGCCAATTCTCCGGATTGCGGCTATCCGGGAACGGTCCCCTGCACCGCCAGCAACTAAGATAAAGCGTGTGATCTTGATCCGGCGGCGTCGTTTGTAAAAGAACGGCGCCGCTTTTAGTTTGCGGGTTCGGGCGCAGATATGGCCAGTGCTTCGATATCGCGTGCAATATCATCGGCCAGCGCCGCAACGCGCGCCCCCGAATCGGTGCGCTGAGCATACGCGCGCAGGCCGAAAATCTCGATCTGTAACCGGCTGGCCAGACGCTCGGGGTCGGCGGTTTCGGGGATTTCTCCGGCGTCGCGCGCGGCGCGATAAATGTTGGCGAACGCGAGTTCGACCTTGCGCATCATGTCCTCGGTCAACTGGCGCAAGATCGGGTCATTATCGGGCGTCTCAAGCAGCGTTTTGACCAGCATGCAGGCGCGCGAAGGCACGCTGCCCGGCGCGACGCATCCTAAGGCGCGCACATGCGCGGCCAGACCTGCCAGTCGGGTTGGCGCCTTGGCCAGCAAGTCCTCGAATTGAGCTTGGGACATCTGCGCATAAAGACGCAGCGTCTCGCCATAGAGCGCCTCTTTTGACCCGAAGGCCGCGTAGATTGAGCCGGGGCGCATATCAAGCGCGACCTCCAGATCCTTGAGCGAGGTTGCGTGATACCCCTTGGCCCAAAAGAGTTCGAGCGCGCGTTTCAGCACGGCGTCCCTGTCGTAGCTGGCCTGTCTTGCCATTTCATTCGATCCCGATTTGTCGATACTTGAGCGATCACTCAAAATATATATTGAATGATCGCTCAAGTAAAGTTAGGGATGAGAAATGAATTTGAGTGATCGCTCAAAAATGCCCCTTGGGAGATAAGCATGACCGACTTTCCGATCCACACACTCGACAGTGCCCCGCAAGCGAGCCGCGCGCTTTTGGAAGATTCTAAAAAATCTTTCGGGCGGCTGCCCGGCCTGCATGCCACCATGGCCGAAGCGCCGGCTTTGCTAGAAGGCTACAAGGAACTGCACCGCTTGTTCGCGCAGGAAACCAGCTTTGACAAAGACGAGTTGACGGTCATTTGGCAGACCATCAACGTCGAGCATGCCTGCCATTATTGCGTGCCCGCCCACACCGGCATCGCGAAAATGATGAAGGTGGATGACGCGATTTCTGATGCGTTGCGCGATGAGACGCCGCTGCCCAATGTCCATCTCGAAGCGCTGCGGACGTTCACCTTGCAGGTGGTTCGCCAGCGTGGCTATGTCACAGATGTGCAATCGCAGACTTTTCTTGATGCGGGCTATACTAAGCGCCAAATCCTAGAAGTGATCCTTGGCGTCGCGCAAAAGGTGATGTCGAACTACACCAATCACTTTGCGCGAACGCCGGTAGATGCGCCGATGCAGCAATTCGCCTGGACGAAAAAGATGGCTGAAAACGCCTAAAGCCACCCGCTAAAAAAGCCACCCGCGAAAAAAGGCATCGTCCAAGGCCGCGGCCAAGGGCGATGCGATTCAGCGTTCGATTTTACTCGCCAACCTTTTTGATGCGACCGTCCAGCTTGGTTGTCACGGTGCCAGCGGTCTCAATGTAGGTCATCACGTCATTGGCCATCAGATTGCCATTGCCCGCATTGATGATCACCTTGCCACCGCCCAGTGCGGTATAGCCATCACCGCCACCCAGCATGTAATCGTTCGTCGCAACCTTATAGACCTTGTTCGGATCAAGCGGCTCACCACCGATCATCACCGAGGCCACACGCGATCCAGCAGGTGCGCTCGGGTCATAGACCACATCCATCCCCGAGACTTGCGGGAAGCGGCCCGCGCCTTTTTCGACTTGGCTAAAGCCGTTCTCGAGCGCCGCCAGTAGCTGCGAACCGGGGATCTCGGTCACGACGGTTTTGTTGCCAAAGGGCAGCTCGGTCATCACGTCCTTAATCGTCAGCTTGTGACCCGCGTCATAGGTCGTATCGCCGCGAATCCCGCCGCCATTGATCAGCGTCACATCGGCCTTGGTCGCATCGCGCAGCGCATCGGCAATCAGATCGCCCATCGCGCTTTCTTGCGAACGCACCACGTTGCGCCGCGAATCCAACGGTCCCTCGGAAGTGCCAAGCACCTGACCTAGATTGTCATCGAGTTGCTTTTTGAACCCGTCGACAAGTTTCATCGAGTCCGGGTCGGGCGTCACATCGGCGGTGTCGATCCAGCGGAAGGAGGGCGTCCAGCTTACTTTGCGCTCGCCGTCTTTTTCGGTGACATCGACCGTCAGATCGAGCGGCTGCAAAAAGCGTGCGTCAATCGAGGTTTCCACATAGGCGGTGATCCCGTCATAGAACATGGCGTTGAGGTGATCGTCGCCCGACATGATGACGTCGAAATCCTGGCTCGCGATCAGCTTGCGGTCGTTGCTCTGATCTGTTTGCACCACGCCAATCACCAGATCCGCCCCGTCTTCGCGCGCCTTTTTGGCAGCTGCAATGGCGGTGTCGACGGTGGGTTTGAAAACTAGATCACCGGAATTCGCGACCTCGGGGGTGGTGTCTTGGGCGACCGGGATCAGCGCGATTTTCAGACCCGCGATCTCTTTGGTCATCACGCCGCCAAGCCCTTGAATGGGCGAGCCATCGGCCTGCGCGATATTGATCGCGGCCCAAGGATATTTCGATTCCGCCATCTTCTGCTCGAAATTCTCGGGGCCAAAATCGAACTCGTGATTGCCCGGCACCGCGATGTCGAAGGGCACGAGATTGGTCAGATCAATCGTGTTCTGCCCCTCGTCGATGCCCGATAGCAGCGAGGGCGACAGCATATCGCCGTCAAAAACATACAGCGTGTTGGGATTGTCGGCGCGCTCTTTCTTGGCGACCGCGTTGAGACGTGCAAAACCACCGCGCTCCCCGTCACCGTCGAAATTGTAGATATCGCCCACGCCAAGGATGGTCAGCTTGACGGTCTCGGCCTGAATGGGGGCGGCGGCGAGCATCCCTGTTGCGGCGACCCCCAGCATGAGGGCGGACAGGCGGCGTTTGATTTGGTTCATAGTTTTCTCCTGTTAGCGAGCGTCGGTTGGCTACATTCGTGCCAAACTGTCTGTTAAATCCATAAAGGGCAGGGTGCGCGGTGGCGTTTTATCGATGCCCTCTCAATCGTCCCAATAGACCTCGGTCAGATCATTGGCCTGCGTGGGCGCGTTCTCCCACAAGCCTTCGATCTTGGCATTGGCCACGCCGATCTTGGGCAGCTGGAACAAGAAGGCATTGGCATAATCCTGCGCCAGAATACGCTGGGCGTCTTGCAGCAATTCGGTGCGCTTGGCCGCGTCCGAGGTCTTGTCCAACTCTGCCATCACCGCGTCGAATTTCTCGCTGTGATAGCCGAAATAGTAATCGGGCCGGGCGTAGATGCCAATATCCATCGGCTCGGTATGGCTGACGATGGACAGGTCGTAATCATGGCCCTTGAACACCCGTTCCAGCCAATCGGCCCATTCCATATTGGTGATCTCAGTCTGGATACCTACGGCGGCCAGTTCCGCCTGAATGATCTCGCCCGAGCGGCGCGCATAAGAGGGCGGCGGCAACGCAAGTCGAAGTTTTAGATTGCTCACGCCTGCCTCTTTTAGCAGTGCCTTGGATTTTTCAGGGTCGTAATTCGACAGTTCCGTTAAATCGACATAGGCCGGATTATGCGGTGCAAAATGGGTGCCAATCGGCGTGCCATAGCTAAACATCGCGCCATCAATCAGGTCTTGGCGGTTGATTGCATGGGCAATCGCTTCACGCACGCGGATATCGTTGAGCGGCGCGTTGCGCTCGTTTATTGCCAAAATGGTTTCGCCCTCGGTCGAGCCGATGATGAGCTTGAAACGCGGATCGGATTTGAACTGCGCCGCCGTTTCAGGCGCGGGATAGTTCGGGAAGGCATCGACATCGCCTGCCATCATTGAGGCAAACGCCGCCGTCGGATCAGAGATAAAGCGAAACGTTGCCTCGCGCAGTTTCGGCTGCGTGCCCCAATAACCTTCATAAGCGCTTAGCGTGATATGATCGCCCTGCGCCCAATCCTTGAACATGAACGGCCCGGTGCCAACAGGGTGGGTTGCGTTTTGATCGGCAGTTTCAGGCGCGACCATCACCGCATCGCCCCAAGCCAGCTTGAACGGCAGCGCGCCATCGGGGGCGTTCAGCGTCACTTTCGCCGTCAGCGGATCGACCACTTCAACGCTTTCGATCCCCGCAAACAACTGCTTTTGCGCATTGACGCTATCCTCGGCACGCGCGCGATCGAGCGAGAATTTCACATCCTCCGCGTCAAAGCTTGAACCGTCCTGAAACGTCACGCCATCTTGCAGATGAAAGGTGTAAACCGTGCCATCGCCCGACACATCCCAGCTTTTCGCCAGATCGGGGCGGATCGACCCATCGGGGCCAAACCGCGTCAGACCCTGAAAGACATTGGCGTAAACCACCTCGTCGATCGCCGCCGCCGCACCCGCCGTGGGGTCAAGGTTTGGCGGCTCAAGCACCATGCCCAGCGTGATCGTATCCTTGGCAGCCCAAGCGCTTGTGGCCGATAGCGCGAGCGCTGCGAGGGCAGTGAAAAGGCGCATCTTCATGGGGTTCTCCGATAGCTTTGAACAAGGGGATGATCGGCGGGTTTGCCTTGGCGATCAAGCAAAGATCACGGCGGGGCGATCAATCGCGAGCCACAGGGGGAATAATCGTGCCGCTTTGCCCTGTAACGCGGCGTTGGCGCAGTCATATCTTTTCTTATCGGGCGCGTGCCGCTAGGTATTTGGCCCCAAAGCAAGGGAGAACCCGCGATGAGTGTCACCGGAACCGTTCGCCAGAAAATGCCCGCCGATATTGCCGCGATGAAAGGCGGCGCGCCGATTGTGTGCCTGACCGCCTACACCACGCCGATCGCCAAAACGGTCGATCCGCATTGCGATCTGGTGCTGGTCGGGGATTCCGTGGGGATGGTCTTACATGGCCTGCCCTCAACCCTTGGCGTCACGATGGAGATGATGGTGATGCACGGGCAGGCGGTGGCGCGGGGCTTGCAGCACGCGCTGATGGTGATCGACATGCCATTTGGCAGCTATGAGGAAAGCCCGCAGCAGGCCTTTGCCAATGCCGCAATCCTGATGGCCGAAACCGGGGCAGGCGCGGTCAAGCTGGAGGGCGGTCAGCATATGGCCGACACCATCGCCTTTCTGGTCGCGCGGGGTATTCCGGTGATGGCGCATATTGGCCTTACGCCGCAGTCGGTGAACACGCTGGGCGGCTACAAGGTGCAGGGGCGTGGCGACGATCGCGCGCGTCTGATTGCGGATGCGCGCGCGGTGGCGGATGCGGGCGCGTTCTCGGTCGTGCTGGAAAAGGTGCCTCAAGGCTTGGCCGATCAGATCACCGCTGACATTGCCATTCCCACCGTGGGCATCGGCGCAGGGGCGGGCTGTGACGGGCAGGTGCTGGTGGTTGATGACATGCTGGGCCTGTTCACCGAGTTCAAACCGAAATTCGTCAAACGCTTTGGCGCGCTGGGCGAGGCCGCCGAAGCCGCCGTGGCCGGGTACGCTGCCGAGGTCCGTGCGCGCGCCTTCCCCGGCCCCGAACATGTCTTTGCCGATGAGGTGAATAAATGACCGAAGTGATCCGCAGCGCTGATGAGCTGCGCGAGAAGGTGGCGGGGTGGAAACGCTCGGGGATGCTGGTGGGCGTGGTGCCGACGATGGGCGCGCTGCATGATGGTCACCTGTCGCTGGCCCGCGCCGCGCGTGAACAGTCTGACCGCGTGATCGTGACGGTTTTCGTCAATCCGATGCAGTTCAACAATGCCTCGGATCTGGAAAAATACCCCCGCGACGAGGCGCATGATCTGGCGCTGCTTGATAGCGAGGGCGTCGATGTGCTGTTCGCGCCCGGCGTTGATGAGGTCTACCCCGATGGCTTTGCCACCACCGTCTCGGTCAGCGGCATCACCGAACCGCTGGAAGGTGCGTTTCGTCCCGGCCATTTCGACGGGGTCGCCACGGTCTGCTCCAAGCTGTTTGGCATGACGCAGGCGGGGCGCGCATTCTTTGGCGAAAAAGACTGGCAGCAATTGCAGGTCGTGCAGCGTTTTGTGCGCGATCTCAATATCCCGGTGCGCATTATCGGCTGTCCCACGATCCGTGAGGAAGACGGGCTGGCGATGTCGTCGCGCAATGTTCGCCTTAGCGCGGCGGAACGTGCCATCGCCCCTGTTTTGTACGCGATGATGCAGGCGGCGGCCAGCGACATGCGCGAGGGCAAGTCCGTGCAAGGCGCGCTGATGGATGCGCAGGCCGAACTGCTTGAAGCCGGCTTTCGCGACATCGAATATCTGGAGCTGCGCACAGTCGATGGTCTGCGCCCTGCGTCCGATCTGTCAGAGCCGGTGCGGATGCTGGCGGCGCTTTGGCTGGGTGATGTGCGCCTGATCGACAATATCGCGGTGTAATCTGAAAGGAAGACCATGACGACCCCACTCAGCGCCGAAGAACGCAAGCGGTTGGAAATGTCGGTGCTGATGACACCCGAGATGGCGAATTTCTCGGGCAAGGTGCATGGCGGCGCGTTGTTGGCGTGGCTTGATCGGGTCGCATTTTCTCTCGCTTCGCGCTATTCGCGCCACTACGCGGTGACGCTCAGCGTCGATCAGGTGACCTTTCAGCAACCGATTAATGTGGGCGAGCTGGTAACGTTTCGCGCCAGCGTGAACCATACGGGTCGCACCTCGATGGAGATCGGGATCCGGGTTGAGGCGGAAAACATCACCGCAGGGACACGCCGCCACACCAATAGCTGCTATTTCACGATGGTCGCAGTCGATGAGGACGGCAAACCCGTGGCCGTGGCCAGGTTGGAGCCGGAAACGCGCGAAGAAAAACACCGCTGGCATGCCGCCGAATTGCGCCGAGAACTGCGCCGTGAATTCGCCGATAAAATGCAAGCCGCAGCGGATCATAGCGAGGATTGAGGACGGGCGGTAGCTGTGTAGGTTTGTTGCGCCCGGGCCACGCACCTGCGGAGATTTTCCTGTGACTTCGGCGAGACGGCACATTTTTTATCTTTCTTTAAAACAAGTTGCGCTAACACGGCGGTGTTAAAGACAAAGACAAGGGGACACTCGTGAACAAAGCTATTCTTCTGATTGGGGCGGGGGCTATTCTATCCGCCTGCGCTGCGGCACCGATTGAACAGGAACCGATTCCGTATCGCGCGACCAAGACATTGAACGAAAAAGGCACGTCGAATTTTACCGTTCGGACCTATTCGACCAAAGGAAGTTATCAGGAAGTTAAAGGCGTTCCGTGCCAGTTCAAAGCTGATGGGTTTTATGCCGATTTCGTGACCCCGGCGGTCGTCGTGTCGCCTAATATGGGGCCGCGCACTCCGGTGGCCTCGTTGACCTGCACCTATGAGGGCGAGAAGTATTTCAAAATCGTGCAGCCGATCAATGACACGACCACAAAGATCGACCAGAACGCGTCGGCTGCGGGGGCAGGCGCGGGGCTGATCGGTGTGATCGTGACGGGTATTTCGTCAAGTTCGCAGCGCGCGCGCCGTGATGCCAATCTGGATGTTTACGGCTACCCCGACATCGTGGCGCAATTCAAAGGCGTCAAGAACTAAGATTTCTCGTATTTAAATTTGGAAAAGGGCGGCCACAGAGCCGCCCTTGGTTTTTGGTAGGGCACTCTTCGTTCAGGCGTGGATTGCGCCGTCTCCGCAAGCCAGGGCGGCCTCACGCACGGCTTCCGAGAACGTTGGGTGGGCGTGGCAGGTCAGGGCCACGTCCTGCGCCGAGGCGCCGAATTCCATCGCCACGCAAATCTCGTGGATCAGATCGCCCGCGCCGGGGCCGATGATGTGGCAGCCAAGGATACGGTCGGTTTCCTTGTCCGCGATCAGCTTTACAAAACCGTCGCCCTGAAACACCGCCTTGGCGCGCGCATTGCCCATGAATGAGAATTTCCCGACCTTGTAGGCCCGCCCCTCTTGCTTGAGTGCCTCTTCGGTCTGGCCCACCGAGGCAACCTCGGGGGTGGTGTAGATCACGCCGGGGATCACGCCGTAATTCACATGGCCATGCTTGCCCGCGATGACCTCGGCCAGCGCCATGCCCTCGTCTTCGGCCTTATGGGCCAGCATCGGGCCGACAATCGCGTCACCAATGGCGTAGATGCCCTTGGCGGTGGTTTGCCAATGCTCATCGGTCTTGATCTGGCCGCGCGGCAGCAGTTCCACGCCCGCACCGTCAAGTCCCAGCCCCTCGGTGAACGGTTTGCGACCCGTGGCCACAAGCACGGTTTCGGCGTCAATCGTGGCCTCGCTGTCGTCCTTGCGCAGTTGATATTTAACGGTCGCCTTGCCGTTTTTGACCTCGACACCCTGCACCGCCGCGCCAAGGACGAATTTCAGCCCCTGCTTGGTGAGGATTTTCTGCAAGCCGCGCGCGACCTCGCTATCCATGCCTGGCGTAATCGCGTCGAGATATTCAACCACCGTCACCTCGGTGCCCAGACGCGCATAGACCGAGCCCATTTCCAGTCCGATCACGCCCGCGCCGATCACGACCATCGCCTTCGGGATTTTGCCCAAAGACAGCGCGCCGGTCGAGGTCACAACGGTTTTCTCGTCAATCTCGATGCCGGGGAGCGAAGACGGCTCGGACCCGGTCGCAACCACGATCGACTTGGCGGTGTGCACGTCATCGCCGACCTTGACCTTGCCCGCCTCGGGGATCGAACCCCAACCTTTGAGCCAGTCGATCTTGTTCTTTTTGAACAGGAATTCGATGCCCTTGGTGTTGCCATCAACAACATCTTGTTTGTAGGCCTGCATCTGTTTCCAGTCGACCGAAGGAGATTTGCCCTTAAGGCCCATCTTGGCAAAGTTATGTTCGGCTTCGTGCAGCGAATGCGTGGCATGCAGCATCGCCTTGGACGGGATACAGCCCACGTTCAGACAGGTGCCGCCCAGCGTTTCGCGGCCCTCGACCACGGCGGTTTTCAGGCCCAGTTGGGCGCAGCGGATCGCGCAGACATAGCCGCCCGGACCCGCGCCGATCACGATCACATCATAGTCAGCCATTGCTTTTGCTCCTTAAAGGTCAGATCAGCGCGGCAATCGCCAGCGCCAGAGTTGCAAAAAATCCAAAGCCCCAGATCAGCGAGCGCCCCGGCACAAGCCCCATCACATAGGCAGGAATATAAAGGATGCGGGCGATCAAAAAGACCACCGCAAGCGTCGCCGTGACCCCGTTTGACTGCCCCGTCAGGCCGACCATCAGCGCGGCGGGGGCGAACAGGATCAGGCTTTCGAACGAGTTATTCATCACCCGTTGCAGCCGCGAGCAACTTTGCGACAGCGGCTTTGGCGGCGCGCCATCACGCGGGGATAGCGGGTATTTCGGGCCAAGTTCACGGTTGGCCTTAACCGAATAGGCGGCCATGACGCCCATATGCAGAATGATCGAAACTGCGAGGATGGTGAGTTCGGGGGTCATGCGGGTGCTCCCATTGCGCGGGTCGACCGGGGGGCTGTCTGCCCCCCGGACCCCCAGAGGATATTTCGATCAAGAGGAAGGGGCAGGGTCTCAAGAATTAGCAAGTTGAACCCCCGCGACCACTGTCCCAACCCCAGTTACAAACGCGACAAAGCTAAGAGTGGAGATACCGAGCACCACATAGAGATACAGCCCGTCGAGATTGGAACTCTCCTTCGGATAAGGGCTCGCTGACTGCGAGACAGCGTAGGTGTATGCTATCGCGACGAAGCTAAGCGAGATACCCACCAGAAACGCAAACATTGCGTATTTTAGGTTCTCCAAGGGAACTGAGAATTGCGATTGTGCTGCTGTATTCCCAATGAAAGTTAGGAGGACTACGAACGCGCCGCTGTTCAGCGTTATTAGCGTCCGAAGTGCCATGACGCCAATCTCGCGGGTCACTTGCACTCCAGAACGATAATATTCCAAGCGAACTTGTTGATCAAAGTCCTCCTTCTGCATCACAGATCCATCAGCAGGCGGCGCGGGTCTTCGAGCGCCTCTTTTACCCGCACAAGGAACGTCACCGCGCCTTTGCCGTCGACGATGCGGTGATCGTAGCTCAGGGCGAGATACATCATCGGGCGGATCACGATTTCACCGTTCACGACCATCGGGCGGTCTTGGATTTTGTGCATGCCAAGGATGCCCGATTGCGGCGGGTTGAGGATTGGCGAGGACATCAGCGAGCCATAGACGCCGCCGTTCGAAATGGTGAACGAGCCGCCCTGCATATCGGCCATCGAGAGTTTGCCGTCACGCGCGCGGGTGCCCATTTCGGCGATGGTTTTCTCGATCGTGGCAAAGCCCATCTGATCGGCATCGCGCACCACTGGCACCACGAGACCCGAAGGCGTGCCAACGGCCACGCCCATATGGACGTAGTTCTTGTAAACCACCTCGTTGCCGTCAAGCTCGGCATTGACCTCGGGAACTTCTTTGAGCGCGTGGCAGCAGGCTTTGACGAAGAAAGACATGAAGCCCAGTTTCACGCCATGCTTTTTGACGAACAGGTCTTTGTATTCGTTGCGCAGGCCCATGATGCCCGACATGTCCACCTCGTTATAGGTGGTCAGCATCGCGGCGGTGTTCTGGCTGTCTTTCAGGCGTTTGGCGATGGTGGCGCGCAGGCGGGTCATTTTCACCCGTTCTTCGCGTGCGCCGTCATCGGCATTGACCGGGCCGCGCGGGGCGGCTGCGGGGGCGGGCGCAACCGAGACCGAGGCCGCTTGCGGTGCGCTTGCCGCCTTCGCCACGTCTTCTTTCATGATCCGGCCATCTTTGCCCGAGCCTTGAACCGAGGACGGGTCCACGCCTTTTTCGGCCATCAGTTTCTTGGCCGAGGGCGCATCTTCGACGTCCTTGCCACCTTTGGCGGGGGCCTTGGCTTTGCTCTCGTCAGCCTTGGGTGCGCTGTCACCGGACCCTGCACCTTCGCCCTCGGCGATCACCGCGAGTTTGGCCGAGGCATCGACGGTCGCGCCTTCTTCGGCCACGATTTCTTTCAACACACCAGCCGCAGGGGCGGGCACTTCGACCGAAACCTTGTCGGTTTCCAGCTCGCAGAGCATCTCATCGGCCGCGACCACGTCGCCAACCTTTTTGAACCACGTCGAAACTGTGGCCTCAGTGACAGATTCACCAAGGCTGGGCACCATTACATCGACCATTTTTCCCTCATTCGATTGGGCTGCAGCGGGCTTCTCCGCCGGTTTATCTTGTTGTTTCGGAGTGCTGGCACCTGCACCAGCGGCTTCAATTGTTGCCAGCAAGGCGTCAACGCCAACGGTTTCTCCCTCGGCGGCGACGATCTCGCCCAAAGTGCCAGCCGCGGGGGCGGGCACTTCGACGGTTACCTTGTCGGTTTCCAATTCGCACAGCATCTCATCGACGGCTACCGGATCGCCGGGCTTCTTGAACCAGGTGGCGACGGTGGCTTCGGTGACGCTTTCACCAAGCGTGGGGACGCGGACTTCAGTGGACATTGATCAACCCTCCAATGCATCGTTGACGAGCGCTTCTTGCTCGGCTTTGTGGCGGCTCGCCAGACCCGTTGCGGGCGAGGCCGAAGCCCCACGACCGACATAGCGCGCACGGGCATGTTTGGCGTCGATCTTGGCGAGAACCCATTCGATATAGGGCTCGACAAAGCTCCACGCGCCTTGGTTTTTCGGCTCTTCCTGACACCAGACGATCTGGGCGTTCTTGAACCGGGTGAGTTCCTTGGTCATCGCCTGCGCGGGGAACGGATAGAACTGTTCGAGACGCAGCAGATAGACATCATCAAGCCCGCGTTCATCGCGCTGAGCGAGCAGATCATAATAGACCTTACCCGAGGAAATCACGACGCGTTTGACCTTGTCATCGGGTTTCAGCTTGAGATCCGAGTTGCCCATTTCGGCATCATCCCACAGCACGCGGTGGAAGGTGGAGCCGGTGGTGAATTCATCGGCCTTAGACACGCATTTGGGATGACGCAGCAGCGATTTCGGCGTCATCAGGATTAGCGGTTTGCGGAAGTCACGATGGATCTGGCGGCGCAGAATGTGGAAGTAGTTCGCCGGGGTCGAACAATTCGCAACGATCCAGTTATCTTCCGCCGAATTTTGCAAGAACCGTTCAAGACGGGCCGAGCTGTGTTCGGGGCCTTGCCCCTCAAAGCCGTGCGGCAGCAGGCAGACAAGACCCGACATGCGCAGCCATTTGCGCTCACCCGAGCTGATGAACTGATCGAACATAATCTGCGCGCCATTGGCGAAATCGCCAAACTGGGCTTCCCAAAGGGTCAGCGTGTTCGGCTCGGCCAGCGAGTAGCCATACTCAAAGCCTAGCACCGCATATTCACTTAGCATCGAGTCGATGACTTCGAACCGGGCCTGTCCCTCACGGATGTGATTGAGCGGGTAATAACGATCTTCGTCGGTCTGGCTGACAAAGGCCGAATGGCGCTGCGAGAAGGTACCGCGTGTAGCATCCTGCCCTGACAGGCGCACTGGCCACCCTTCGGTAACGAGCGAACCAAAAGCCAACGCCTCGGCGGTTGCCCAGTCAAAGCCCGTACCCGTTTCAAACATCTGCTTTTTATTCTCAAGCAGACGCGCGACGGTTTTATGCAGCGCAAACCCATCGGGCGGCGTGACCAAAGCGTGACCGATTTCGGCCAGCGTATCGGGGGAAAGCGCGGTCGAGCCGGGCTCATATTCCGCCTTTTCCTGCTCAAAGCCGGACCAGCGACCGTCAAGCCAGTCGGCCTTGTTCGGTTTGAACACCTTGCCCGCCTCGAATTCCTCGTTGAGATGGGATTGGAACGCGGCTTTCATATCCTCAATCTCGCCTTCGGGCATCAACCCGTCGGCGATCAGACGTTCGGTATAAAGCTGCAAGGTGGTCTTGTGGGTCTTGATTGCCTTGTACATCACCGGGTTGGTGAACATCGGCTCGTCGCCTTCGTTGTGACCAAAGCGGCGGTAGCAGAAGATGTCGAGCACGACGTCCTTGTGGAACTTCTGGCGGAACTCGATGGCCACGCGCGCGGCATGGACCACGGCCTCGGGGTCATCGCCGTTGACGTGGAAAATCGGCGCTTCGACCATCAGTGCAAGATCGGTCGGATAGGGCGAACTGCGCGAGAAGTGCGGTGCAGTGGTGAAACCGATCTGGTTGTTCACGACAAGGTGGATCGTGCCGCCGGTGCGGTGACCGCGAATGCCCGAAAGCTGGAAACATTCCGCAACAACGCCCTGACCGGCAAAGGCCGCATCGCCATGCAGCAAGATCGACATCACCTTAGAGCGATCAGCCTGATCGTTCAGCTGGTCCTGCTTGGCGCGCACTTTGCCCAATGCAACGGGGTTCACGGCCTCAAGGTGGCTGGGGTTGGCAGTCAGCGACAGGTGAACCTTGTTGCCGTCAAACTCGCGATCCGCCGAAGCGCCGAGGTGATATTTGACATCGCCTGACCCATCGACATCTTCTGGCTTGAACGAGCCGCCTTGGAATTCATGGAAGATCGCGCGGAACGGCTTGCTGAGCACATTTGCCAGAACCGACAGACGGCCCCGGTGGGGCATGCCGATGACGACTTCTTCAAGGCCCAACTGACCGCCGCGTTTGATGATTTGCTCCATCGCGGGGATCAGCGCCTCGCCGCCATCAAGCCCGAACCGCTTGGTGCCCATGTATTTCACATGCAGGAATTTCTCAAAACCCTCGGCCTCGACAAGCTTGTTGAGGATCGCGCGGCGACCGGTTTTGGTAAAGGTAATTTCCTTGCCGTAACCCTCAATCCGCTCTTTGAGCCAAGACGATTGCTCGGGGTCGGAGATGTGCATGTATTGCAGCGCGAAGGTGCCGCAATAGGTGCGCTTCACCAGATCCATGATCTGACGCATCGAGGCGACTTCCAGCCCCAGCACGTTGTCGATGAAGATCGGGCGATCCATATCGGCATCGGTAAAGCCATAGCTTTTGGGGTCGAGTTCAGGATGGGGCACATCTTCGCGCATTCCCAGCGGATCAAGATCAGCGGCGAGGTGGCCCCGGATCCGGTAGGCGCGAATGATCATCAGCGCGCGGATCGAGTCCAGCACGGCGCGTTTGATCGCCCCCTCATCAACGGCGACACCGGCAGCGGCGGCTTTCTTCGAGATCTTCTCGGCAACGGCCTTGCCCTCGGTCGCAGGCCATTCGCCCGTGAGGGCAGCCGTCAGATCGTCCGACGAGACCGGCGGCCAATCGTTGCGCTCCCAGCTTGCGCCGGCGGCGGATTTCTTGACGTCCTGTTCGGGATCACCCAGCGAGGCAAAGAACGCAGCCCAAGCCGTATCAACAGAGGTTGGATCCTCGGCAAAGCGGGCATAAAGCTGCTCGACGTATTCCGCGTTAGCGCCTTGCAGGAATTGCGAGGCGTTGAACTGATCATTGGGGGATTGTTCGGTCATTTTGTAACCTCGAAGGGTAAGTTGGATCAGCGGCAGTCAGCGAGTGTCGAATTGCCGACATGCCGTGTTGAAACGAGTATTTTGCCGACAGAACGGCACTTTTCGGCGCTCATGCGCTCGCGTTCGTTCAGCGTCAGAGGGCGGTCTGTGACCATTGCGCTTTGGCCCGTTGCCGGGTTGACCACAGCGACACGCACCCGTGCGGGCGCGCTGATCAGGTTGGTGTCAGTGGCAGCGGTCGAGGGCCGCACGGCGTCATAGCCCGGCTGGATGGCGTAGGGGCTGACATAGCCCTCGGGCGCGACATCAGCGGGCGCGACATAGGCATCAAACGCGCGGTCGGGATGGCCCGGAGCGGTGCAACCCGCCAGCGCAGAGGCAGCCAGAACGGCGACGACCGGCAGGAAATACGATTTCGTCATGCAAATGCTCCTTGAGTAGCCGCCGCGCGACCGATGGTAGGGGAAACAAAATTCATGTCAGACACTCGATTACCAGCACTTTGACCCCGGGCGTATTGTCCTCTGGGTTGGTGATATAGGAGCTTTTTACGAGCGCGCCACGTGCCGTGCACATTCGCACCGGCGCTTGGGCGACCAGTTGCGGGTTCGCAGCGGCTGCGTCAAACCAGACGTAACTGCGCGGTGTGCCGATTTGCACGCCTGCGACCGCGTCGCCATTGATGCCGGTAAGGGATTGAAACATTGCATGCGATTGGCCATCGCCGGGAACCGCCGGGCCAAGCGGATGATTGGACGAACTGACTTGCGCCGGGGCAAGCTCGGCACCGGGACCAACGGCCCCCGTTCCGACCGAGGGATCGCTCTGCGTCACACAGCCCGCAAGCAGCGCGCAAATCACCAGCCCCGCAAAGGGGTGGCGCGCGCGCATGGCGGTGTGCAGCAGCATCGGGTCGCCCTCCGTTTCGCCGCGCCGCACCCCGAAAGGCGCGGCGCGATTAGCCTTAGCCTTAGCCTTTGATCGCCGTCATGACCGCTTCGCCCAGCGTCGCGGGGCTGTCGGCGACCACGATACCGGCCGATTTCATCGCTTCGATCTTGGATTCGGCATCGCCTTTGCCGCCCGCCACGATCGCACCGGCATGGCCCATGCGACGACCTGGAGGGGCCGTACGACCCGCGATAAAGCCCGCGGTGGGTTTCCAGCGGCCTTTTTTGCGCTCGGCGGCAAGGAATTCGGCGGCTTCTTCTTCGGCAGACCCGCCGATTTCACCGATCATGATCATCGAAGTGGTTTCGGGATCGTCGAGGAACATGTTGAGCACGTCGATATGCTCGGTCCCTTTGATCGGGTCGCCGCCGATGCCCACTGCTGTGGACTGGCCCAGACCCATATCGGTGGTCTGTTTCACGGCCTCATAGGTCAGCGTGCCCGAGCGCGACACTACACCGACCGAGCCACGCTTGTGGATATGGCCGGGCATGATGCCGATTTTGCAGGCGTCAGGCGTGATGACACCGGGGCAGTTCGGGCCGATCAGGCGCGATTTGGAATCGATCAGCGCGCGCTTGACCTTCATCATGTCCAGAACCGGGATACCCTCGGTGATGCACACGATCAGCTCCATTTCGGCGTCGATCGCCTCAAGGATGGAGTCCGCTGCGAAGGGCGGGGGGACGTAAATGACGGTCGCGTTGGCTTCGGTCTTGGCTTTCGCCTCATGGACCGAGTTGAAGACCGGCAGGCCGAGATGGTCTTGACCACCTTTGCCCGGCGTCACGCCACCAACCATTTTGGTGCCATACGCAATCGCCTGTTCCGAGTGGAACGTGCCTTGGCTGCCGGTGAACCCCTGACAGATGACTTTGGTGTTTTCGTTAACGAGGATTGCCATAAAATTAGCCTTTCACCGCTTTGACGATTTTCTCGGCACCGTCCGACAGGTTGTCGGCTGCGATCACGTTCAGGCCGGAATTCTTGATGATTTCCTTGCCTTTTTCGACATTCGTGCCCTCAAGGCGCACGACGAGCGGCACTTGCAGGCCGACCTCTTTCACCGCGGCGATCACGCCCTCGGCGATGATGTCGCAGCGCATGATACCGCCGAAGATGTTGACCAAGATCCCTTTGACGTTTTTGTCCGAGGTGATGATCTTGAACGCTTCGGTGACTTTTTCTTTCGTCGCGCCGCCGCCCACATCAAGGAAGTTGGCCGGTTCTGCGCCGTAGAGTTTGATGATGTCCATCGTGGCCATCGCCAGACCGGCACCGTTCACCATGCAGCCGATTTCGCCATCAAGCGCGATGTAGTTGAGGTCGTATTTCGACGCTTCGAGCTCTTTGGAATCTTCTTCGCTTTCGTCGCGCAGATTTGCGACGTCGGGCTGGCGATACATCGCGTTGCCGTCAAAGCCGACTTTGGCGTCAAGCACCTTAAGATTGCCGTCGGTCATCACGATCAGCGGGTTGATCTCAAGCTGCTCCATGTCTTTTTCCATGAAGGCTTTATAAAGCTGGCCAAGTAGCGCGACCATTTGCTTGACCTGCACGCCTTGCAGACCCAACGAGAACGCGACACGGCGACCGTGGAACGCTTGGTAGCCCGTAGCTGGGTCGATCGAGAAGCTCAGGATCTTTTCTGGGGTCGAGGCCGCGACTTCTTCGATGTCCATGCCGCCTTCGGTCGAGCACACGATCGACACGCGCGAGGACACGCGGTCCACGAGCAGCGCAAGATACAGCTCGCGCTCGATATCGGAACCGTCTTCGATATAGATACGGTTGACCTGCTTGCCCGCCGGCCCAGTCTGGTGCGTGACCAGCGTTTTGCCAAGCATCTGCTTGGCCAGCGTCGCGGCCTCCTCGACCGATTTCGCAAGGCGCACGCCGCCTTTTTCGCCCGCTTCGGGCTCTTTGAAGTGGCCTTTGCCACGTCCGCCCGCGTGAATTTGGGCTTTCACGACCCAAAGCGGGCCGTCAAGCTCGCCTGCTGCGGTTTTGGCGTCTTCGGCCCGTAGCACAACGCGGCCGTCAGAGACCGGTGCGCCATAGCTTTTGAGAAGCTGTTTGGCCTGATATTCGTGGATGTTCATCCTCAGATACCCCATGCTGGTTGCTGGTGCGATTGGCAGGGGTTCTAGGGGGTTTGTGCCGTGTAACAAACCAAAATCGCCCGGTTTGGTCGCCATGCGGGTGAAAATCCGACATTTGTGATCACGCGCTATCTGGGTGTGATCACAAATGCATATTTCCAGCCTGTGGCCTGCTTGCACTGGCGCGACTCGCGAAAATCGAGTCACCTGCGCGCGCAGTAATCGAACGGAGTATAACAGCCGTATGACGCAAGACACGCGAATGCCCAGTTGGGGTGTGGTTTCGACCGTGGATGAGCCTGCGCCCCTCGTTGCGGCCTTCGTCGCGCATCATCTGGCCGCGGGCGCGCGCGAGGTGCATGTGTTTTGCGACCGCCCCAACCCCGAGGCCGAGGCGTTGCTGGCCGATGTTGAGGGCGCGTATATTCATCATAGCGGTGAAGATGGTTGGGAACGCGGCTGGCGCAAAAAACGCCCCGCGCGCCATCAGGGCCGCCAGAAATACAATGCGACGCGTATTCTGAACGAGACCAAGCTGGATTGGCTCGTGCATTGCGACGCAGACGAATATGTCCGACTGGAACGCCCGTTGGAGTGGGAACTGGAAAAGACCGGCCCGCAAAAGGCGTGGATCCGCTTTGAGGTCGATGAGCGCTGCTTTTTGGATGAGGCACCCGGCGCGACGATCTTCGAAGGCGCGTTCCGGCGCAAATGGGACGGGTTCGAAAAAGAGGGCCTGCTGTTTTACGGCACGCGCAAACGCTTTCTCAATCGCGGCGTCGGCGGGCATGTCGCGGGCAAACCGATTGTGCGCTCGGGGCATGGCTACGCGATTGGCGTGCATTTTCCGCTGTCGCATTGGGATAGCAAGGTCAATGATCTGCCCTATCGGCCCAGCTATAACGCGCGATTGCTACATTTCGACGGGCTGACGCCGCTGCATTACATCCTCAAAATGCTGCGTCGCGCCACGACTAAGGTAAAGGGCGAACCCGTGCCCTATGTCGGGCCGCGTACCGCGCAGTTTTCCGAAGCGGCTGAGCGCGCAGATGATCCCGAAGGGCTGCGCGATCTGTGGTGGCAGGTGCAGGGCGTGCGCGATTACGAGGCGGCTGAACTAGAGGAGCACGGCTTACTCACACGCCCCAATGTGTCAATCGTGGGTGAGGTGAGCGCGTTGTTTGGCGACAAGGTTGATCTAAGCCCGGCTGCGTTTGATCGCGCCCTCATCGCGCATGAGGCCGATTTGATCGCGCGGTTGGGCGATGCGTTTGGTTTTGACCCGACGCCCTTGATGAGCGCATGAAAAAGGGCGCACCAAACGGCACGCCCCCAAACTTTTCGCGCTAAGCGGTCGCTTAGACCAGCGAGCCGTCGATTGCTTTACATGCCTCAACAAGGCCCTTCACGGCGTCGACCGATTTGTCAAACATCACTTGCTCGTCTTTATTGAGCTTGATGTCGATGACCTTTTCGATGCCGCCAGCGCCGATCACGGTCGGCACGCCGACATACATACCGTTCAGGCCAAGCGCGCCTTTGACGTAAGCGGCACAGGGCAGAACGCGTTTTTGATCTTTGAGATAGGCTTCGGCCATCTCGATTGCCGAGGTGGCGGGCGCGTAGAAGGCCGAGCCGGTTTTCAGCAGGCCAACGATTTCAGCGCCGCCATCACGGGTACGCTGGATGATCGCGTCTAGCTTTTCTTGCGTGGTCCAACCCATGTTGATCAAGTCGGGAAGCGGGATGCCACCAACGGTCGAATACCGTGCCAGCGGCACCATCGTGTCGCCGTGACCGCCCAGAACAAAAGCGGTGACGTCGCGCATCGAGACGCCGAATTCGAGGCTTAGGAAGTGACGGAAACGCGCCGAATCAAGCACGCCAGCCATGCCGACGACTTTCTCTTTCGGCAGGCCCGAGAATTGCTGCAGAGCCCAGACCATCGCATCCAGCGGGTTGGTGATGCAGATCACGAACGCATTGGGGGCATGTGCCCCGATGCCTTCGCCGACCGATTTCATCACCTTGAGGTTGATGCCCAACAGGTCGTCGCGGCTCATGCCCGGCTTGCGCGGCACGCCAGCGGTCACGATGCACACATCTGCGCCAGCGATATCGGCATAATCGGTGGTGCCTTTGAGCGAGGCGTCAAAGCCCTCGGCGGGACCGGATTCCGCGATGTCGAGCGCTTTGCCCTGCGGCGTGCCTTCGGCGATGTCGAACAGAACAACGTCACCGAGTTCTTTGATGGCTGCGAGATGAGCGAGCGTGCCGCCGATCTGGCCTGCGCCGATAAGCGCGATTTTGGGTCTGGCCATTTGGTCCTCCGAGTGGATGGAATGGAAAAATCTGACGCCGTTGACCTAGCCCTTTGACTGCCCGAGGGCAAGGGTTCTGCGCTGCGGCGCGGCAGTGGGGCGCGAAATGTATGCAATCGTATGCAAAAATTGCGGGAGTTCGGGACGTGCGCAAGCGCTGTGCATCGTGCGCGGTTCCCAATCGGGCAGGCGCGTGGCATTTAGGGTCAACGCAGCACGGCGCGGTGATTCTTTTCAGGGTTTTGACGGCTTATGCTCGAACTGGGCACATGGGGATGGGCGCTTGCGCTATTCGCGGCGGTGATGGTCGGGCTGTCCAAGGGCGGTATCCCGATGGCGGCCTCAATCTCGGTTCCGGTGCTGGCGGTGGTGATGAACCCGGTCGAGGCGGCTGGCTTGCTGCTGCCTGTCTATATTATCGCTGACATGTTCGGGCTTTGGGCCTATCGCAAGGAGTTCGATAAACGCGTCTTGCTGATCATGATTCCGGCCACAACCCTCGGCATCGGGATCGGCTGGGCCACCGCGGAAATCGTGCCCGAACGCTATGTGACGTTGTTGGTGGGCGTTATCGGCGTGGTGTTTTCACTCAACGCGCTGCTGCGCCACAGGATGGGCGCGCGCCAAGAGGCCAAGGTCGCGCCGGGTCTGTTCTGGGGCACAATCGCGGGGTTCACCAGCTTTGTCAGCCATTCCGGCGCGCCGCCGTTTCAAACCTATGCGATCCCGCTGAACCTGCCAAAGCAGGTCTTTGCAGGCACGGCGACAGTGCTGTTTTCCTATGTGAACCTTGCCAAGCTTGGCCCTTATATCGCGCTGGGTGAGGTGAACTGGCACAGCCTTGGCACGGCGCTTATCTTGGCAGTTCCGGCCTCGGTCTCGGTGTTCGTGGGGGTGTGGCTGGTGAAACGGATGCCAACGGCGGTTTTCTATAAAATCGTGATCTGGGCGCTGTTGCTGATCTCGCTGAAACTGGTGCAGCAATCGCTATTTGCCTAAGTTGGCGCGCCCTTTGCAGGCAGGCTGTCGCGCACCGCTTCAAATGCCTCGCCCGAGGCGATCAGACAGCTTAGCCCCGAGGCTTGGGTTACAAGAATTGTCCAACTGCCGGAATCTGCGGCAAAAACCTCTAGCACCGAATTGTTTGCCGCCAGTGCCACCGCACGCCGGGTTTCAGAATATCGGGTGTGTAACTGGGCGATCAGGTCATCACGCGGCGCACAGGTGGCTTCTTGCGCAAAGCTGCGCCCGCCGAGAAAAATCAGCGCGACAAAACCAAAGGACAGGGCGATCATCTTGTGTAGCATGGCGCAAACCTTTCGCGACAACGTGGCCCCAGCCTGCCGCCAAAGATGCGAAAATAAGGTTAACCGGGCGCCCATCGCCCGTTTGCAGCGGCGATTTTCTGCGACGCGGCAAATCTGGGCTTGCCGATTCTGTCCGGAATGTGCGATCTGGCGAAAGAAAATTGCGAGATGGAGAATCAAATGACCCACCCGACCCGTTCCGTCCTTTATATCCCCGGCTCGAAAGAGCGTGCGCTGGAAAAGGCCACGGGACTGGCCTGTGATGCGATCATCTTCGATCTCGAAGATGCGGTGGCGATTGACGAAAAGGTCAATGCGCGGGCGCTATTGGCGAAAACGCTAAGCGAGGCCGATTACGGCGCGCGGTTGAAAATTGTGCGGGTGAACGGGCTGGATAGCGCCTGGGGGCGCGAAGATGTGCTGGCTTTTGCCGATGCGATCCGCGCGGGGGCCAAGGTTGACGCGATCCTGATCCCCAAGGTCTCAACCCCTGCTGACATTGATGCGGTGGCCGATCTGATTCAGGGCGTGCCGCTTTGGGCGATGATGGAAACCGCGCTGGGGATGCTGAATGCTGGGGCAATCGCTGCGCATCCGCGTCTTGCAGGCATGGTAATGGGCACCAATGATCTGGCCAAGGAGCTGGGCAGCCGCTTTCGCGCAGATCGTTTGCCGATGCAGGCGGGGCTGGGCCTGTGTCTGCTGGCGGCGAAAGCGCATGGCAAGATCATCGTCGATGGTGTTTACAACGCGTTCAAGGATGACGAGGGTCTCAAATTCGAATGCGATCAGGGCCGCGACATGGGCTTTGATGGCAAAACGCTGATCCATCCGGCGCAATTGGCGGTCTGCAACGCCGCCTTTGCCCCGTCCGAGGAAGAAATCGACCTTGCGCAGCGCCAGATCGCGGCCTTCGAGGCCGCCGAGGCTGCAGGGCAGGGCGTGGCCGTTGTGGATGGTAAGATCGTGGAAAATCTGCATATCGTGACCGCGCGGCAGGTCTTGGCGAAAGCACAGGCAATTGCCGCGCTAGGCAGCTAAAGGGCTAACACAATGGCATTACTAATTCTCGGCGTCCTTATGTGGTCGCTTGCACATCTTGCAAAACGGCTGTTTCCGGGCTTCCGACGCGCCATGAAAGGGGCCGAGCGCCCGATGGTGACGGCGCTGGTTCTGCTCAGTCTTGTGCTGATGTTCGTTGGCTGGCGCGGCAGCGATCCGGTCTTTTATCTCTGGACGCCCAACGCGGCGCTCAAAGGCATCAACAACCTGCTGATGATCTTTGCGGTGTATCTGTTTGCGGTCTCGGGGATGAAGCTGTGGTTGAGCGGCAAGATCCGCCATCCGCAACTTACGGGTGTGAAAACTTGGGCGCTTGCGCATTTGCTGGTCAATCCGACCCTGCCGGGGATCATCCTGTTCGGCGGGCTGCTGGCTTGGGCGGTGCTTGAGGTGATCTTGATCAACAAGCAAAGCAAGCCGGCCATGCCCCATCCGCAGGTCAATATCGGCAAAGAAATCGGCGGGATCGTTGGCACGCTGGTGCTGTATGGCGTGATTGCGTGGATCCATATCTGGTTCGGCTACAACCCATTTGGTGCGTGATATGAAACTCTATCGCCTGCTCACCGAGGACGACACCTCGGCCTTTTGTCACAAGGTCTCTCTGGTCCTGTCCAAGGGCTGGGAGCTCTACGGCGATCCGCAATATGCCTTTGATGGCGCGCGCGGTGTGATGCGTTGTGCGCAGGCGGTGACAAAGGAAATCGACGGGGACTATCACCCCGACATGAAGCTGGGAGAGCAATGATGGACAAGACCAATCCGGGCCGTTTCTTTGAGGATTACGCGGTTGGCGAAGTGATCCGTCACGCCGTGCCGCGCACCGTCGCGGAGGGCGAGCGCGCGCTTTACCATGCGCTCTATCCGGCGCGGCACGCGCTCTATTCCAGTGATGAATTTGCCGCTAATTGCGGGCTGGAGGGCGCGCCGCTCGATGATCTGATCGCCTTTCATGTGGTGTTTGGCAAAACCGTGCCGGATGTTTCGCTCAACGCCGTGGCAAATCTTGGTTACGCGCAGGGGCGCTGGCTAAAGCCGGTCTATGCCGGTGATACGTTGCGATCAGAGTCACAGGTGATCGGGGTCAAGCAGAACTCGAACGGCAAATCGGGCGTCGTCTATGTGCGCACGCGCGGGTTCAATCAGGTTGATGAGATCGTGCTGGACTATGTGCGTTGGGTGATGGTGCGCAAACGCGATTTTGACGCGCCTGCGCCCGAAACGGTGCTGCCCGATCTTGCGCCAGTTGTGGCGGCAGAGGATCTGGTGATCCCAGACGGGCTGACTTTCGACGATTACGATTTTGGCCTTGCCGGCGAGTCCCATCGCTTGGGCGATTACGAGATCGGCGAAAAGATCGACCATGTGGATGGCGTCACGATTGAGCAAGCCGAGCACATGATCGCTACACGCCTGTGGCAGAACACCGCCAAGGTGCATTTCGACGCGACCTTCCGCGAGGATGGCCAGCGGCTGATCTATGGCGGGCATGTCATCAGCATGGCGCGGGCGCTGTCGTTCAACGGGCTGGCCAATGCGCAGATGATCGTGGCGCTGAACAGTGGCGCCCATGCCAATCCGTGTTTCGCGGGCGACACGATCAAGGCGTGGTCCGAGGTGCTTGATAAGGTCGAAACCGATACGCCGGGCGTGGGGGCGATCCGGCTGCGGTTGGTGGCCACCAAACAAGGCGCGGCGGCGTTTGCATATAAGGGCGAAGACGACAAATACGACCCCGAGGTGCTGCTTGATCTCGACTATTGGGCCTTGATGCCGCTCTAGGTGGCGGCGTGGCCGGACTCGTGGCGCGACTCGCGCTGCGAGCGGTAACATGTGATCACGCTCTAAAAATTTGTGATCACAAAATTAATTTTTCACGCCTGTTTGACGGGAATCCGTCGATTTTACGCGTCTGCCCTCGTGACTCCGGTGAAAATTGCGTTACACCAGATTGAATTCCGGCCAGCCTCGCCGCACGGGTGTTATCGTGCGTGGCACGTGGCGCAGCACGAAGGGACCAAACATGGCAGAAGCGAAACCGGTTGAACGCCCGCTTTCCCCCCATCTCCAGATTTACCGCCCGCAAATGACCTCGATGTCCTCGATCCTGACGCGGATCACCGGCAACGGAATCATCGTCGGGGTTCTCCTGCTTGCGTGGTGGCTGCTCGCCGCTGTCACAAGCCCGGACTATTTCAACTTCGTCAACGCGATCGCGACCTCGTGGTTCGGCGATCTGGTGTTCACGCTGTCGCTGCTGGGCGTCTGGTATCACTACCTTGCGGGTATCCGGCACCTGATCTGGGACAGCGCCAAGATGATGGATATCAAGACAGCCGAGATGCTGGGCTGGATCTGCGTCATCGGTTCGGTCGTGCTGACCGCGCTTACCCTTATCATCATTCATCTATAACGGAGGCTCGAGATGCGTTACCTCACTGATCGCAAACGCGCCGTTGGCAAAGGCGCCTCAGGCACCGGCACCGAACATCACTGGTGGATGTCGGCCTCGGCCGTGGCACTGGCCTTCATGATCCCGACCTGGCTTTACATCGTGGGCACGACCCTTGGGATGGACCGGCAATCGGTGATCGCCACCTTCGCACAGCCCTTTCCGGCTATCCTGACCGCACTGGTCGTGATCGTCGGTATGCGCCACTTCGCAAAAGGCACCGAAGTCTGGATCGAGGATTACCTGCGGGGCACCGCCGCCAAGGGTGCCATAATCGCCATGCATTCGCTCGCCTACGTAATTATGGCGACGGTGCTATATGCCCTCGGCAAGATGGTCTTTATCGGCCTTTTGCCGGGCGCGAACGGATAAGTCAGGACAAGACGAATGGCAGCTTACGAATACGAGACGCATAATTACGATGTCGTGGTGGTGGGTGCTGGCGGCTCTGGCCTGCGTGCGACCCTTGGTATGGCCGAACAGGGCCTGCGCACCGCCTGCGTGACCAAAGTGTTCCCGACCCGCTCGCATACTGTGGCCGCGCAAGGGGGCATCGCTGCCTCTCTGGGCAATATGGGCCCCGATAGCTGGCAGTGGCACATGTATGACACGATCAAGGGCTCTGACTGGCTGGGCGACAATGACGCGATGGAATACCTCGCGCGTGAAGCCCCCAAGGCGGTTTACGAGCTGGAACATTACGGCGTGCCGTTCTCGCGCACCGAAGAGGGCAAGATCTATCAGCGCCCGTTTGGCGGCCACACCACCGAATACGGCGAAGGCCCGCCCGTGCAACGCACCTGTGCGGCTGCTGACCGCACCGGCCACGCGATCTTGCACACGCTTTACGGTCAGTCGCTCAAGCATAACGCCGAATTCTACATCGAGTATTTCGCAATCGACCTGATCATGTCTGATGACGGGGAATGTCAGGGCGTGCTCTGCTGGAAGCTCGACGATGGCACTATGCATGTCTTTAACGCCAAGATGGTCGTGCTGGCGACGGGCGGCTACGGTCGCGCGTTCTTCTCGGCGACCTCGGCGCATACTTGCACCGGCGATGGCGGTGGTATGGTGGCGCGCGCCGGTCTTGCGTTGCAGGATATGGAATTCGTGCAGTTCCACCCGACCGGCATCTACGGTTCGGGCTGTCTGATTACTGAGGGCGCGCGCGGCGAAGGGGGCTATCTGACCAACTCCGAAGGCGAGCGCTTTATGGAGCGTTATGCGCCGACCTACAAAGACCTCGCCTCGCGAGACGTGGTGTCGCGCTGTATTACGCTGGAAATCCGCGAAGGTCGCGGCGTGGGCGAGCACAAGGACCACATGTTCCTGAACCTCAGCCACCTGCCGCCCGAGGCACTGAATGAGCGCCTGCCGGGGATCTCGGAAAGCGCCAAGATCTTTGCTGGCGTCGATGTGACCAAAGAGCCGATCCCGGTTCTGCCGACCGTGCACTACAACATGGGCGGTATCCCGACGAACTATCATGGCGAGGTGATCAACCCCACCGCTGATAACCCCGATGCAATTGTCCCGGGCCTGATGGCTGTAGGTGAGGCTGGCTCAGCCTCGGTGCATGGGGCGAACCGTCTGGGCTCAAACTCGCTGATCGACCTTGTCGTGTTTGGTCGCGCTGCTGCCATTCGGGCCGGTCAGATCATCGACCCCGAGACCGAAAACCGTGCGATCCCGAAAGCCAAAATCGACGCCGTGTTCGACCGGTTCGACAAGATCCGCTACGCCGATGGGGGCATCTCGACCGCCGACCTGCGCCTTGAGATGCAAAAGACGATGCAATCTGATGCTGCCGTCTTCCGCACCGATAAATCGCTTGCCGAAGGGGTCGAGAAGATGACGGCGATTGCCGCCAAACTCGAAGACGTCAAGGTTACGGATCGCTCGCTGATCTGGAACTCGGACCTGATGGAAACGCTCGAACTGGAAAACCTGATGCCCAACGCCTTGGCGACTATCGTCGGGGCCGAGGCGCGCAAGGAATCCCGTGGTGCGCACGCCCACGAGGACTATCCCGATCGCAACGATAAGGAATGGCGCAAGCACTCGATCATGCATCTGGATGGCAATAAGGTCGATCTGACCTACCGCCCCGTCCATATGGACCCGCTGACGCCGCAAGATCAGGGCGGCATTGATCTCAAAAAGATCGCGCCCAAGAAGCGGGTCTATTGATGCGCGCGTTTTTGTCCATTGTGGCGCTGACCGGGCTTTGCGCCTGCCAAATGAGCGCGCCGCTTCAGCAATCCGCTGAAGAGGCCGCTCGCGGGCAAGCCAAGACGGTGGTCAACACAGTCGTTGAAAGCAAGATGCCGGGGCTGAATGCCGCTCCGGTGACTGACTGCATCATCGACAATGCCACGATGGATGAAGTGTTCACAATCGCCAAGGCTGCGGTGACGGGGATTGACGACAGCACGGTCTCGACCGTGATGGATATCGCCAAACGCCCCGATACCGTGACCTGCATCGCCAAGAACAAGTTCGGGCTGAACTAGGGGATGCGCATGGGTCGGACAGATCAGAAAAGCGGATCGGCGGCCCCTTTGGGGCGCACGATGGCTGTGCTGGCCCTACCGCTGGTTGTTTCGGCCTGTGCCCCTGTGCCTGTCGAGACGGCAGAACGCCAGTGCTACACGCAATATGCCCCGAAGGCGCCGATCAGCGGCGAGGGGCGCATGGGCGCCACCACCGACGGTGCCTACACCAAGATGGAGCTTCAGCTCAATCTTGGTGGGACGGCTCAGGGCGACGCCTCAGCCGCCTATGACGCCTGTGTCTATCGCAAATCCGGCCGCATGCCCACGCGACCGCTCTATTCGTATTGACGGAAAAAGGGGGACCGAAATGGTTCAGTTCACGCTTCCGAAGAATTCCAAAATCCGCGTTGGCAAGACATGGCCGAAGCCGGATGGCAAGAATATCCGAAAGTTCCAGATTTATCGCTGGGATCCGGACACCGGGGAGAACCCACGTCTGGACACCTATTTTCTGGACATGGACAAATGCGGTCCGATGGTTCTGGACGCGCTGATCAAGATCAAAAATGAGATCGACCCGACACTGACCTTCCGCCGCTCGTGCCGCGAGGGGATCTGCGGGTCCTGCGCGATGAATATCGGCGGCATCAACACGCTGGCCTGTATTTACGGGCTGGATGAGGTGAAGGGCGATGTCAAAATCTACCCGCTGCCGCATATGCCGGTGGTCAAGGATTTGATCCCCGATCTGACCCATTTCTACGCTCAGCATGCCTCGATCATGCCGTGGCTGGAAACCAAGACCAACCGTCCCGAAAAGGAATGGCGTCAGTCGATCGAAGACCGCAAAAAACTGGATGGTCTGTATGAATGCGTGATGTGCGCGTCCTGCTCGACCTCTTGCCCGAGCTACTGGTGGAATGGCGATAAATACCTCGGCCCAGCAGCCCTGCTGCACGCGTATCGCTGGATCATCGACTCGCGCGATGAGGCCACCGCCGAGCGTCTTGATCAGCTTGAAGACCCCTTCAAACTGTATCGCTGCCACACCATCATGAACTGCACCAAGACCTGCCCGAAGGGTCTGAACCCGGCGAAATCCATCGCCGAGATCAAGAAAATGATGGTCAGCCGCACGGTTTGATCGCCCTAGATCATGGGGGGCGGGAATTCACCCGCTACAATATCTAACAAACAGGGTGGCTTAGGCCGCCCTTTTTGCTGCATTGCAGCAAATGCATATCGCAGTTGCAGCATTGGGCACTGTGCAAAGCCAAAAACCTCCTTAAGTTACTGCGCAGGGAGGAACTCGAGCAAAAAAGAGAGTTCCCATGACGAGCATCGTAAACTTCCCTAAGGGCAAGCAAGTTACGACCGAGGCCGACGAACATTTGGCCTATTACACGCCCGAAGCCCGCGTTCAGGCCACCAAACCCGAAGTAAAAGCACCCGATATCACCGGGCTCGAGGCGTTGGACCTGATGTATGAGTATTATAACGCCGCCTGAGCGGCCCGCAGATCGCCCGCGTTTTCTATCGTGGCGAACCTGACCCCGGCATCGCGTCCGGGGTCTCTTTTTGCGTATCGCTCGGCGCGTTTAGCTCAGTTTCCAAAAATCGCTCGAACGCGTCAAAATCCAGCGGCTCGAACTGCCCAAATCCTTGTATCCAGATGATCGCCTCTTGCATGGACAGCGGTTCCAGCTTGCACCACTTCACGCGCCCGCGTTTTTCCTGCGAAATCAAACCGGCTTCTGCCAGAATCCCTAAATGCTTGGAAATCGCCGCCAGCGATATTTCGAACGGCTCGGCGACATCGGTGACAGCCATGTCATCTTCAAGCAACATCGTCAGTATCGCCCGCCGCGTCGGATCTGACAGGGCGGCAAAAATCGCGTCGAGTGAGGGGCGGGCAGGGGGCATCATAGCCATCTGATGGCGCGCGCCGTTTGAAACGTCAACCGATTGGTTGAATATGCTGTAGCTCGCATTTGCGTGAACTCCGCGTCGCCATGAATCCACGCAAATTAAAAATGTCTTGTGAAAACAGTGTGTTAATCGCTCCTTCAGCGGGGTTTAACGCGATTGACTCAGGCGCGGGCGGCGGCTATCAAACTTGCAAGTTTAGCGGGGTCACTCCATGTCCGATCTCCCCCCAGACGAGCCAGATCCGAAGCGCCTTGCCGCGCTAGAGAAAAAGCTTGCTGCGGTGAGAAAGGCACAAGAGCCGCCCCCGCAAAGGGTCGATCACCACTTAAGTCAGGCCAATATGGCGTGGCGCATGGTGATCGAGATGGTTTCGGGGCTGGGTATCGGCTTCGGCATCGGATTGGGGCTGGATGCGCTGTTTGGCACGATGCCCCTGTTCATGGTGCTGTTTACGATGCTGGGTTTCGCGGCGGGCGTGAAGGTAATGTTGCGCTCTGCCAAAGAGATGAACGAAGACCGTGCTGCCGAGCAGGCTGAGACGCTATCGGTAGCTGATGAAGAGGATGACAGACGTGACTGATGTGCCGCAGGATGTCCACAATGAGCTGGTGTTTCACCCGATGGACCAGTTCATCGTCAGGCCGCTCTTTGGGGATGGCCCCGTGCATTGGTATACGCCCACCAACGTGACGCTTTGGCTTGCGGTCACTGTGGCTGCGATCTTCTTTATGATGGTGATCGGCACACGTGGTCGCGCGGTCATCCCGAGCCGTGCGCAGTCCATCGCGGAGTTGGCCTACGGGTTTATCCACAAGATGGTCGAGGATGTCACGGGTAAGGATGGGCTCAAGTTCTTCCCCTATATCTTCACGCTGTTCCTGTTCATCGTGTTCTCGAACTTCCTTGGCCTGCTGCCGCGCGCCTTCACCACCACCTCGCATATCGCCGTGACCGGCGTGCTGGCGTTGCTGGTTTTCGTGACGGTCACCGTGGTTGGCTTTGTCAAGCATGGCGCGGGTTTTCTGGGGCTGTTCTGGGTTGCTTCGGCGCCGCTGGCGCTGCGTCCAATCCTCGCCCTGATCGAGGTGATTTCCTACTTCGTACGCCCCGTTAGCCATTCCATTCGTCTTGCGGGCAACATGATGGCGGGACACGCCGTTATGAAAGTGTTCGCCGCCTTTGCGCCGCTGATCCTGTTTTCAGGTGTCGGCATCGCGGTGACGCCGCTCTCAATCGTCGCGATTGCTGCTATGTACGGGCTCGAAGTTCTCGTGGCCTTTATTCAGGCCTATGTCTTTACGATCCTTACCTGCGTCTATCTGAAAGACGCGCTTCACCCGGCACACTAACGGGATAACGGATCACACGGTTCACAACTAATCTGCCAATTCCAACCTCAAGGAGTGACGAACATGGAAGGCGATATCGTTCAAATGGGTGCTTACATCGGCGCTGGTCTGGCCTGTATGGGTATGGGCGGCTCGGCCATCGGTGTGGGTAATGTTGCCGGCAATTTCCTGTCGGGCGCATTGCGCAACCCCTCGGCCGCCGCTGGCCAAACCGCGACGCTGTTCATCGGCATCGCATTCGCAGAAGCTCTGGGGATCTTCTCGTTCCTCGTCGCTCTGCTGCTGATGTTCGCCGTCTAATCCGGCACTCCTTTCCTTGAGGCGGGTGGGCCCATCCGGGGCCCATCCCGTGACCTTTCAGGGAAACCGTGTAGCAGGGTCGAGGGACGACATGGCAAGCGAAACGCACGACATGGCGAGCGCAGCCGCAAGCGGGCTGCCAGGCGCTGAGCAAATGCATACCGCCGACGCCGGTGGCATGCCGCAGCTTGACTTCGGGAGTTTCCCGAACCAGATCTTCTGGCTTATGGTTGCCCTTGCGGTGATCTACTGGTTGCTGTCGCGCATTGCGCTGCCCCGCATTGCGGGCGTGCTGGGCGATCGTCAAGGCACGATTGCCGGCGACATTGCCGCTGCTGAAGATTTCAAGCGCAAAGCCGAAGAGGCTGAGGCCGCCTATGAAAAGGCACTGGCCGAGGCACGCGCAAATGCGCAAAAGATTGCTGGCGAGACCAAGGCCGAGATTCAGAAAGATCTCGACGCGGCTATCGTCAAAGCCGATGCCGAGATTGCCGCACGCTCTGCGGAATCGGAAAAGCGCATCACGGATATTCGCGACGGTGCGCTGGCCGCGATTGACGAGGTCGCCAAGGATACCGCTGGCGAGATCGTCGCGGCGCTGGGTGGCAAGCCCGATAAGAGCGCTGTGAACGGCGCTGTTGATGCGCGGATGAAAGGGTAAGAAGATGAAAAAACTCTCACTTCTGTTCCTGATAGCTGCGCAGCCTGCCTTTGCTGCAACAGGTCCGTTCTTCTCGCTCTGGAACACCAACTTCATCGTGATGTTGGCCTTCCTGCTGTTCGTTGGGATTGTGCTCTATGCAAAGGTTCCGGGAACGCTGGGCAAGATGCTCGACAAGCGTTCGGGTAATATCCGCTCGGATCTCGACGAGGCTCGCCGTTTGCGCGAAGAGGCGCAATCGGTTCTGGCCAGCTACGAGCGCAAGTCCCGCGAAGTGCAGACTCAGGCCGATCAGATCATTGCGGCTGCCAAGCGCGACGCCGAGGCGATGGCCGAAAAAGCCAAGGAAGACCTGCAAGTCTCAATCGCGCGTCGTTTGAAAGCGGCCGAAGAGCAAATCGCATCTGCCGAGGCGCAGGCCGTGCGCGACGTTAAGCATCGCGCCGTTTCGGTGGCCGTGGCCGCTGCAGGCGATGTGCTTGCCAAGCAGTTCACCGCCAAGGATCGCGCCGCGCTGATCGACGCATCGCTAGGCGAAGTGGAACGCCGCTTCAACTAGGTCGCTGGCTTTCCTTTAGAATAGAGAACCCCGGTCCATGTGGCCGGGGTTCTCTATTTCGAGGTGTTCAAAAGGGGCGACGCTATAGGTCACCGTTATGCGACAGGCGCAAACGCGCGGTAGCTTCGTTGCGCTCTGCCCGGCCCATTGCGGTCATCTCGTGATCGACGAAATCCATGTGCCCCGCCACGGCCGCGCGTGCCGCGACCGGATCGCGCAGCTGAATCGCGGCGTTCATCGCACGGTGTTGTTCCAGCAAGCGCCCGCGCGTCGTGCGATTGCGGAACATGATCGCCCGATTGTAAAACACGCCCTCGGCCAGCAAATCAAACATCGCGCGCATCATGTGGATCATGACGACGTTGTGGCTGGCCTCAATGATAGCCATGTGAAACTGCGCATCCAGCTGGGCTTCTTCGGTTGGGTTGCGCTTTGCATGCGCGGCTTCCATCTGCGCAAACAGCGTATCGACGACTTTCAGATCGGTGTCAGACCCATAAATCGCCGCCCGCTCCGCGGCCAAGCCCTCCAGATCGCGGCGAAATGAGATGTAGTCAAACAGGGCTTGTTCATTGCTCGAAAAGAGCCGGATCAAAGCGGGCGAAAAAGCCGAACCCAGTACGTCGGCTACAAAGATGCCCGAGCCTGCTTTGGTGCATAACAGCCCGGCGCCCTGCAACTCGGCGACAGCCTCTCGCAGGCTGGGGCGCGAGACGCCAAGGCGCTCGGATAATTCACGCTCAGAGGGCAGCCGCTCGCCGGGGCGCAAAATCCCCTGCAAGATAAGATCCTCGATCTGGCGCACAACGGCACTCGCAAGCTTCTCAGATTCAATCTTTTGAAACGGCATGGCTCCTCCCGACTGGTCAAGATATATGACCGCGTCTCGGGCCAGACAACGTAAAAAGGCCGGGTCTCCCCGGCCTCATCAAGCGCTTACGCAGCAATCAGTTGTTCGGGCGAATGATAAACTCGACCCGACGGTTGGCCTGACGCCCCTCGGCAGTGAGGTTGGAAGCGATCGGATCACTCTCACCGCGCCCGCTGGTAATGATGCGGTAATTGGGCACTCCGCCCGCTTCAAGGACAGACGCGACCGAACGCGCGCGCTGCCGCGAAAGGTTCATGTTGTAGGCCGCATCGCCGGTATTGTCGGTATGCCCGACGACTTCGACAGTGGTGTCGGGGTAGCGGTTGAGGCTGCCTGCAAGCGTGTAAAGATCGCGCTGCAGATCGGGGCGCAGGCTCGAGCTGTCAGTCGCGAACAGCACGTCTTGCGGCATTGTCACGATCAGCTGATTCCCCGACCGCACGACGCTAACGCCATTGGTGGTGAGGTCGCGGCGCAATTCTTGCGCTTGCCGATCCATCTGATTGCCGATGGCCCCGCCAATGAGTCCTCCAACGACTGCGCCAGCGGCAGCCTTCGTGAGCTTTTCGTCGCCACGGCTGGTCGCTCCGATAGCGCCGCCAATCAATGCGCCCGTGACTGCACCCGTGTTGCGATTAACGTTCGGGTTTTGATCGTAGCTGTTCGCGTCAGGGTAACCGCTGGGCACACAGGCCGCCAATGAGATCGCTGCGCCTGCGCCTAACAGAATGGTCTTGGTCTTAAGATATGTGATCATGTTGCTCGTCTGCCTTGTCTTGCGCCCCATGGTGCAGGGCTTGACCATGATTTAACGCAGAAAGCGCAGTCGGGTTCCATCGAGATTTCAACGCGGGCAGATTTCCGCCCATCACAGTTGCGATAACGGCTAGGCGCTGCCGATATCGCAACTGAGCGATCACTCGGCAGCGTCGGCGCGCGCGGCCTCCCAGCCAAGCATTGCACGCTTGACACCCAGCCCCCAGTGATATCCCCCCAAACCCCCGGATTTGCGTAACGCGCGGTGGCACGGGATGAGATACGAAATCGGATTGCGTCCCACGGCCGTTCCCACTGCACGAGTCGCTTTTGGGCGCCCAATGGCAGTCGCAATATCAGAATAGGTGGTAACTTGGCCCGAAGGTATCGCTAAAAGCGCCTCCCAAACCTTGATCTGAAACGGAGCGCCAATCAGCGTCATGCGCGCTTCGCCCCTACCGATCAGTGCCGAATTGACCCACGCTTGCAATGGCGCGGGGTCATGCACGAAATGCGCGGCGGGCCAGCGTCGGGCAAGGTCGTCGAATGCCTCGCTCTCGCCCATCTCAGCGCAAAACCCTATGCCGCACAGCCCTTGCGATGTGCCCATCGCGATAAGCGGGCCGAAGGCGCTGTCAAACCGGCCCCAGTGGATTCTTATATCCGCGCCCGCGCGCGCGAATTCCCCCGGCGTCATGGCCTCCCACCGCAAGATAAGATCATGCAACCGCCCCGTGCCCGAAAGACCGGCGCGATCAGCCACCACGTCAAGCGGCTGACGCGCCGCCAGCAAATCGCGTGCCAGATCAAGACGCAGATATTGCTGATAGCGCTTGGGAGACACACCGACCCAAGCAGAAAAAAGGCGCTGGAAATGCGCGGGGCTCATCGCAAGACGATCTGCCAAAACCTGCAATGAAAGCATTTCGCCCGCATCTTCGGCCGCATCAATCTCGCGCAGAGCGCGCGCAATCAGGCGGTAGTGATAGTGATCGTCAAGCGCGGTTTGATCGGTCATCGGCGAGCCCTTTCCATTGCCCGCCAGCTTAGCCCTTGCGCCCCAATCCCGCGACCCGAAAGCTGCGCATTCAGGCGGTCACTGTACCTTTCTTTCTGGTACTCTCGCGCGTGAACATCTCCACCTCCCACTGCGCAAGGCATGCGCGTGCGGGCTGCTGATGCAAGCCCAGCAAATAGGGGGCTACTACGGCGCGCATCCCTGTTGGAAGCAACGATAGATAGGCAGCATCGGCATGCACGGTTCCCACCCACAGCCCGCCTGCCAGAACGACTTCTGGGGCATCAAAGAGCAATGTATAAACCGCCTGTCGACCCGGCGCGCGGGGTGGCTCACCAATCAAATCACTTGCGTGTGCAAACATCTCGCTTTCGCCAAACCATAGGTCAAGTTCGGCCCCGGCCAGAAGAACCGGACATCCGGGCGTGATGACAAGCTGGTGAGCGGGCTGATCTTTGCCAAATTGATCGCGTCCCAGCGTGAGGGGGCGCAGTTCATGTGGTGCACGCTTTGGCACGATATGCTGGCCCAGCCACAAAAGCGGTTGGTAGCCATTGTCGCGCGTCAACACCTTGTCGCCCGGTCGCAGCCAGTCGATGGGTATTTCGCCCTCATTCGTGGCGATCAATGTGCCGCCGCCAAGTGCGGGAAGGGTGGCGATTTCTTCGGGCGTGGCAGAGGCTCCGGCTTGCCAGTCGGGATATGACACGCCATACCGATGCCCCGGCTCAAGCGGCGCAGAGGGGACAAGCAGCACCAGCTCGCCATCAATTTCTACGCGATCAAGACGGATTGCCGTTTCAGGCCCCTCCAGAAAAAGGGGTAAATCGGCACTAAAGGCCCCTTGGGTCACGACCCGTCCTGCCGGGTCATAAAGCGCAACACATACACCCTCAGCCTTAGCGACTGGCGCGACCTGCCATAAATCGGTTGCATAGTCGAAATCCGGCGCAAGCCGCCAGCTATTGGTTGCCGTGTCATGCGCGACGCTGCCCACAGGATATCCGAATTCCATTTCAACCCCTTTCTGACGTCCCTTCCTCGCCAGTTTTGCGCCATATCGGCAAATAGCGGGTTAATTCCCAAGCAACAGCCGGGCCGAACTTGTTTCCAATTTGCGCAAAATACCGGGGGCTTTCGCGCCGCACTTGCCCTTGCGCGCGCTCAAAGGCATTAGAGAGGCATGATCAAGCAATTCGACTACGCCCATATGAAAGAGGTCTTCGCCCGGTTTGAGGCCTCAGAACCCCATCCCAAGGGGGAACTAGAGCATGTGAACGCCTACACGCTGGTGGTCGCGGTTGCGCTTTCGGCGCAGGCGACGGATGCGGGGGTGAACAAGGCGACGCGGGGGCTATTTGCGCGCGCGGACACGCCGGAAAAGATGCTTGCGCTTGGCCTTGATGGCGTGACCGAACACATCAAAACCATCGGGCTGTTTCGCCAAAAAGCCAAGAATGTCATCAAGCTAAGCCAGATCCTTGTCGATCAGTTTCATAGCGAGGTACCGTCCTCGCGCGCGGCGCTGCAATCGCTTCCCGGTGTGGGGCGCAAGACGGCCAATGTTGTGCTTAATATGTGGTTCGGCCATCCTGCACAGGCGGTCGATACGCATATTTTCCGCGTTGGAAACCGTAGCGGGATCTGTCCGGGCAAAGACGTCGACGCCGTCGAGCGCGCAATCGAAGACAATGTCCCCGTGGAATATCAACGTCATGCACATCACTGGTTGATCCTGCACGGGCGCTATATCTGCGTGGCACGCAAACCCAAATGTGGCGCCTGTCCGATCCGGGATCTGTGCCAGTTCGAGGAGAAAACTCTGTGACATCCTATCAAGTCGTCGGTATCGGCAATGCCGTGGTCGATGTGATCGCGCAATGCGATGACAGCTTTCTGGCCCATATGGGCATCGAAAAAGGCATCATGCAGCTGATTGAGCGCGAGCGTGCCGAAACGCTGTATGCGGCGATGAAAGAGCGCACGCAGGCCCCCGGCGGCTCGGTTGGCAATACCATCGCGGGGCTGGGAAATCTGGGGCTGCAAACCGCCTTTATCGGGCGGGTTCGCGACGACGCGCTTGGCCGGTTTTACGAGGCCGCGCTGCATGGCGAGGGCACCGATTTTCCGAACGTTCCGGTTAAGGAAGGCGAATTGCCCAGCTCGCGCTCGATGATCTTTGTGACGCCTGATGGCGAGCGATCGATGAACACCTATCTTGGGATTTCTGCGGAAGTATCGACCGAGGATGTCAGCCTAGACGTCGTGGAAAACACCGCGATCCTGTTCCTCGAAGGATATCTTTTCGACAAGGATCACGGCAAGGCGGCGTTCCTCAAGGCGGCTCAGGGCTGCCATCGCGGCGGCGGCAAGGCGGGGATTGCGCTGTCTGACCCGTTCTGCGTCGAACGCCATCGCGCCGATTTCCGCAGGTTGGTGGCCGAGCAGATGGATTATGTGATCGGCAACGAGCACGAGTGGCAGTCGCTGTATCAGACCGATCTTGACGCGGCCTTGAAACAGGCAGCGCTTGAGTGCGAGCTGGTGGTGTGCACGCGGTCTGGGTCGGATGTCGTGTTGCTGCGCGGTGATGAGCGCGTCGAAGTGCCCGTCAAACGCGTGGTGCCGGTGGATGCCACGGGGGCGGGCGATCAATTCGCGGCGGGCTTCCTGTATGGCTACGCGACGGGGCAAAGCCTTGAGGCGGCGGGTCGGATGGGCTGCATCGCGGCGGCCGAAGTTATCGGCCATTTCGGCGCGCGCCCCGAGGTCGACGTCAAAAAGCTGTTTGCCAAGCATGGTGTGATCTGACACCCGCCAGCGGTTTGAAAAAAGCGCGCCCGCCAAAACCATGACGGGCGCGTTTTGCGTTTCCAAGTCAAGGGGCGTCAATCCGGCCTACAGTCGGTTCCCCGTCACCAACAAAGTATTGAGCAGGCCAAAGACCGTGCGCACGCTGACCACCGGCGATTCGGTGACGATGACCGTATCTTTGGGGTTGATTTGGAATTTGCGCGCGGCGAACAAGCCCTCGCCACTGGTCACATCAAAGACGAACGCGACATCGCGCTGTGACGGGCCAGAGCCATCGGTGCGCACCTGCTTGGCGCTATATTCCCGCAAGACCAGAACGCCCTTGGGATTGGCCCGCGTGTCGTCCAGCCCGCCGATCAGCGACATCGCCTCGAGCGCGGTGATCTTTTCTTGCTCAAAGTGGATCAGATTTTCCGTGCCGCTGGCCCCGAAGGCCGTGAAATAGCGTTGGTCTTCCTGCACGACGACCTTGTCACCACCACGCAAAACCGTGTTGTAGGACGCATCCGAAAACAGTTTATCGGCGCGGATGTCATAGGTCTTGCCGCCCCGCATCAGCCGCACAAGCGGGTTCTTGAGATTGGCCGAAACGCCGCCGCCCTGCGCGATCGCTGATAAGATCGTGCTGTTGCGATTGGGCAGCGGATAGGTGCCAGGTTTGGCCACCCCGGAAACAAGATCGACCGAGCTTTCTTGGCCCGGTTCATAGCTCAACTGGACCTGCGCCGAGGCGATAAAGGGTTGCAAGGCAGACTCGATTTTGCGGCGCGCCGAGGTCGGAGACATGCCCCGAATCAAAATGTCTCCCGCATAGGGGACAAAGATTGTGCCATTCGGTGACACGCGGACCTTGTTGATCGAGACTTCTTTTTGCGTCGTGCCAGTCAGCAGAGAGTTCTCGCTATTGTCCCAGATTTGCAGGCTCACCATATCCCCGGTGCTGATCACAGGCGCATTGGAGCCACGGCTGGTGCGAAGCCAATTATAGGTTCCCGTCCAACCTGTTGCAGGCCAGGAATCAAGGGATTTGACATTGTCGCGCGTCACCCGGACGACCTCGAAGGGGGCGTCGGCGTTTTCGCCTTGGTCACGTCCAATGATCTCGTTGGTCATGCCGATACCACGGGGCAGAGAGCACGCACCCAAAGCGACAATGCAGGATAAGGCTAAAATGCTTTTGAGCAACTTCTGATGCAAATTCTGCGACTCCTCCGAGGTCTCTCCGATGCGCAGGCTTCTTAGCGATTTTTTACTGCAAGGCACATAGTAAAACAATTTTCTGAGACGCATTACTGACCGGTTCAATCATCGCGCATCGCTCGGGAAAAATAATCTGTAAACGGTTTGATCAGGATCGAGGCGAGGTTGCGCGATCCTGTTGCAATGAAGGCCTCGAATGGCATGCCTGGTTTGGGGCCAAGTGACTGGAGCGCTGCGCTGCTTTCCTGCGTAAGCACCAGCTCGGCAGTGTAGTAATGCGCGCCGGTTTGCACATCGGCAATCGTGTCTGCCGAAATGCTTTGTACATGCGCGCTAAAGCGGGGCGTGGTACGTTTGTTGAAATTTGGAAATGTAACTGCCGCCGATAGACCGGGGCGAATCCGGTCAATTTTACGCGGATCGAGTCTGACTTCAAATTGCAGTGCCTGCCCTTGCGGCACGATGGAAATCACATCGCGCCCGGGGGCGACGACGCCGCCGATTGTGTGGACATCAAGCGACAGCACGCGTCCTGCCATTGGCGCGCGCAAAACCAAGCGCCCGAGTTTCGTGTCGATCAAGCGCAGCTTCTCTCGGAGCTGGTTTTCGTCCTGTTCAAAGGCGCGCATCTCTTCTTCAATTTCCTGATGACGCAGGGCTTCGTCGTGCAGGCGCTGGATCTCATACTCCGCGATCAGACTGTTGGCTTTGGCTGTAGCCGCCTCTATTTCACCGATGCTGCCTTCAAGATTGGCAACCTCTCGGCGCAGGGCTAGAATGCGTGAGGCTTGCGTCAAACCGCGATCATAAAGCGACAACTGATCGCTAAGCTCTTGTGAAATCAGATTAACCTGGCGTTTGCGCGCATCAAGCTGGTGCGAATATCCATCGATAAGCGCTTCGGTCTGGATTTTGCGTTCACGCCATTGCGCCCGCGTCTTTTCCAGCGTTTCGCGCCGTGTCGTCAATTGGTGGCGCTCTGCCTTGAGCATGCGAGAAATAATAGGGCTTTCATCTGCGACTTTCAGCAACTCGGGTTGATAGACCAAGGTCGAATGCTCGTTCAGTTCGGCACGTCGCAGATCGATCTGGGCCAGCGTGCTATAAAGATCATTGCGCAGCAAGGCGCGCTGGGCCTCCAGCTCTGTGCCATCAAGGCGGATCAAGGGGACGCCCGCCTCAACGTGTTCACCGGCTTGCGCGTTGATTTCAGCGACCAGCCCGCCATCAGGATGTTGCAGGATTTGGGTATGCGCCTTGAGGGCGATGCGCCCTGTGGTGACAACCGCGCCATTGATATCTGCGACGATTGCCCACCATATCGCACCGCCAAGCCCGATCGCCCAAGTCAGCATTCCGAGAATTAGAAATCGCGCGGGGGACCAAGTGCGCGTCATGCCTGCGCCCTCTTTGGTGACGTAACGACAGGAGACGCGGCGTTCATCAATTGCACAAGCACCTCATCTCGCTGCCCGAAGGCGCGCATATGGCCGCCATCAATCATCATCACCAGATTACAATGCGCCAATGCAGAGCGGCGATGAGACATAACAAAGGTGATTTTTCCCAATCGGCGCGCCGTCGCGATGGCTTGGTTGAGAGCGCGAATTCCTTCGTCGTCCAGCGCAGAATTGGGTTCATCCAAGACCAGCATGATTGGATTGCCGTAAAAGGCGCGCGCCAGCCCGATGCGTTGACGTTGCCCGCCCGACAGTTCCTTGCCGCCATCGGTGACGCGGGTGTCATAGCCGTCGGGCAGTCCCAAAATAAGATCGTGCGCCGCCGCCGCTTGTGATGCAGCCACAACGGCTTGCGGGTCGGTCCGGTTCGAAAATCGCGCGATATTTTCTGCGATCGTTCCGTCGAAAAGAACGATATCTTGCGGCAGATACCCAAGATATGTCCCCAGTTGATCGGGGTCGTATTGCTTCAATTCGGCCCCATCAAGCCGGATATCTCCTTGCGCCGGAACCCATAAACCCACAAGTGCGCGCGCGAGCGTCGATTTCCCGCATGCCGAAGGGCCGATCACGGCGATTGCATCGCCTGCTTTCGCCGTGAGCCGGATGCCTTGCAACGTCGGGACGCGCCCTCCGGGCGGCACCACGGCCAGATTGTTCAGAGCAATGCGGGCTTGGGGGGCGGGCAGATCCATCGGTTTCTGTCGCTCCGGCAACGCGGTGAGCAATGCGGTTAACGACTTGCGCGCACTCCATGCCCGCTGAATTTGCGGCCATTGCGCCACAGTCTGTTCAACCGGCCCCAGCGAGCGCCCCAGCAAGACTGACCCTGCTATCATCGCCCCCGCCGAAAGCGCATTTTGCAGAACCAGCCACGCGCCCAGTGCCAACATCGTGGATTGCAACAATATGCGGAACGCCTTGGTCACTGCCGCGATGAAGCCCCCATAGTCGGAGGCACGAATGCGTGCGCCGAGCGCGCGTTCATTTGCGGCAGTTCGACGTATCATCAGGTTGGGTCGCATCCCCAAGCCCAGCAAGGTCTCGATCTCTTTGCGCATGGAAGCGCCGCGCATTTCAGCCTCATCCATGGCGAGTAGCGCTTCGCTTTGGCTGTGTTTGGTTAGCACTTGGTTTGCAACCGCCAACGCCAGAATTAAAAGGGTGCTCGCCAACGCCAACCACCCCATCAGCGGGTGAAACAGAAATAACACGCCTAAATAGATCGGCGTCCAAGGAAGGTCGAAAATCGCGCTGAAGGCCGGGGAGGAAAGCAGCCCCTGGATCTGTGCAAGATCGCGTTGCGCAGAGCTTGGTGTGGCACGCGCGCCGGGAAATTCGGCTTGGCGCAAGACCGCGCGAAATACGCGTGCATCTAGGCGGTCATGCAAATGTGCGCCAATGCGCGCCAAAACCCGACCGCGCGAAAAATCAAGAACTCCCATCGTGATAAAGACAAAAACAACCATGCCAAACAGCACGATCAGCGTGCTGGTCGAGCGACTGCCAAGCACCCGATCATAGACCTGCAGCATGAACAGCGGGCCAGTGAGCATCAAGAAGTTGATCGTTGCGCTGAACACAGCCACGCCGAAGAGCGCCCAAAAGGTTTCCTTAAGGGCATTTGGTATTTCGCGCGACCGGTTGTCTTTGGCCATGTGTCGTAAACCCCGAGACAGGAACTGGCGCGGAGCCAGTATGAAAGTGTCAGCCATGCTAGCGCCGGAACTCTTAAGGAAGATTTTCCCCAGAACGTTTTTTTCCAGACATCCTTTCCAGATGATGAATCAGGGCGCCCACGCTTAGCGCTGTTACAAAAAATTCACTGTCCGCCGGTTTATATTTCAAATATACGTGAAATATGGAAAAAGAGATCCCAGACCGCCTGACCGCCCTCGGCCACCGCCACCGCTTGGCCCTATTTCGGTTGTTAATGCGCCGCTATCCTGACCGTATGCCCGCGGGTGAAATCGCGCTGGTGCTTGGGGTCAAGGCCAGCACGCTTTCGACCTATCTCGGCACGCTGATGCAGGTCGGGCTGATCACGCAGACGCGCGCGGGGACCTCACTGCTTTACGCTGTGGATATGGCGCAAGTCCGCGTGACGTTCGACTATATCCTGCTCGATTGCTGCCGTGGTCGACCCGAAATCTGCGCCCACGATCCGACCCCTGACCTCAACGGAGCGTCCGCCATGACAGAGCGCAAATTCAAGGTGCTGTTCATTTGCACCGGTAATTCGGCCCGCTCAATCATGGCCGAAACCATCCTGCGTGAGATCGCGGGGGATCGCTTTGTCGCGCACTCGGCAGGCACGAATCCCCATTGCGAACTCAACCCGTTCGCGGTGCGAGTGCTGCGCGACAAGGATCATGATGTTACGCCGCTGCGCGCCAAGACTCTCTCTGAGTTTCAAGGCGCTGACGCACCCAAGTTCGACTTCGTCTTCACCGTCTGTGATCTGGCCGCGAACGAAGAATGCCCGCCTTGGCCCGGTCAGCCGATCAGCGGCCATTGGGGCTTGCCCGACCCGGTGAAAGTCGAGGGCACTGCCGCCGAGAAGGCCCTCGCCTTTCAGCAGACCTATGGTGCGATGCGCCGCCGGATCGAGGCGTTCACCGCCTTGCCGCTGGAGGCGCTTGATCGCATCGCTATGCAATCCGCCGTCGATAATATCGGGCTTAGCTAAAGGATATATCCTATGACGACATACGCTTTGAACGGTCTTGGCCGGATCGGCAAGCTTGCGCTGAAACCGCTGCTCGCTCGGGGGGCGAAGATAGCCTGGATTAACGATGCGGTAGGTGCTCCGGAAATGCACGCGCATCTGTTGGAATTTGACAGCGTGCATGGCCGTTGGGACGCTGCGTTTTCTTATGACGCAGACAGCGTCACGGTCGATGGCACGCGGCTGCCATTCATCGGCACCAAGCGGATCGAGGACCTGCCGTTCGCGGGAGTCGATGTGGTGATTGATTGCACCGGCGTGTTCAAATCCGAGGCCGCCTTGGCCCCCTATTTCGCGGCAGGCGTCAAGAAAGTCGTGGTGTCCGCCCCGGTCAAGGACGGGCCAACCGCCAATATCGTTTATGGTGTGAACGAAACCACTTATGACCCCGCCGCGCATACCATCATCACTGCGGCAAGCTGCACGACGAATTGCCTCGCCCCTGTGGTCAAGGTGATCCACGAGGCGCTGGGCATCAAGCACGGCGCGATCACCACGATCCATGACGTGACCAACACCCAGACCATCGTGGACCGCCCTGCCAAGGATTTGCGGCGCGCGCGCTCAGCGCTGACCTCGCTGATCCCGACCACGACCGGCTCGGCCACGGCGATCACGCTGATCTATCCCGAATTGGAAGGGCGGCTGAATGGCCATGCGGTGCGGGTGCCGCTGCTTAACGCCTCACTGACCGATTGCGTTTTCGAGGTTGAACGCGCCACCACCGCCGATGAGGTTAACGCGCTGTTCAAAGCGGCCTCCGAAGGCCCGCTCAAGGGGATTTTGGGCTACGAAACCCGCCCGCTGGTGTCAGCAGATTATACCAATGACACGCGCTCATCCATCATCGACGCGCCCTCGACGATGGTTGTGAACGGTACGCAGGTGAAGATTTATGCGTGGTATGACAATGAGATGGGCTACGCGCATCGTCTTATCGACGTGGCGCTGATGGTCGGGCAATCGCTGTGAGCGCGCCCCGATCTGCGCGCCCCGAAGGCATGTCGGCCTATATAGCTGTCACGGCGGCTTACTGGGCGTTCATGCTAAGCGATGGCGCGTTGCGTATGCTGGTGCTGCTGCATTTCCACACGCTCGGGTTCTCGCCGGTGCAACTGGCCTATCTGTTCGTCCTTTACGAGATCGCGGGAATGGTGACGAACCTGTCAGCGGGCTGGATCGCAGCGCGCTTTGGGTTGAGCGCGACGCTTTATGCCGGGCTGGGTTTGCAGGTGGTGGCGCTGCTGGCGCTGTCGCAGCTTGATCCGTCTTGGACCATCGGGCTTTCGGTCGCCTATGTGATGGTCGTGCAGGGGCTGAGCGGGGTGGCCAAGGATCTTGCCAAGATGTCGTCCAAATCCGCCGTCAAGCTACTGGCACCAAGCGAAAATGGCGGGTTGTTTCGTTGGGTGGCGGTGCTGACGGGTTCAAAGAACGCGGTAAAGGGTGTGGGCTTTCTGCTGGGTGCGGGTTTGCTTGCTGGCGTCGGGTTTGACGGGGCAGTGCTGGGCATGGCGGCGGTTCTGGCGGTGATCCTGGTCGCGATCGTGCTAGCGATGCCGCCGGGCCTGCCCAAAGGGCGCAAGGGGACCAAATTCTCGGAAGTCTTCTCAAAATCGGCCAATGTGAACTGGCTTTCAGCGGCGCGGGTGTTCCTGTTTGGCGCGCGTGACGTCTGGTTCGTGGTCGGTATCCCGATCTATTTCTACGCGGTGCTGTCAGATGGCACCCCGGCCGGAGACCGTGCGGCATTCTTCCTGATCGGCACGTTCATGGCGGTGTGGGTCATCCTTTACGGCGCGGTTCAGGCCGCCGCACCGCGCGTTTTGCGCGCTGCCAGCCGCCCCGAACCCGAACTGATCGGGGCCGCGCGCCACTGGGCGCTGGCGCTGTTCTTTGTGCCCGCTGTGCTGACGTTAGCTGCATGGTTTGCGCCTGAAACGGCGCTGTGGTTCAGCGTCACGCTGACCGTGGGGTTGTTGGCCTTTGGCGCTATCTTTGCGATCAACTCGTCGCTGCATTCCTACCTGATCCTCGCCTTCTCCAAGGCAGAGCGGGTCACGATGGATGTCGGTTTTTACTACATGGCGAATGCGGGCGGGCGGCTGATAGGCACGCTGCTTTCGGGGCTGACCTATCAGCTTGGCGGATTGCCGCTTGTGCTGGGCTGTGCAAGCGTGATGGTCGCGCTAAGCGCCGCCTTCGCCGGGCGACTGGATGCAAACGCCTAGTTGAGGTTCGCGAGCGGGCGAATTTTTAACTGGGTCAACCGGTTATCCTTGCGCCCGGTGACCTCAAAGCGGAAGCCGTGAAAGGCAAAAACCTGCCCCTCGGTTGGGATGGTTTGCGCCTCGTGAATGACCAAACCGGCAAGGGTGTTGGCCTCATCGTCGGGCAGGTTCCAGTCGGTTTCGCGGTTGAAATCGCGGATCGTCATCGCACCCTCAACGATATAATCGCCACTTTCTGTGGGCTTGAGGCGGCGGTCGGCCTTGGGGTCGAATTCGTCGGTAATTTCACCCACGATTTCCTCAAGAATGTCTTCCAGCGTCAGCAATCCGCGCAGATCGCCATATTCATCCACCACCAGCGCGAAATGCGTGCGCCGTTTTAGGAACTCCTGCATTTGCTCATCCAGCGGCGTGGTTTCGGGGATGAAATAGGGCTTCATCATCACCTTCGCGATGTCGAGATCGGCAACGCTTTCAAGATTGCCATCACCGCCCCGCACGACCTTTTCCACAGCGCGCAGCAAGTCTTTGGAATGGATAATGCCCACCACATTCTCGCGCTCGCCGCGATAGAGCGGAAGGCGCGTATGCGATGAGGACAGCACCGCCGACAAGATCGCGTCAGGGTCGTCACTGATATCGAGCATCTCGATTTGCGAGCGGTGCAGCATGATCTCTTCGACGGTGCGGTTGCCCAGATCAAGCGCGCCGAGCAACCGGTCGCGATCTTCCTTGTCGACTTGGCCTTCGGACTGACCAATCGCGAGCGCCCCGGCGATTTCCTCTTGGAGCGAAAACATGTGCTGATTTTTGTCGGTGCGCATCCCGAAGGCATACAAAATTCCGCGCACGATCATGCGCACCACGGCGACGATCGGGGCTAGGATTCGGGTGAACACCTTGATCGGAGCGGCCACTTTGGCAGCAACTTTTTCGGGCAGGGTGATCGCGTAGGTCTTGGGTAGAACTTCGGAAAAGATTAACACCAACAGCGTCATCACCACCGTCGCCAGCGCTACGCCCGATTGGCCAAACGTCTTTGTCAGCAGCGCTGTCGCCAGAGAGGCGGACAGGATATTGACCACGTTATTGCCCAGCAAAATCGCACCGATCAGCCGCTCGCTGTCCTCGGTCACATCCAGCGCGGTTTGTGCGCCTTTTTCACCGCGATCCGCTTGCGATTTCAGCTTGGCGCGGCTGGCCGCTGTCAGCGCGGTCTCCGAGCCCGAGAAGAAGGCTGAAAATGCCAGCAGCAGCACAATGGCGCCAGCGGTGAGCCAAAAGGCGAGGTCGAGTGAGTTTTCCATGGATCAGGTTATGGGCTGCAGCGAGGCGCTATTCAAGCACCTCGATCGTGTTTGGCAAGCGGGTGATGTTCCAGCACAAGGTCTTTCAGACGCTCGTCCAAGACATGGGTGTAAATCTCGGTGGTGGATAGATCGGCATGGCCCAGCAACATCTGGATCGCGCGTAGATCGGCCCCGCCTTGTAGCAGATGAGTCGCGAAAGCGTGGCGCAACACATGGGGCGTAACCTTTGCGGGGCTAATGCCTGCGTTGACAGCGATATCCTTAAGCAAGCGGTGAAAGCCTTGCCGTGTCAGATGGCCTTCTTTCCCGTTTGAGGGAAACAAAAAACGCGACGGTGTGATGCGGCGTTTGACGCGCGCCTCTTCCTCGGCGGTGTCGCGTGCGCGCAGCCAATCGGCCAAAGCCTCGCGGGCCGGGGGCGAGAGCGGCACCATGCGCTCCTTGCCACCTTTTCCCGAAATCAGCAGCATCCGCGGATCGCCCCGCGCGGCGGCCACGGGCAGGCCGACCAGTTCGCTCACACGCATGCCTGTGGCGTAAAGCAGCTCCATCAAGGCGCGGTTGCGGATCTGATCGCGCAGCGAGCGGCCCTGATCGCGCGCGGCCTCTAGCAGCGCCTCGACTTCTTCAAGGCTAAGCGTTTTGGGCAAACGCTGCGCGCGCCCTGGCCCCGCGATACGGATTGCCGGGTCGTCGCTGCGCCAGCCTTCCTCATAGGCAAAGCGAAACATTTGCCGGATCGCACTAAGCCTGCGGGCGCGGGTTGATTTCGCCAAACCATCGGCTTCGCACCGGATCAGGTAGGTTTCGATATCGCCGCGTTGCAAGGTCGCCAGCGAAAGGGACTTTGCAAGCGCGAAGGCGCAAAAATCCTTCAGATCGCGCGCATAACTTTCGATGGTGTTGCGCGCCGCCCCGGCCTCGGCGGCCTGTGCCTCAAGGAAAGCGGGCAGCCAACGCAGATCGGGGGGCGCGTCACTCATCCGCGCCGATCCAGCACGATCAGCTCAATCGCCGCGCGCCGTGCCGTTGATTCCAGCCCCGCCAGACGCAGCAGCTTCAACCCATCGACCAAGCGCGGATAATCCCCGCGCGCGCCCTGCGCCACATCGTCAATCGCATGCAACAGCGCCAGCCCCAACTGGTCGGGCAGCAGCCCAGCGTAACGCGTTGGCACCGCGTTGGGGCCGTGACCGGGGGCCGCGTCAAAAACCTGTTTCAGCGCACGGGTCAAATCATTCTGGCCGGGAATGCCCGCAGATTGACCTTTGGCAAACCCGGCCAGCAGGGCCGCATTCGCCCCCAAATCAGTGCCATCGCTTGCAATCGTTTCGTAATCGGGCGTCAAAAGCCCCAAGTCATGGGCGATGCGACCGGCCTCGCCTTGCAGACCCATCGCGGCAAGTTGCGTGCCGTAAAGCGCGGCCAGCGTTGGCTCCAGCTCTTGGCTCGACATCTCACGCCACGTGCGGGGCAGGGCCTTGGCGACCTCAGCGCTGTCTTGCGCCTTTATCGCCTTATCCAGCGCCGTGATCGCCGTGACGCGATCCCAGAGCGATCCAGAGGCCGCAGCCTTGCGTTCCGTGTAAAGCCCCAACAACCTGTTCGGATCAAGCACACCAGCACGCGCCAACCGTTCAGCCGCCTCAAGCTGCGCTTTCCAGCCGTTATTTTCGGTCAGATCGGCATGGGCGAAGGCCAGCGGCAGCATTGAGGTTGCGAGCGGCTGCCCGATTGCCTCCATCATCTTGTAACTGAGCGGTGTCACCGGATCGGGCGGGGCCAACTCATCTGCGCCATCGGCCAAAGCCGGATCCAGAAACTGCGCGATTAACTCGGCCTGATCATCGGGTATCTGCCCCAGCGCGCGGCCCGTACCATAGGTCAGCTCGGCCGTGTCCCAGTTGCCGGTGCGCGCCAGACAAAAGATGCGTGCAGGATACGAGGGCGCGATTCCGGGCGTGCGCTCCATCACGCGGCATGCCTCGGTTTCATTGCCAAGCAGTAACGCCACATCAAAGCGACGCCGAAAGACCGCCGGATTGGTCGGATCGGCCAGTTCCAGCAGTGCATGCGCTTGCTGCAACGCGCCCATGTCCAGCAACCGGTCGACCCGCGCGAGATAGAGCATGTCGCGCTGCGAGGGCGTGGTGATCTGGGGTGGGTCCAGCTCTGCCAAAAGCAGCGTCAAAAGCAGATCGTGCAGCGCGGGTAGGTTGTCATCGGGGGCATCGCGCAGCGCGCTGGCGAGTTGCGGCGCAGGCGTGCGCCCCCACAGATCGGCAGGCAGCCCGGTGCGCGCCAGCGACAACAGCCCCAGCGCATCCGCCGAAGGCGCATCAAGCGATAGCACGGAAATGGACTCGATCCCGCCCGCGCCGGAGACGGGGGGATGGGCTGTGCCATCTGGACGCACGGCTGCAGGCGTCACGACCGAGCGCGACAGCCAGTCAATCGCCGAAAGCGGTTTTGCAGCATTGCCTTGGGCGGCGCGCGATTGCCCGAAGGCGGGCGCGACCACCATCGCCCCGCTTATCAATAGCGCCGTCAGGACTGGTAAGCTGCGCTTAATCCCCACCCGTGGCCCCGCTACTGCCAAGGCCACCCGGCAAGGTGACCTCAATACGCTGCTGCTGCGCATCGGGTTTCATGTCGCCTAAATAGGCATAGCCGATGATCCCGATCGCGCCGAGCACCAGAAGGATCACGACGAGCTTGAAGATGCGCCCCATACTCTCACTTTCAGCCGAATTGCGGCACGTCCCGAAGCGGCGCGCCGTTCTTTGTTGCGGTTTCGCATTGATCATATATGGCTTTTCAGGGAAGTTCACGCCATTCAAGGGGTCTCATTTCACGATTGTGCAAGGCTCCGCCTATGGCGCCGCGTGCGGGCCAAATGGGATTGACACGAAGGAGTGGCCGTGGCGGCAGATCAGCAAGGCATGAACAACACGCTAAGCCGCTCCATCGTGCTTGTGGGCATGATGGGCTCTGGCAAGACGGCGGTCGGCACGGCGGTTGCGCGGCTGCTGGATGTGCCATTTCTCGATAGTGATCACGAAATCGAGCGCGCAGCCCAAATGAGCGTCGCCGAGGTTTTTGTCCGTGATGGCGAGGCGTTTTTCCGTGCCCGCGAATCAGAGGTGCTGGAACGCTTGCTGATGGGGCCGCCCGGTGTGATCTCGACCGGGGGCGGGGCGTTTCTCGCCGAGGGGAACCGCGACTTGATTGCACGGCTTGGCGTTTCGGTCTGGCTGCGCGCCGATCTGAACCTGCTGTGGAACCGGGTGCGCCACAAAAATACGCGGCCTCTGTTGCGCACCGCTGACCCCAAAGCCACGCTTGCCGCCCTGCTTGAGGCGCGCGAGCCGTTCTATTCCAAAGCGCAGGTCGTGGTTGAGGCCGCGCCTTCGCTGTCGATCACCGCGATGGCGCAAAAGGTCGTGCGCGAACTGCAAGCCGTTGACGGGCTTTTTGTGGAGAAAGATGATGCGTGAGATAGTTCCAGTCAGCTTGGGTGAGCGGTCTTATGAGGTGCGCATCGGCACCGGGCTGTTGGCCAATGCGGGGGCCGAAATCGCGCCCCTGTTGCGCCGCCCTCGGGTTGCTGTGGTCGTAGATGAAACCGTGGCCGACCTGCATCTCGATGCGTTACGCGCGGGTCTGGGCGATATCGAAATGGTCGCGCTGCGCCTGCCACCCGGTGAGGGCACGAAAAGCTGGCCGCAGTTCACCCGCACCGTCGAATGGCTGCTGGAGCAAAAGGTCGAGCGGCGCGATATCGTTATCGCCTTTGGCGGTGGCGTGATCGGCGATTTGGTGGGCTTTGCCGCCGCCGTGCTGCGCCGGGGCGTGCGGTTTGTGCAGATCCCAACCAGCCTGCTGGCGCAGGTCGATAGCTCGGTCGGGGGCAAGACCGGCATTAACGCGCCTCAAGGCAAGAACCTGATCGGCGCGTTTCATCAGCCCAGCCTCGTTCTGGCGGATCTTGAGGTTCTGGGCACGCTGAAACCGCGCGATTTTCTGGCGGGCTATGGCGAGGTGGTGAAATACGGGCTGTTGGGCGATGCCGCGTTTTTCGACTGGCTTGAGGCGAATGCGCCTGCGATGGCGGCGGGCGATATGGCGGGGCGGATGCATGCGGTCAAACGCTCGGTGCAGATGAAGGCCGATATCGTGGCGCGCGATGAAACCGAGCAGGGGGATCGCGCGCTGCTCAATCTGGGTCACACGTTCTGTCACACACTAGAGGCGGCGACGGGCTACGGAGAACGGCTGTTGCACGGCGAGGGCGTGGCGATCGGCTGCGCGCTGGCGTTTGAGCTGTCGCAACGTTTGGGGCTGTGTTCGCAAGAGGCCCCCAGCCGTGTGCGCGCCCATCTACGCAACATGGGGATGAAGGTCGATCTGTGCGATATCGAAGGCGATCTGCCCGATACCGACGCACTGATTGAGCTGATGGCACAAGATAAAAAGGTCGAAGACGGCAAGCTGCGCTTTATTCTTGCACGCGCGATAGGGGATAGTTTCGTCAGCTCAGATGTGCCTCGCGATGTGCTGGCGGGCGTTTTAGACGATGCACTGGCCACCCGGCGCGCCTAAGATTTTGCGTTGCGGCGCGGCGATGGCTCGACTATATCCGCGCTCAGACAGACGTCATCTGGCTTGAAATCTGGGATTTCCAGAGATAGCACAGAAACATGGTCCCGTAGCTCAGCTGGATAGAGTGTTCGCCTCCGAAGCGAAAGGTCGCGCGTTCGAATCGCGCCGGGACCACCATGCCCTTTCTGATCCCCCTCTAGCCCCAACTGGCGAACCGCGCGTTGTTTGATCTGCGTTGCGAAGTTGGGTTTTACGCGCGTTTGCTCTTGTGAAGGCAACTTTCGCGCAAAAATGCATATACAAATGATATCGGATGCAATAACAAATTTGTGCCCAGTGTGAGGTTGCGACATGACCGATCAGAAGAAAGCAAAGAAGAAGGCGATCAAAGACAGTCAATTGATTGTCCGGATCGCCGGATCAGAGCGGGATCGTTTTGTCTCGCTATGTGACACGCTCGACACCAGTGCCGCGCGTGAAATTCGACGCTTTATTCGTGGCTTTCTGAAAGAGCATGAAGACCACCCCGACGGGCAATAACCCTAAATTCCAGGAGGAATCCCCATGGCGAAGAAAGCCAAGATCAAGTCGCTGAAAAAAGAAGTCAAACTGCGCAAGGAAAAAGTGGCGCGTCAGGAAGATAAGCTGAAAGCCGCAAAGAAGGCGCTTAAGAAGGCCGAATGATCCGTTCAGGATGATCGCGTGCAGGGGCTGGCCAATTGGCCAGCCCTTTAATATTTGCGCAAGCCCCTAGCGATGCAGCGGCGCTGATTTGCGCTACGCTCTTTATTTTGGGCGCGCAAAATGGGATGACCCTTGCGCAGATCACATGAGGTGGCCCGCGAGGGTGCGGGCTGCTTAAGATCGCTTTGGGAGACTGACGTTGGACGCTACACCGGCCAAGCAAACGCAAGAGGCTCTTTCGGCGCATCTGACCCTTGTCGATGCCAGCGTAGAGATCGACGAGCGGTGCGTTCTGGGGCCGCTCAGCCTTGATCTGTCATTTCGCCGTCTTGGTGTTGTTGGGCGCAACGGGTCTGGCAAATCGACACTCGCGCGCCTTCTTGCAGGGTTGATCGCGCCCACTGACGGAACCTGTCGACTCAATGGCGTTGATGTGTACACTGACCGCCGCGCGGCGCTGCGCGAGGTCGGGATCTTGTTTCAAAACCCCGATCATCAGATCATCTTTCCCACCGTCCTAGAAGAGGTGGCGTTCGGACTGACGCAACTGGGCCGCAAAGAGGCGCAGGCCGAGCGCGATGCCCAAGCCATCCTTGCGCGGTTTGGCAAATCGGACTGGGCGCAATCGTCGGTCTCGACGCTGTCGCATGGGCAAAAGCACCTTGTGTGCCTCATGTCGATCGTCGCGATGGCACCAAAGGTTCTGGTGCTGGACGAACCTTTCGCCGGCTTGGACTTCCCTACAAAAGCGCAGCTAAGCCGCTATCTGCGCCTGTTTGACGGGGCCGTGATCCACATCTCGCATGATCCAAGTGATCTGCAAGATTGCGAGAGCGTGCTGTGGCTGGAAAAGGGTCAAATTGCGCGTTCAGGTGACACGCAAAGCGTCTTGGCGCAGTATCTCGACGCGATGGAAACGCTAGGAGCGGGTGATGATATCTCTGACCTCTCCCGTTAGAACGCGCGCCCATGATCTGCCTGCAGCGCTGAAACTTGGGGCGTTGTTGGTGGCGACGGTTGTGTTGGCCAGCATCTCGAACCTGTGGTTTCATGGCGCGGTTTTTCTGGCGGTGCTGGGGCTTTATATCCTGCCCGGCAGGCTGTTTTTCAGCGTCGGAATCCGGCGACTGTTCATCCTTTGGCCTTTTGTGGTTGGCGTACTGATCTGGCATTTCGTGATCGACGCGATGGCAGAGGGGCTTGTCATCACCATGCGTATGGTCAGCGCTGTGGCGCTTGCCAATCTGGTGACAATGACCACGCGGCTCAGCGATATGATGGAGGTGGTGCACAAGCTGACCTCTCCCTTCGCTCGGCTGGGGTTGAACCTGCGCGCGCTTGAGATTTGCCTCGCGCTTGTGATCCGCATGATCCCCGTTCTGGGGCAAAAAGGGCAGTTGCTATCGCAAAGCTGGCGTGCGCGCTCGACGCGCAAGCCGCGCTGGCGTATTGTGCTGCCGCTTGCGGTTTGCGCCCTTGATGATGCCGACCGCGTGGCTGAAGCTTTGCGTGCCCGCGGTGGCTTGATGGATTTGCAGGAGAAATGAGCATGGAAAAGACCGTCGCCAACGTGGCGTTGTTTGCCGCCCTGATCGCCGTTTTGGGGCTGGTGCCCAATATCACGCTGGGTTTTGGTGTGCCAATCACCGCGCAAAGCCTCGGCGTTATGCTATGTGGCACAATCCTGGGCGCGCGCCGCGGCGCGATGGCCGTGATGGTATTTCTGCTGCTCGTCGCGCTTGGCTTGCCGCTGTTGTCGGGCGGGCGCGGCGGTCTTGGGGTTTTTGCCGGGCCAACCTCAGGCTTCCTGTTTGGCTGGGTTGTGGCGGCCTTCGTCACGGGCTTGATCGTGCAAAAATGGCGCCAAGCGCCGCTGACTCTTGTGGCCAGCGTGGCTTCGATCATTGGGGGAATTGGCGTTCTCTACGCCTTTGGGATCGTCGGAATGTCCGTGGTTCTTGATAAATCCCTCAGCGAGGCAACCTTGCTCGTCGTGGCATTCATCCCCGGCGACATCGCCAAGGCCATCATCGCGGGCTTGCTGACTGCCTCTCTGGCGCGCGCCCGTCCGGCCAGCCTTTTGTCGCGACAGGGCGTGTGAGCGGGTAATGGATTTCGCAGTGGGGCGAGCAATCGTTCGCCCCACCCTGCGATGCCGCGCGAAGGTTAATGAGCACTCAAGAAAATACCCGCATGTGGCCAACGTTTGCACGGGTAATGTCAAAACCATCGAATCTTCGGGGAAAGATGGTGCTGTGAGAGAGGATTGAACTCTCGACCTCTCCCTTACCAAGGGAGTGATTCACACGGAAAACCGTGGAAAATAGCGATATTAGCCATTCCTAGAAGCGCGCTAGTTCCCCTAATGTTCATGGGTTTCTGTGCGGTTTCTGTGCGGATTTCTTCGCAGTGGTGAGACATAGCTTCAATTCGACGCTCGCAATCACGAAAAAGAACGTGACATCCGATCTCGGCCCTGCCGAGGGCCGATACGCGGCTCATGATGGTGACGCGAAACTGGATTTCGGCGGACTGGCGATCAGGGTCTATCCGTGGAGCAGTCAGACAATTCACTGTGCCGCGTGGATCGTGATCTCACGTCCGGCCATCGAGGCTGTGAAGCCTGGGACCGGATAAAGCGAGGCCACCAACAGAGCCGCCATGGTCATGTTGAAGATCCGAAGGCGGGTCTTGTTCGCCAGCCATCGCCTGACCACGGTCCCGAGCCAGGGCGGATAGCCCCTGCAAACCCCTTTGGCAAATAAAGAAAAAGGCCCCTCGAGCGACCTGTTTTCGGGTTCGCAATGGGGATAATGGCGGAGCAAGAGTGCGCCACGCAACACCAAAAATTGTAAAATATAGAATTTAACAGTATGTTAAATTTTTTCTGCGGTCGATTTGTGTATCAAATAGTGTATCAAGCTTTCATTTCGCAGTAAGGTCACCAAATTCGAACTGCCCCAAACCTTCTATTGCCCAAAGAGAGACACGCGGTCTGGCGCAAATTTGGTCAGATATATTTCATGTGTCTCTCTTGAGAACTCGCTATCGTTGGTCGGTCAGATCATCAGTCTGCGAGGATCCGCGATCAACTGGCTGTAGCGCGCTAAAAATCTTGCGGCGTCGGCGCCGTTGATCACGCGATGATCATAGCTCAGATCAAGCGGGCAGAGTGGAACCGGCATCCATTCGCCCTCCCAGACCGGGTGAAGTGTCGTGCGCGTCAGACCCAGAATGGCGACTTCGGGCGGGTTCACGATCGGGCTGAAAGCACTGCCGCCAAGCCCGCCGAGATTTGAAATTGTCATCGACGCCCCGCCCATCTCGTCTGGGCGGATTTTGCGGGCCTGCGCGCGTTTGGCCAGATCGCTGATCTGTGCGGAAACCTGCCACAGACCAAGGCGGTCCGCATCGCGCAGCACCGGCACCAAAAGCCCATGCGGTGTGTCCACGGCGATCCCGATATGCACGAAATCCTTGAGGGTCAGCGTGCTGGTATCAGGTGAAAGCGAGGCGTTGAAACGCGGGAAATCACGCAGGCAACGCGCCAGCGCCTTAACGTGAAACGCCAGCGCCGTCAGCTTGATCCCGCGTGCCGTTGTTTCCTCGCGCAGCGATGTGCGAAGGGTCTCAACCGCGCGCATATCGGCCGTGTCGTGATGGGTCACTTGCGGGATCATCGCATTGGCCGCCGACAGGTTGTCTGCCGCGACCCGCGCAATACGTGACAGCGGCTCTTGCGAGACGCCGCCATATTCGCTGTGATCCACCTGCCAATAGCGGCTGTGATCGCGCCCGATCGCAGCCATCGGTGTGTAGTTGTCTGCGGCCTGATCGACATCCTCGCGCGCCAGCGTCTCGCGCCCCGAGGACTCTGCGAGCTGGTCCAGATCGACGCCTTTTTGCGCGGCGTAACTGCGCACCGAGGGGCTTGCAACATAGCTCATTGTTCTCTCCTCACCAGCTTGCGGAAATATATTGAGTTTCCATGAATTCGAGCATCCCCTCATGGCCGCCTTCACGTCCCAGACCCGATTGCTTGGTGCCGCCAAAGGGCGCGGCAGGGTCGCTGACCAAGCCGCGATTGAGCCCGACCATCCCGTAATCCAGGCGTTCGCAAATCCGCATGCCGCGTCCCATCTCGCCGGTAAAGACATAGGCGACAAGGCCGTATTCGGTGTCATTGGCACGCGTGATCACGTCATCTTCGTCGTCAAAGGTCTGGATTGCGCCGACGGGGCCGAAGATTTCGTCTTGCACGCAATCGGCATGGGAGGGCACATTGAACAGCACCGTCGGCGGGTAGAAATAACCTGGCCGATTTGGCACCTGACCTCCAAGGCGCAACTCTGCGCCCTTTGAAACGGCGTCACTGACAAAGGCGGCCACCTTATCGCGCGTCGCGGCATTGACCAACGGACCGACATCGACGCCCGCGTCCAGTCCGTTGCCCAGCTTGAGCTCGCCCATCCGCTGGGTGAATTTTGTGGTGAACTCTTCTGCCACGGCCTCGTGGACATAAATCCGGTTGGCGGCGGTGCAGGCCTCGCCGAGGTTACGCATCTTGGCTAGCATTGCGCCCTCGACTGCTGCGTCGATATCGGCATCCTCGAACACGAGGAAAGGCGCGTTGCCCCCCAGTTCCATCGCTGGTTTGAGCACATTATCGGCCGCCGCATGCAGCAGCTTGCGCCCAACCCCGGTTGAGCCAGTAAAGCTGACGACGCGCACGCGGGGATCGTGCAGCAGATGATCAACCAGCGGGCCGGTGTTTTTTGAGGGCAGCACGTTGACCAGCCCCTTGGGCACGCCGGCCTCTTCCAAAAGGGGCATCAGTGCCAGCATCGTCAACGGCGTTTCCGAGGCTGGTTTGATGATCACGGGGCAGCCTGCTGCGAGCGCGGGCGCGATCTTGCGCGTGCCCATCGCGGCGGGGTAATTCCACGGCGTGACCAGCACCGCAATGCCGGCTGGCTTGTGCTGGACGACGATGCGCGCGCCCGAGGCGGGGGCGCGGGTGATCATGCCATCGGCGCGCACGGCTTCCTCGGCAAACCAGCGGAAAAATTCGGCGGCATACGTGGCCTCACCCATTGCGTCCGCACGCGCCTTGCCGTTTTCAAGCGTGATCAGCCGGGCGAAGTCGTCAAGGCGCGCGGTCATCAACTCCCACGCTTTGCGTAAGATTTCAGAGCGTTCGCGCGGCGTGCGTCCGGCCCAGTCTGCGAATGCTGCCTCTGCGGCGTCAAGAGCGGCTGCGGCATCGTCAATTTCGGCCGAGGCGACAGAGGTCAGCACCTCTTCGGTGGCAGGGTTGAGAACGTCGAAACGCACGCCCGCGGCGCCTTTGCGCCATTCGCCATTGATGTAGAGATCGGTGTAATCCATGTGGGGCTCCGGGGTCAGAGAAGATGGCGCAGCGGCATTTCCAGCCGCGCGGCAAATCCGGTTATAAGGTCAAGGGCTGCGGCAGGCGCCATCTGCGCGCTGCCCGCTTCGAGAGTGAGGGTGAGCGATGCACGCCCCGTCAGGGTCAGCACGGGGGCGTCTTCGGCCCCCAGATGCAGTCCTGTCAGCGCGCTGCCACGCAGATCGCGCAGGATCAGCGTCGGGGAATCCTCGGTTTCAAGCGCGCGGCCAAGCGGATACTGCGCGGGGGCGGCAAAGCGGCGGATGTGGCTAAAGCGTTCGACGGCCACGACGGTGGTGTCTGCCAGCGCGCCTGCGGCAAGCCCCGCTAGAACCGCTGATATATCCGCTGGCGCACCTGTTTCCGTCTCGATCCAGTTCAGGAAGTCTGTCAGGCCGTCGGCGGAAAGTTCGGCGGTTAGATGCCGCGATGCGGCCTGTTGCGGGATGGCCTGTGCGTTAGCGGCCGTAGTGGCGAGGCTGCGCAATTGGTCCAGATCGTCCATGTGATAGGGCTGGGGCACCCCGGCTTCAACCAGCCGCCCCAGATCAAGCCCCTCAAGGGTTGCCTGACGGCGCATTTTGGGAGAGGCGAGGATGCGACCCTCTGGTCGTGGGACTGCGGGGGCCGGCTTGGCTGCTTTGGCGGGCGCTGCCGGGGCAGGGGCCGGTTTCGCGGCCTCCGGTTTGGGCACGGGCGTCGGGGCGGTGGCTGCCTTCGCGCTGCGCATCATTGGATTATCTGGCTTTTGCGCTGAGATTACAGCGATCACGGTCCCTACCGGCACGTCCTCGCCAGAGGCTGCTAAAAGCGCCGCGATATAACCCGACTGCCCTGCGGGCACCTCGACCGCGCTTTTATCGGTCTCCACTTCCAGCAAGATATCCTCGGCGCTTACCGCATCGCCGGGGGCCTTGTGCCACGCGGTCAGGTGTCCCGTGTCCTGCGCCATGCCAAGCGCGGGCATGATGATCTGCGCTCCCTCTGGTATGCCGGATGCGTCCGCAGTCTCTGGCGCGTCTTCGGCTTCGGCCTCGACCTTGGGCGCAGAAGCAGGGGCCGTGTCTTCGGGCGTGTCAGAGATCACGGCCACGACCTCGCCCACGGGGACGTTTTCGCCTGCTTGCGCACGAATGCCGGTCAAGTAGCCATCGGCTTGCGCCTCGACCTCCATCGTGGCCTTGTCGGTCTCAACCTCCATCAGCGGCTCGCCCGTCTTGACCGCGTCGCCCGGCGCTTTGAGCCAAGCCACGATCAGGCCGGTTTCTTGCGCCATGCCAAGCGCGGGCATGATGACATCATGCGACATCACTGACCTCCCCGCGCACCAGACGGCGCGCCATCGCGGCCACGCCCTTGGCGGTGGGCACGGTGATATCCTCTAGCGCAGGCGAGAACGGAACGGGGACGTCCATCGCGCCCATGCGCACCACCGGCGCATCGAGATAATAAAACGCCTTTTCGGTGATCCGGCTGGCGATTTCGGCGCTGACGCCATAGCTTTGGTGACCCTCGTCGATCACCATCGCGCGGCTGGTCTTGCGCACGCTTTTCACGATTGTTTCCTCGTCGAGCGGCACGATGGTGCGCGGGTCGATGACCTCGGCTGAGATACCCTCGGCGGCCAGCGTTTCCGCCGCTGCCAGCGCGATCTGCACCATGGACGACGTGCCTACCAGCGTGATGTCGCTGCCCTCGCGCAGCACGGCGGCCTGCCCAAAGGGGATCAGGTATTCTTCTTCGGGGACGGGGGCCTTGTCGTTATACATCAGCTTGTCTTCGAAGATCACGACCGGGCTGTTGTCGCGGATCGCGGTCTTCATCAGGCCCTTGGCCTCATATGCCGAAGACGGCATCGCCACTTTCAACCCCGGAATATGGGCAACCAGCGCGTGCAGCGACTGGCTGTGTTGCGCGGCAGAGCGCCGCGTTGCGCCCATATTGGTGCGCAACACCAAAGGCACGCTCAGCTTGCCGCCCGACATGTAATACGTCTTTGCGGCCTGATTGCACAGCTGGTCCATCACCAGAAACAGGAAGTCGCCAAACATTAGGTCCACGATCGGACGTGATCCGGTCATCGCAGCGCCCACGGCAAGCCCCATAAAACCGGGCTCAGAGATCGGGGTGTCGATGATCCTCTCGGTGCCGAATTCCTCGACCAGACCGGACAGAACCTTGAAGGGCGTTCCGGCTTCGGCCACGTCCTCGCCCATCAGGAAGATGCTGGGATCGCGGCGCATTTCTTCGGCGATGGCCTCATTGACGGCCTTGGATAGGGTAATCTCGCGCATGATTTCCTCCTCAGGCGGCGTCATTGGGGGCAAAGACGTGCATGTCGACTTCGCTGATATCGGGATAGGCGGCGGCGAGCGCATAGGTCACGGCGGCTTCGGCATCAGCCTTGACCGCATCGCGCAACTCTTGCAGCTCGTCTTCGTTCACGATGCCCTCCTTGGTCAGCCATTTGCCAAAATTGATGATCGGGTCGCGTTGTTCCTTCCAGATCGTCTCCTCTTCCTTTGAGCGGTAATAATCGCGATTGATGTCGCCGACATGGTGGCCGTGATAGCGATAGGTCTTGAGTTCAATAAAGAACGGGCCCTCGCCCTTGCGTGCCCGTGCGACCAGCGTTTGTGCCAACTCGTTGACCGCCAGAACGTCTTGTCCATCGACTTGGAACGCCTCAATTCCGAAGGCTTCGGCGCGCGCTGTCAGTGAGCCGGCAGCAATCTCTGCGGTCTTTGTGTATTCGGAATAGCCATTGTTTTCGCAGGCATAAATGACGGGAAGCTTCCACAGCGCCGCCATGTTCATCACCTCATACCATAGGCCCTGAGCGGTTGCGCCGTCGCCAAAGAAGCACACGGTCACATCATCGCGCCCCTGCAACTTGGCCGATAGGGCCGCGCCCGTCGCGATCCCCATCGAGCCGCCGACAATGGCGTTGGCGCCTAGATTGCCGTGGCTTTGATCGGCGATATGCATTGAACCACCCTTGCCCCGGCAATAGCCCTCGGCCTTGCCCAGCAATTCGCAAAACATCTGTTTGAACTCAGCACCCTTGGCTACGCAATGACCGTGACCACGATGGGTTGAGGTGATCTTGTCGTCGTCAGTCAGCGCTTCGCAGATACCCACAGCCACGGCTTCTTCACCGGAATACATATGGGTCAGGCCCGGCATCTTGGCGGACAGATACAGCTGATTGGCATTGTCTTCGAAACTACGGATGCGGACCATCTGGCGATACATGCGCAGATAGTCCTCGGTATTTGTCTTGCGCTTGTTTTTGGCGGTGGCCATGACGCGCTCCCTGTCTTGGTTCTGGCATGAGATCGGTTCCCCCCGCGCGGCGGGTTTGCGCAGCCGCGCGGGGGCGTGTCTCAGTAGCGGTTAGCGATCGGCAGTTCTTCGGCGGGGAACAGGCTGATCACCTTGCAGCCGGTATCGGTCACCACGACCTCTTCCTCGATCCGGGCGGCCGAGTAGCCATCCGAGGCCGGGCAATAGGTTTCCAGCGCAAAGACCATGCCGGTCTGAATCTCCATCGGGTTTTCCAGACTGACCGCGCGGCTGATGATCGGGCGTTCGTGCAGCGCCAGCCCCAGCCCGTGGCCAAATTGCAGACCGAAGGCCGATAGTTCGTCGGGGAATCCGAATTCCTCACATTTCGGGAAGGCTTTGGCGACCACGTCGGTCGTCACCCCCGGCTTGATCAGCGCGATGGCATTGTCGAGCCATTCGCGGCACCGGATATAGGCATCGTTCTGCGACGGCGTCGCGCGCCCGATATTGAAGGTGCGATAGTAGCAGGTCCGATAGCCCTGATAACTTTGTAGGATGTCGAAGAACGCCTGATCACCGGGGCGGAACAACCGGTCGGTGAAGTTATGCGGGTGCGGGTTGCAACGCTCGCCCGAAATGGCGTTGATCGCTTCGACATCATCCGAACCCATTTCGTAGAGCAGCTTGTTCGACATCGCGACGATATCGTTTTCGCGGATGCCGGGGCGCAGCTCGTGCCAGATCATGTCATAGACACCATCCACCATGCTTGCGGCTTGGTTAAGCAGCTGGATTTCGTCGATATTCTTGATCTCACGCGCGCTCAGCATGATTTGCTGACCGTCAACCACGTTGAGCCCTGCCTCTTGCAGCGCAAAGAACATCGCCGTTTCGGCGTAATCGACGCCAACGGGCATGCCTGCCATCCCCGCCTTCTTGATTAGCGCGGCGATTTCCTCGGCGTAGCGTTTCATCAGGCCAAAGCTCGGCGGGATTGTGCCGCGCATGCCGACCACGCCTGCGCGCATCCGCTCGGGGTCGAGCCAGTCGCAATAGTCGCGGTGGTGAACGGCGGCCGAGCCGAAATCCCAGACATAGGGTTCGTCATCGCCACACAGCAGCGCAAAGCGACACATCTTGTCACGCTCCCACTCGCCGATCTTGGTCCCCGAAATGTAGCGAATGTTGTTCACATCAAAGGTCAGCAGCGAGCCGCAATTGGATTTCTTCAGCGCGTCCTTTGTGCGGCTGAGCCGGTAGCGGCGTAGGCGGTCGTGATCGACGCGACGCTCAAAATCAACGGCCGTGTGGCCAAAGGCGGGGATGTGCTTGTCCCAGCGCCAGTTTGGGTCAATGTCACCGGGTTGCAGGATGCGCGGGTTGAGGGCGTTCGTGTTCATGGCAAATCTCCTGACGCCCATCGCGGGCGTGTGTGTGTCTTTTTGGGGGAAGGGGCGCTCGGGCCCCCGTGCGTCACTGAATGACCCAGCCGCCGTCGATGTGAATCATTTGGCCGGTCATGTAGTCGCTGTCATGGCTGACAAGAAATGCCGCCGTGCCCTTGATATCATCGGGATAGGACACCTTCTTAAGCGCGAGGATCTGGGCCAGATCGTCAAAGGCCTGCCCTTCGTGATCCTTGAAGCCGATCTCGACCAGATCCTTGTCGAGTTGCTCCCAAAGCGGTGTTTTTACCACGCCCGGTGCATAGCCATTGACGGTGATATTGTGTTTGGCAAGCGCGATCGCACCGCAATGGGTCAGCGCAAGGCAGCCATATTTCGAGGTGCAATAGACGGTGACGTCGATAAGGGGCTTGCGCGAGGCGACGGAGCCTACATTGATCAGCTTATAGACATGCTCTTGCGGGCCCTGCTCAATCATTTGTTTTGCGGTTTCCTGCATGCCCAGCCACATGCCCTTGGTGTTCACCGACATGATGTGATCCCAGTTGTCCTCATCGATATCCATGAAGAACCGGGGTTTGTTGAGGCCTGCGTTGAAGACGCCGACATTGATGTTGCCAAAGGCCGCGACGGTGGCGGCGATGGCGGCGGCATTGTCTTCGCGCTTGGTCACATCCATGCGCACCGCAATTGCCTTGCCATTGCCGCGCGCGTTGATCTTGTCGGCCATCGCTTGCGCGGCCGCCAGATCGATGTCGCCAAGGCAGACATTCGCGCCTTGTTCGGCGAAATGCTCGGCGTTGCACGCCCCCATTCCTTGCGCGCCGCCAGTGATCAGCACATTCTTCCCTTTGAGTCTATTCGGATCCATTCTTTCCTCCCTAACTTGGTCTGGTTCTCAACGCGGCCTCGGCCCTTTGTTGGACCGCTTGCAGCGCCCCGCGCGGGGTCGTGACGCCGCGCAGCATGTCGTGAATTTCCTGACCGCAAATTTCGATCAGATTGCAGATCTGGGGCACCGGAGGGCGCGGCCAGAATTGTAATTCGTCGCGCCAAGACATCGCGTCGACCGCCGAAAAGATGGTCGAGATGCGCTGCACCTCGGGGTCTGCCCCAACCGAATAACGCGGCGCGGTGCGGCTGCCATTGAGCACATACAGCTTTTGCGCTGCAGGCGATGTGAACGCGATCAGCGCCTCAGCGGCATCAGCACGCCGCTCTGGGGGGAGGTTTGCGGGAATGCCCAGCACATAGCCGCCCACGGGGGCCACAGGCGCACCACCTGGCCCGGCGGGATGGGGCAAATAACCCGTGGTGTCATGTGCGGGCGAGTCGGCATCCAACTCAAAATACGGGGCCAGCAAAGTATAGCCATAGGCCATCGCGACCCGACCCGACGCATAGGGACGCACCCGCTCATACCACGACATCGACAAGATATCGGGGGGCGAGAATTTCAACAGTTGCAGTAGGTATTCGGCCGCAGCCTCGGCGGCGGGGCTGTCAAACTGCGCCAGAAGATCGTCGCGATCCAGATGATCGGCATCAAACCCGCCTGCGATGGGCGCTAGATTCAGCACTGGATGACCGAAATCGGCGCAAGCCGTCATAAACGTGTGGCCAAGCGCGGTGCCGCGCGCCGCATTCCACGCAATGCCGTAGCGCCCATGCACGGGATCGTGGAAGTGCTCTGCGACCTTTAGCACATCGTCGGTGGTCGCAGGTGGCTCTAATCCGGCTTGGGCAAACAAGTCTTTGCGATAAAAGAATAACTCAGGCGTCGTTTGACTGGGCACACCGTAAGGCCGGCCGGCCCAATGGGCTGCGCGCCAGCCTGCGGTGTGAAAATCGCTCGGATCGAGCCGCTCGATATCCATTACCTCATCAAGGGGTAGCAACACACCCTTGCTGACGAACTCTCCAATCCAGGGAAGATCGATCGCGATGATGTCGTAACGGCTGGCACTATGGGTCGCGTTGCGCAAAACCTCTTCGTGCAGCCTGTCGATCGAAAATGCCCGCTGCGAAATCGACGTGCCAATCATCTGTTCGAACTGACGCTTGAGTGTTTCCATCACCATGAAGGTCGGATCGCCATGCACCAGAACGCGCACGCCGCCGGACAGGGCCAGCGGCTCGGGCAGAACGGCGGGCGGCTTGATGCTGTGGCCTGCCAGATAGGACCCGCCAAAGTAGTAATCGCGCTCTGCCCCGTTTGCTGCCCCCAAATGCGCACTGGCAAGACGCAGCACACGGTCTGATAACTGCCCCCAGCTTTCCAATAGCTGCGCACTGGCATGCAGTGAGACGGTCTTTCCTGATTTGGTGCGCGGGCGTTGCTCGATCATGCCCGCTTCCGTCATTTCGGCCAGCTTGCGCATGGCTGTCGCATAAGGCACACCCGACGCTGCCACGAGCGAGGATGGCGTGACGATCTTACCCTCAAGATGCTTGCGCACCAGATGTGAGGCCATTGTAAAGTAAGGGTTGGGCGCGGAAAGCGGCAGAGTTTCCTCGACCTCACTTGCAAATGCGTCCATGAAATCGATGATGGCCGTCGCACTGTCACCACGCAGGGTGTTGGGTCGTGCATTCGGTTGCATACCAAATTGTCCGGTCTGGATATCTTTCGGATTTGGCATGTGCATGTCAGTATATCCGTGGGTGAGTTTCGGGTGTGGCATTGCGTTGCCTCCTGCAAGATGTCCGAATTGATAATGAGTGGCTGGTGCGATTATATCCAAAATGGACACGGAAACATCCATTGTGGATAAAACTTACGCGGTATCCGGTGCGCTCTGAGGGAATGCTCTTAGCGTATCGCTGACGGATTCGGTTTGAATCTGACGTTCAGGAGGAGCGTCTTTCGTAACGAGCTGTCAAAAATGACTAAGGGAGGAAGATACATGAAAACGACTATGAAGGCGCTGATCACGGGCACGACCGCAGCTGCGGCTATCGCGTTTGCCGGTGCGGCTTCGGCCGAAAAGATCAAGATCGGCATCACGCAGAACAACGTTGGCGTCGACAGCTACCAGACGACCTATGAAAAGGCGTTCAAAGCAGCAGCCGCGGCCGATCCAAATGTCGAAGTCGTTGTTCTGGATGCCGGTGGGGACGTGGCCCGTCAGATCGCTCAGATCCAGGATCTGACGCAGCAAAAAGTGCAGGCGATCATCATCTGGCCAACTAATGGTAAGGCCGTGGTTCCGGCTGTGCGCAAGGCACATGACGCGGGTATTCCGGTTGTCATCACCAACTCGAATATCGCAGAAGAGGGCATGCCCTATATCGCTGCCTTCTCTGGTCCGAACAATATCGAGCAGGGCCAAGAAGCTGCCGACATGATGTGCAAGGCGCTCAACAACAAGGGCGATATTGTGCAGATTGCGGGCAAGCCGGGCTACACCACCGCGATCGAGCGTGAAAAGGGCTTTGAGGATCAACTTGCCAAGGTCTGCCCAGAGGTCAAGATCATGGACACTCAGCCCGGTGACTGGAACCGCGAGAAATCCCAGCGCGTGATGGAAGATTTCCTGGTTAAATATCCCAAGATTGACGGAGTCTATGCCGCTGATGACAACATGGGTGTTGGCGCACTGAATGCCGCCAAAGCCGCAGGGCGCGCTAAGGACATCAAGTTCGTCGGCGCCACCAACTTTGCCGTGGGCTATGAGGCGATGGCGAAGGGCGAGTATTACGGCTCGGTCTATCAGTCGCCCGTCGATGATGCGGAAAACGCATTGAAAACGGCGATCGACGTGATCCAAGGTAAAGAAGTTCCGAAAATGAACTACTTTAAAACACCTGAAATTACGCAAGAGAACATGAAGCAGTTCTCAAAGCCGGTGTTCTGAGGCTTCCTCCCCGGTGGCATGGGTGGTCTTTCGAGACTGCCCATGTCGTCTTTTCTTTTCGGCATAGGAGGCGTTCATGGGACGCGTATCGGGACGAGTTTGTCTTATAACCGGGGCTGCGCGTGGCATTGGCCGCGCTATGGGCGAAGCGTTGTTAGAGGAAGGAGCGGATGTGTGTTTCGCTGATCTCAACGGCGCACAAGCCGCAAACGTGGCCAAGGCCAATGAGGCACGGGCCGCAGCCACTGGAGGTCGGGTCATGTCGGCAAAGGTCAATGTGACCGAACGCAACGAGATGCGGGCAATGATCGCGGCGGTTGTGGCCCAATTCGGGCGGATCGACGTAATGTTCAACAATGCGGGCGTCAATCGGCCCATGAACTTTCTCGATGTCACCGAAGATAACTGGCATTTCATTATGGATATTAACGGTCTAGGCACAATGATTGGGATGCAAGAAGCGGCCAAGCAGATGATCGCGCAAGGCGGGGGCGGCAAGATCGTCAACACCGCCTCAGTCGCAAGTCGGCAGGGCTTTGACAATGTCGCGCCCTATTGCGCGTCAAAATGGGCCGTGGTCTCGTTAACGCAATCGGGCGCGCGCGATCTGGCTAAGCATAATATTACCGTCACGGGCTTTGCGCCCGGTGTCGTCGCTACCGAGATGTGGGATGAGGTCGATCGCGACCTGATGGAGATTGGCGCGGCTGAAAAGCCCGGCCAGGCAATGGAAGAGTTTTCGTCCGGTATCTTGCGCGGGCGCGTCGCGCGCCCCGCAGATATTATCGGAACCACGACGTTTCTGGCGTCCCCCGACAGCGATTACATGACGGGACAGATTGTCATGATCGACGGCGGTATGACGTTGGTCTGAACTCTTTTGGCGCGCTTGCATGCGGGAGGCATGCAGGCACCAGATCAAGGAGGAGCACATGGCGGATACGCGCCTTGAGACACCCGCCAAAAGGGCAGGTCACAGCAGCCCAAATACGGGCGGAAAACACAACGGAGGAGGCATGGCCCATTCAGGGTTGAAGTCCTTTGCGGGACTTATGGCACGACAGGGAATTCTTGTAGCCTTCGTGTTGTTTCTAATCGCATTTTCGGTGTTTTCCGATCGGTTCTTATCGGCGGAAAACATCTTTTCGGTGGTGCGGTCCTCGGCGATCATCGGGGTGATGGCGCTTGGCGTCACCGTCGTGGTGATTGGCGGCAATCTGGATCTGTCAGTGGGCTCGATGCTGTCATTCTCGACGGTTCTTGTGGTTGATCTTCACGATAAGATCGGGCCGGGTCCGGCGATTGTTGTGATGGTAGCAGCCACATTGTGTCTTGGCGCGATCAACGGACTTTTGGTGGGGGTCGCGCGGCTCAATTCGCTGATCGTCACACTTGGGATGCTGTCGGCCATTCAGGGCCTGACCCTGATCTATAGCGGTGGCAAGAACGTCGATATCGTCCATCAAGACGCCACCTGGTTTAAGGTGTTCGGGCGCGGCTACATTGCCGATATCCCGACCCCGATCGTGATCTTCGCAGTTTGCGCCATCGTGCTGCATGTAATGATGGCCTACACACCGTTCGGACGCCGGATCTACGCCACGGGCGGCAATGCGACGGCGGCAGTGTTTTCGGGCATCCGGCGCAGCCGCGTGGTGTTTCTGACCTACCTGATCTCGGCGCTGACGGTGGCGATTGCGGCTATTATTCTGGGCAGCCGGGTGATGGGGTCGCAAAACAATGTCGGCCAAGGCTATGAACTGCAAGTTCTGGCGGGCGTGATCTTAGGGGGCACCTCGCTTTTGGGTGGCTCGGGCACGATCTGGAAATCGGTGATCGGGGTGCTGATCCTGGGCTTCATCCAGAACGGTCTCTTGCTGCTTGGCTTTGAATATTATGTGCAGTGGCTGGTGACATGGGTCGTCATCATCCTCGCCGTCTGGCTCGATATCGCAGCCAAGCGCGGCCGTCTGCTCTCGCCCATCGCATAAGGAGGGGATCATGTCACAATCGGTTCTCAAATCTCCGCTGGGCTGGCTGGCTAGCAACCCGATCTGGGGCTTCATCGCGCTGATCTTCATCTTCTTCAGCTTTGCCAACCCGTATTTCTTCGCTCTGCAAAATTTCCAGAATATCCTTGTGCAGACCTCGACCATCGGGGTGATCGCACTGGGGATGACGTTGGTGATGATCAACGGCAATATCGATCTGAGCGTCGGGGCCGTTGTCGCCCTGGCTGCCAGTCTGTGTGTCGATATTCAGGGTTGGAGCCTGTTTGCCGATTGGGGCAACTGGGCGATATTGCCCGGTGTGGTCGCCGCCCTTGTGGCGGGCACCGCCTTGGGCGCGCTAAACGGGCTGATCGTGTGGAAAACCGGGGTGGATGCGTTCATCGTCACGCTGGGCGCGATGTTGGGCGTGCGCGGGTTGGTCTTTGTTTATACCAAAGAGCAGTCCTTTTTTGCGGCGAACTTCTCGTTTTCGGATTTCGGATCCAGCAGCATCGGCCCGATCCCGACCTTGGCCGCGCTGTTTCTGATTAGCACTGCCATCGTGCATTTCGTGCTTTCGCGCACCGTGCATGGACGCAACACCTATGCGGTGGGCGGTAATCGGTCAGCAGCCGTGAATGCGGGCATACGCGTCGGGCCGCATATGATGATCAACTTCATGATCGTGGGCTTTCTGGCCGCATTGGCGGGCGTCACGCTGTCAAGCCAGATGGGGGCAGCCACGCCCAACCTTGGCACCAATTACGAGCTGTGGGTGATTACCTCGGTCGTGCTTGGGGGCACCAAACTTCAGGGTGGTGCCGGCACGATCATGGGCACGCTGGGCGGGGTTCTGGCGATCGGTATTTTGCGCAACGGTATGAACCTGATGCAGGTGCCAGCCTTCTACGTGCTGGTGATTTTGGGCTCGATCCTGATCGCCGTGCTGTTGTTGGACAAACAGCTTAATCGCAAGGGTAAAGAGGAGCTTCGGCTATGAGCGGATCGCACACCCCCCAAACCGATACCCCCGCGCTGCGCCTTGAGGGCATCGTGAAAACCTTTCCCGGCGTGCGCGCGCTCGATGACGTCAGCTTCGACGTGCGCGCGGGCGAGGTCCATGCGTTGCTGGGCGAGAACGGTGCGGGCAAATCGACCCTGATGAAGGTGCTAGCGGGTATGTATCAACCCGATGAGGGGAGCATCTATATCGAGGGCGAGGCAGTCACCATGCGCAGCCCGCTGGAGGCCAAAGCGCGCGGCGTCGTGTTGATCCACCAAGAGCTGAGCCTGGCCGAAGAAATGTCGGTTGCCGAGAATATCTATCTGGGCGAGCTGCCGCGCAAATCCTTGGGCCGGGTCGATTGGAAAACGCTTCACACCAATGCGCAAGCAATCCTCGACCGCCTCAAGTGTAGCTTTGATTCCAAGACGCAGGTGGGCACGCTCTCGATTGCCAATCAGCAGATGGTCGAGATCGCGCGCGCCCTGACGGTCGATGCCAAGGTGGTTGTGTTTGACGAGCCCACAGCCTCGCTGACAGATGCTGAAAAAGTCGTGCTGTTCGATATCATCAATGATCTCAAAACGCGTGGGGCAGGGATCGTCTATATCTCGCACCGAATGGACGAGATTTTTACGCTGGCCGATCGGATTTCGGTGCTGCGCGATGGCGGCTATCGAGGCACGTTGATCAAATTCGAGACCAATGAGGACGAGGTGATCCAGCTGATGATCGGGCGCGCGCTTGATCTGACGCGGCGAACAGTGGCGGCGGCAAAGATCGGTGAGGTGGCGCTACAGGTCGAGGGGCTTAGTTGCGGAAAACTATTTCAGGATGTCAGCTTTGAGCTGCGCGAGGGCGAGGTTCTGGGCTTTTATGGGCTGGTAGGGGCCGGGCGCACCGAGATCGCCGAAACGCTGTTTGGTCTGCGCAAACCCTCGGCAGGGCGCATTTTGATAGATGGCACCGAGGTCGAAATTTCATCACCTGCCGATGCCATCACGAAAGGCATCTCACTGGTGCCCGAAAGCCGCAAGGAACAGGGCCTCGTGCTGGGTATGAATTGTCGTGACAACATCACGTTGCCGCAGGTGGGGGATCTGACCACAGGGCCGTTTGTGTCGGACGGCGCGGAGATTGCGATTTTCGATCATTACTATGATGCGCTCAAGATCAAGACGCCAAGCTGGCGTCAGGCGGTGGGTAACCTGTCAGGCGGCAACCAGCAAAAAATCGTTATCGGAAAATGGCTGGCGATGCATCCGCGCATTCTGATCGTGGACGAACCGACGCGCGGCATTGATGTAGGTTCGAAATCCGAAATCCACGATCTGATCCGAAAACTTGCAAGCGAAGGTTATGCGGTGATCGTAATTTCCTCGGAAATGCCCGAGGTGATGCATGTTTCTGATCGGATTGCGGCAATGTTTCATGGCCGGATAATGCGCACGTTCACGACCGATGAAGTGACCGAAGACAACCTCGTAGCCGCAATCTCGGGAATCGAAACTGACAAGGTGGCGTGATACCTATGGGGCAGTGATCTGATCTCCAACCGCTCAGCCACCTCGCTGACAGCGTATCCACGCTCTAAAACCTGCGCTACAGCGTCCTGCTTGAACTCATCTGTAATCCGTCTCTCCTTGGTTCTAAATTTACCAAGCAAAGCGTCTACAAATCTAGGAACACCTCACTTCCAAGAACCGCCAGGGCTACATTCCGATGGCATGGCAGCTAAATCATCAAGATGGTTCTAGGGCCCGTAAAAAGAGCGAAAAAAGTCGGGTCTAAGACGGTATCGACAATTTGCGATAGGCGTTCTTGCGATGCACCTTCACGGTCTCGTCGCTGATCGAGAGATGCGCGCCGATCGCCGTGGTGGAATAGCCGCGCTGCACCATGGCGATAACCTCGGTTTCGCGCGGGGTCAGCACTCCGGCGGCGATCCGATCAAGCAGGATTTGCAGTGACGGATGTGCGGGGCCTACCCGATTAGCAAGCGCTCCACGCGCCGCCGTTGCGCCCCAATCTTCATCGACAGGCCGCTACCGGAAGCGCTTGCGAAACGCTGCGCCGAATGGAGCACCGAGATTATCGTCGCGCCTGCCCAGACTTGAATTCCTGCGAGTTTTAGGCAGTTCGATGTTTTTGCAGGCGCTTTGGTCTGATGCCCGAATGGACTGGAGCACTTTAAACCTCTTCTCATCCTTGAGATTTCAATCCTTAGCCTCCTCCGAAACCAATTAGAGATAAGCCAATGCGTTTGGTGTGATTTCCCGAGGGGCTTCAATCAACCGCAATCCAACAACACTCAACAAAAAGCCCTCAGGGACATGTAGCTGACCGCAGTTGTCGTGCCGACATTGGCCTTTGGTAGATAGGGATAGACGTCTAGATCCAGCTTGGGAGGCCGCTTCTCGACCTGACACAGGACGAGGTGTTTGACGGCGTCAAACCCGCCTTACGGCGATTGCGAGCAATCGCCTATCGGCCAACGGATTGCGCCCATGCGCAGCGCATTTTTGACAGCGACATGGAGGTCTGCCATCTCGAAGGTCTCCAATCTGCGGCAGCGACCTGCATGAATATCTCGCAGGGCCTATCTTTATTCCGGTGGGAGAAAATCACCGCGCTCCGCGGGAAAGGCGGCCCGATCCCCGACGGAGAGCGAGGCTGGAGCACCATCCAATTGGCCAGCGCCCATATGCTATCGACGCAACGCGAGGTCGGAGTTCCTTCCAAGTATTTCCGGTGGTTCGTGGTCGAGCTAATCGCTAGGTGCGCACGCTTATGCTTTATCCGCACCCCCCAAGAATCCACCGCCTTATTAAAGAGTTAACGTAATTTTGCCCGTGAAGCAAAACAACTCTTGACAGAGGTTTCGCACGAAATTCCGATTTTTTGCAAGCTTATGCCTCATCGGTAGGCAAGTCATGCCCGGTTGCGCCGACTCTCCACGCCTCGAGAACCTGATTTTGCGAAACCTACGTCTATCTGCGCATTCCTGTCGACATGTCGCGGGTCATCTGGATCATGACGGCAAATAATCTGGAGGGCTCAGCTTTTCGTCGTCTTAACGATCTGTTTACCTTTGGCGTGGCAAGGTAGCTTTGATCGCACATGGGAGGAGAAGGACATGAAAGAGCCGACCAAAGCTGACAGGGCAGAAGTTGTTTTGCTCGATTATATCGAGCGATATGGCTTAACGGATAGGGCACGAAGATACTTCCTTATCCTTGGTAAGGAGGAAGAACCTCATGCACGCATCGAAGCTCGACAACCTTGAAACAATCCAAGCTCTTCCTGAAAGAGCGGCGCCATATTGGAACATTCTGGAATATTGTCGCCACATCGGGGTTGAGAAAAAATCGAATAAGTTTCCTCAATGGGTTGCAAGGATCCGCAAGAAAGACGGTCGATACAAGCAGAGCCGACTGGGACTGACAGTCTCGATGAGTTCAGACGATTTCACCTATGAAGCGGCGATCAAGCTCGCTCGCGTCTGGTTTGCAGAGGAGGAACGCAAAGGCGTTGCCTCTACTAGCTATCCTGTGGGAACCACACAGCATCTTAAATATACAAAGAGCATCACCGGGTTCACTGTCGGAGATGCCTTGATCGACTATGTGGAATGGAAACGGATCGCAGCGACAAAGACCACTTTCGAAACACTTGTCGCACTGATCAACTTTCACATCTTGCCGCGCCTCGGATCCGTTCAGCTTGACGACCTCAAGGGAGTCACGATCACCAATTTCTGCCGCGCCGTCCTTGAGACGCCTCCCAAGCGCGGGAACCAAACGCTTGGGGAAAAGGTGAAGATTGAAAGCCTCGATTCCGATGCATTGCGCCGCAGGAAAGGGACCCTGAATACGCTTCTGGGGATTTTAAGAATAGCGCTGCAGATGGCGTGGGAGAATGGTCACTCCGCCTCTGAAAGGTCTTGGCGCTGCATCCACCGTGTCCCAAATCTTGAAGTCCCTCGCCAGATCTTCCTCACACGGGCACAGTGTCGCGACCTTATCGCCGCATGCCGTCCCGATCTGGCTGACTTGGTTCGCGCAGCGCTTTACAGTGGATGCCGGGTATCCGAATTATCGTCGCTTCACGTTCGCGATATCGGCAAGGATATCTTTGGAATTTATGTCTCATCTCCGAAGGGCTGGCGACCACGTTATGTGTATTTGCCTGAGGAAGGGATGCGGTTTTTCTTGGGGATGTGCGCCGGGAAGTCGGAAGACGACATTTTATTTCGCACCGACGCAGGCCAGATTTGGCGCACGCGGCATCGGCATCTATTCAAAGCAGCTGTTGAAAAAGCCCACCTGCCGCGTGAATTCGTGTTTCACGGGTTAAGGCACACATATGCAAGTCAGCTCGTGCAGGCCGGCGCGCCGCTAGCCATGGTTGCACGCCAACTCGGCCACTCGAGCACCGACACGGTGAGCAGAACTTATGGCCATCTGTCGTGTGAAAGCGTCGAGCGCGAACTCGCTTTGCGATTTGCGAGCCTGGAAGATCAGCCGCACGAATATGACGCGCGAATGCGTTCCTTGCGGAAATCCCTACAAGCGCCACCTCCGACGATCCCCGCTTCTTCGTGGCCGCGCAGCAACTTCGCCCTGTGCCGCGGAGAGGAGCTTCAATTCGTCAGCCGACGTGGCGCATGACGCATTCTTGTTGCTAGCGTCCACCGGCGCCAGAAAGCATAATTCCGATAGACCAAAGGCCCATCATGCACGAACATTCAAACTGGACCACCCGATGGGGGCACTCCACCAAATAGTTGCGGCGTAACCGAGTGGAAAATCGACCTAACTCAACTGTTCAGTTTTGTCGGACCCCCTCTGGATATTATGACCTTGAAGATGAGCGCGAAAGCTTGCGGGCAATCAGTTGCGCCTCGTGCTTGCGCAAGATCTTGCGGGCGGCAACCGGCGCCTCATGGTGCAAAGGATGCAGCTCGGGGAATAGCGCGACAACCTCGTCGCAGCTTGGCTTATCCAACGCCTGCATCGCCATGGTGTTGGGATA
>NZ_JBLXEM010000008.1:0-116486 GCF_048263065.1 Thioclava sp.
GGCGGTTTGATCCACCATTCGGACCGCGGCGGGCAATATTTGTCCATTCGATACACCGAGCGTTTGGCCGAAGCAGGCATCGAACCATCGGTCGGCAGCGTCGGGGACTCGTATGATAACGCCCTCGCTGAGACGATTAACGGTCTCTACAAAACCGAGCTGGTCCACCGCCAGGGTCCATGGCGCAACATGCAAGATCTGGAAATGGCCACCCTCGGATGGGTCGATTGGTTCAACCACAGACGCCTGCTTGGCCCCATCGGAAACATCCCGCCAGCAGAGGCTGAAGAGAACTTCTATGCACAGCGCGACGTGCTCGATATGGTCGCGTGAAATGAAGCTAAAGGTCTCCGGTGAAACCGGGACGATTCAGCCCTTCATTTGCCACTGATTAACGGCAGCTTCATCCGCGCTCCGGCCTTCGCACGTAGCGCCCCTCAATCCACCCACTTATAATTGAAACTCACCGAGATCCGCTCTTCCTCGGCCATGTTCATCGGCACCTCGTGGCGCAGCCAGCTTTCCCAGAGCAGCACGTCGCCGATTTCGGGTTTGACGTAGATGAAGGGTTGCAGCTCGCGCCGCGCGGTCTTCACCCGCGTGGGGGCGGCCATCATCATTGCAAGGCGCGGGTCTTCGAGTTTGAGGGCTGATGCCCCCTCGGGCATCGCGACATAGGTCGTGCCGGAAATCACCGAATGGGGGTGGATATGCGAGGCATGGGTGCCACCCTCGGGCAGGATGTTGATCCAGATGTCTTCCAGCACCAGCTTGCCCGCGCCCAGATCAAATTCCAAATCCTTGGCAAAGGCCGCGATATGTTTGTCCAGCGCCTTCACGATGTCCTTGAAGATCGGAAACCGCCACGGCAGGTCGGTCAGCGAGGCGTAGCTGGTATAGCCCGGATAGTCGTTCTCCTCGCACCATTGCTGACCGGCCTCGTCATCCTCGGCGATGGCATAGCAGGAATGTTCCAACTCGGCGGCGTCGACTTTCGGCGCATAGGCTGAAAGAGGGGCGCGATAGAGGCGGGTGACAAACAGCGACTCGATCTGAGATGTCGCAGCGGCTATGCCAGAGGATGTCGTAGCGGCCTTCTCGATGGCTTTCGCTTCGGCCTTCTTGGCGTCTTTAGCGGGCGATTTCGATTTGGGTTTCGACATGGGATTTTCCGAGCTGATAGGGGTAGGGTTGCCCCGTGCATACGCCAAAGCGGGGCAAAGGCCAATGAATCCTTGCCATATCTGATTCTCTCTGTTAGATGCCGCGAGTTCCTGAAGTCAGGACCGACATAACCCATCAGATCAAGGGTCACCCTATGGGGCCCTCTGATGCCAAGAAAGGACCCGGGATGAACGCCCAAGAACTCAAGGCTAAGACGCCTGATGAGCTGAAAGACGAGCTCGTTTCGCTGAAAAAGGAAGCCTTCAACCTCCGCTTCCAGCAAGCCACCGGTCAACTCGAGAACACCGCGCGGATGCGCAAGGTTCGCCGCAACGTTGCGCGGATCAAGACCGTGTTGAACCACAAAGCTGCTGAAGCCGCGAACTAAGGAGAGCTTTCATGCCCAAACGTATCCTTCAAGGCACCGTGACCTCGGACAAAAACAACCAAACCATCACGGTTTCGGTTGAGCGCCGCTTCACGCATCCGGTTCTCAAAAAGACGATCCGGAAATCCAAGAAATACCGCGCCCATGACGCGGCTAACCAATTCAAGACCGGTGACATTGTTCGTATCGAAGAATGCGCGCCGATCTCGAAGACCAAGCGTTGGACGGTCGTCACGGCCTAACGGCCAAGACGAGCGTTCAGCTCAATCGAAACCCTGGGGCCCCTGACTGCACGGTGGTCCCCATAGGTCGGGAGAAACCTAATGATCCAGATGCAGACCAATCTGGATGTTGCTGATAACTCCGGCGCTCGCCGAGTTCAGTGCATCAAGGTCCTGGGTGGTTCGCACCGTCGCTACGCGTCGGTTGGCGATGTCATCGTCGTTTCCGTCAAGGAAGCCATCCCGCGCGGCCGCGTAAAGAAAGGTGACGTCCGTAAGGCCGTCGTCGTACGCACCGCCAAAGAAGTTCGTCGCGAAGATGGCACCGCCATCCGTTTCGACCGCAACGCTGCCGTCATCCTTGGCAACAATGGTGAGCCGGTCGGTACCCGTATCTTCGGGCCGGTCGTGCGCGAGCTGCGTGCAAAGAACTTCATGAAGATCATCTCGCTTGCTCCGGAGGTGCTGTAATGGCTGCTAAGATCCGTAAAGGTGACAAGGTCATCGTGCTTGCTGGCAAAGACAAAGGTAAGCAGGGGGAAATCACCTCTGTCTCGCCCAAAGCTGGCAAAGCAGTCGTGGCAGACGTGAACGTCTCCATCCGTCACACCCGTCAGACCCAGACCGAACAGGGTGGTCGCCAGCCTAAGGCTATGCCGATCGCGCTGTCGAACCTGTCGCTGATGGACAAAAATGGCAAAGCCACCCGCGTTGGCTTCCGTGAGGAAGACGGCAAGAAAGTGCGTTTCGCCAAGACCACCGGGGAGGCGCTCTGATGCTCGATCAAGCAAGTTACACGCCGCGCCTGAAGGCCGCTTATACCGACCAGATTCGCGCCGCGATGAAAGAAGAGTTCGGCTATAAAAACGACATGATGATCCCGCGTCTGGACAAGATCGTCCTGAACATGGGTGTCGGTGAAGCCGTCAAGGACACCAAGAAGGTCAAGCAAGCCGCCGAGGAGCTGACGCTCATCGCAGGCCAAAAGGCCGTCATGACCATGGCGAAAAAGTCGATTGCAGGGTTCCGCGTTCGGGAAGAAATGCCGCTGGGCTGTAAAGTCACGCTGCGTGGCGACCGGATGTATGAATTCCTCGACCGCCTGATCAACGTTGCAATGCCGCGCGTGCGCGACTTTCGTGGCGTGAAGCCGTCCTTTGATGGTCGTGGCAACTTCGCCATGGGCCTGAAAGAACAGATCGTGTTCCCGGAAATCGACTTTGATAAAGTCGACGAAGTGCTGGGCATGGACATCATCATCTGCACCACGTCCAACGTGGATGCCGAAGCGAAATCGCTGTTGAAACTTTTCAACATGCCGTTCAACAGCTGATCGCGGGGAGAGAGATTAATGGCTAAGAAATCCATGGTTGCGCGCGAAGTGAAGCGTCAAAAACTGGTCAAACAGTATGCGACGAAGCGCGCCGCGCTCAAGGTAATCATTGCGGATCAAGAACGTCCGATGGAAGAGCGTTTTAAAGCGTCTCTGAAACTCGCCGAACTTCCCCGCAACTCGTCGGCTGTCCGCCTTCACAATCGTTGTGAACTGACCGGCCGCCCCCACGCTTACTATCGTAAGCTTAAACTCTCGCGGATCATGCTGCGCGACCTGGCCTCCTACGGTCAGATCCCCGGCATGGTAAAGTCGAGCTGGTAAGGGAGACCGAGATATGTCTGTGAACGATCCTCTCGGCGATATGCTGACCCGCATCCGCAACGCGCAAATGCGCGGTAAATCCACCGTCCGCACGCCGGCCTCCAAGCTGCGCGCTTGGGTGCTCGATGTGCTCCAGGACGAGGGCTATATTCGCGGTTATGAAGCCGCTTCGAATGCCGCAGGGCACCCGGAGCTTGAAATCAGCCTGAAATACTACGAAGGCACCCCCGTTATTCGTGAGCTCAAGCGCGTGTCGACCCCCGGTCGTCGTGTGTACATGGGCGCGAAGGATGTGCCGACGGTTCGTCAGGGTCTTGGCGTTTCCATCGTCTCGACATCTAAAGGTGTGATGTCTGACGCGGCTGCACGCACTGCCAATGTTGGCGGTGAAGTGCTCTGCACCGTGTTCTAAGGAGGGCTCAATGTCTCGTATTGGTAAAAAACCGGTCGAGCTTCCCAGCGGCGTTACGGCGTCTCTGTCGGGCCAGACCATCGAAGTGAAGGGCGCCAAGGGCACCCGCACATTCACCGCCACGGACGACGTGACCTTCACGATTGAAGAGAACGCCGTCAAAATCACGCCGCGCGGCTCGTCCAAGCGTGCGCGCCAGCAGTGGGGTATGGCCCGCTCGCAGGTTGCGAACCTTGTGCAGGGTGTCTCGGAAGGTTTCAAGAAAGAGCTTGAAATCCAAGGGGTTGGTTATCGTGCGCAGATGCAGGGCAATGTCCTGAAACTGTCGCTCGGTTACTCGCACGAAGTGAACTTCGAGGTTCCGCAAGGAGTGACCGTTACGGCCCCCAAGCAAACCGAAATCGTTGTGGAAGGTATCGACCAGCAGCAGGTGGGCCAAGTTGCGGCCAACATCCGCGAGTGGCGCGCACCCGAGCCCTATAAGGGCAAAGGTATTCGCTACAAGGGCGAGTATGTCTTCCGCAAAGAAGGCAAGAAGAAGTAAGGGGCGCAAAAATGGCAAACAGCAAAAGAGATCTGTTCCTCAAGCGCCGCCTGCGCGTCCGGAACAAACTGCGCAAGATGGCCGCTGGTCGCGCCCGTCTTTCGGTGCACCGTTCGTCGAAAAACATCAGCGTTCAGCTGATCGACGACGTGAACGGTGTGACGTTGGCTTCGGCCTCGACGCTCGAAAAAGATTTCGGTGTCGTGGGCAAGAACAACGTCGAAGCAGCCACCAAAATCGGTGCTGCTATCGCCGAGCGCGCCAAGAAAGCCGGTGTCGAAGCTTGTTATTTCGACCGCGGTGGCTTCCTCTTTCACGGCAAAATCAAGGCTTTGGCCGATGCTGCGCGTGAAGGTGGCTTGAAGTTCTAAGACTGGTGGGGGACGTTCGCGTCCCCCCGATGATCCGGGGGCGTCCTTGGGCGGCCCACTTGGATTGCATAAACTGGCGTGCAAGCGCGCCATCTTGAAAGGAATTGCCGCATGGCAGAACGTGATAACCGTCGGGGCCGCCAAGACCGCGACGAAACGCCGGAATTCGCAGATCGCTTGGTTGCGATCAACCGCGTCTCCAAAACCGTTAAAGGTGGTAAGCGCTTTGGCTTTGCTGCTCTCGTCGTTGTTGGCGATCAGCGCGGCCGTGTCGGTTTCGGCAAGGGTAAAGCAAAAGAAGTGCCCGAGGCGATCCGCAAAGCAACTGAATCCGCCAAGCGCAACATGATGCGCGTGCCGCTGCGCGATGGTCGCACGCTGCACCACGATATTGAGGGCCGTCACGGCGCTGGTAAAGTGGTCATGCGCACCGCTCCGGCTGGTACCGGGATCATCGCAGGTGGTCCGATGCGTGCCGTGTTCGAAATGCTCGGTGTGCAGGACGTTGTTGCGAAGTCGATCGGCTCGCAGAACCCCTATAACATGATCCGCGCCACGCTTGATGGCCTCGGCAAAGAAGCAAGCCCCCGTCAGGTGGCCGCACGCCGTGGCAAGAAAGTGGCCGACATCCTGAAAAAACCCGAGGCCGAGGCACCCGCCGAAGCTGCGGAAGCGTAAGGAGAACGGACAATGGCTAAAACGATCGTCGTCAAACAGATCGGCTCGCCGATCCGCCGCCCCGCGATTCAAGCCGCGACCCTCAAAGGTCTGGGCCTGAACAAGATGAACCGCACCCGCGAACTTGAAGACACTCCCGCCGTGCGCGGCATGGTCGCCAAGATCCCGCACATGGTGAAAATCATCGAAGAGCGCGGCTGAGCGTGAGCTTGGTTTGGTAGAGATATAGACGCCCCGGTTGGAAACAGCCGGGGCGTTTTGTTGTTTTGACAACATTTTCTTGTCGGAAACCGCACCCTGAAATAGGTTAACAAAACGTTAATCCATTTTGGAGGCGATTATGATTTTACGATTATTGTTTGTGTCAGCATGCGCTATTTCTTGGATGTCCATCGCTGCTGCACAGGAAGCCCCGCTATCATCGCTTCGAGCGGTCGATACGGTTGAGCACGGCGGAGGCTGCCGCAAAAGCTCCCCGGCTGGACAATGCTGCCACATGGATAAAAAAGCGGGCCGTGTTCACTGCCATTAGAGTGCGGGTAGCCCTTGATCCGCTGCGGCGTTCGCTCTATACGCCCCCGGTGGCCCCTTGGCCGCAACAGAATCAATCACGAAAAGCCGTGTCCCACCCAAAACGCTTCGATGGTGGTGTTCCGGCAAGGAGAAGCGACATGAAACTGCATGAACTAAGCGACAATCCCGGCGCTGCGAAAAAAGCCAAGCGCGTTGCGCGTGGTCCCGGCTCGGGCAAAGGTAAGATGGCTGGCCGTGGTATCAAAGGTCAGAAATCGCGTTCCGGTGTGGCTCTGAACGGCTATGAGGGCGGCCAGATGCCGCTCTATCGCCGTTTGCCCAAGCGTGGCTTTACGCCTCCGAATGCAAAGAAATTCAACGTGGTGAACCTCGGCCAGATCGAGAAATTCATCGCTGAAGGCAAGCTTGATGGCAAAGCCGAGATCACCGAAGACGCGCTGATCGCAGCGGGTCTGGTGCGTCGCAAGCTGGATGGCGTGCGCGTTCTGGCCAAAGGCGAGATCTCCTCGAAGGTCACGATCACGGTCACGGGCGCCTCGAAATCCGCGATTGAAGCGGTCGAAAAGGCTGGCGGCAAGATCACGGTGGCAACTGCCGCTGAATAAGCTGTTGTGAGCGGGCGCGCGCCCGATTACACAGTCTTAGTTTTCCAAGGCGCCGCCCGACCGGGAAACGGTCTGGCGGCTGCTTACATGAAAGAGACAGGCATATGGCATCTGCTGCAGAGCAAATGGCGGCGAACCTGAGCTGGGACGCCCTGGGCAAAGCCACCGAGCTTCGCCAGCGCATCTTCTTCACTATCGGTTTGCTGATCATCTACCGTTTGGGCACCTACATTCCGGTCCCCGGCATCGACGCGCAATCGCTGCGTGACTTTATGCAAAGCGCCGGCTCGGGTCTGGGCGGGGTGCTGTCGATGTTCACCGGCGGCGCGCTGGGGCGTATGGGCGTATTTGCGCTTGGCATCATGCCCTACATCTCGGCCTCGATCATCATCCAGTTGCTGACCGCATTGGTCCCCGCGCTGGAGCAGATGAAGAAAGAGGGCGAGCAGGGCCGCAAAAAGATCAACCAGATCACGCGCTATTCGACCGTTGCTTTGGCGACGTTCCAGGCGTGGGGTTTGGCCGTGAGCCTTGAAAAGGGCGATCTGGCGCATGATCCGGGCCTGTTCTTTGTCGCCGCTGTGGTGGTGACGCTGGTGGGCGGCACGATGTTCCTGATGTGGATGGGTGAGCAGATCACCGCGCGCGGCATCGGCAACGGCATCTCGCTGATCATCTTTACCGGCATCGTTGCGGAAATTCCCGCAGCCCTTGCACGCTTCCTAGAGCAGGGCCGGGCGGGTGCGATCTCGACCCCCGTTATCCTTGGCGTGATGCTGATGATCGCTTTGGTGATCACCTTCGTGGTGTTCATGGAGCGCGCATTGCGCAAGATCCATATTCAATATCCGCGCCGTCAGGTTGGCATGAAGGTTTATGATGGCGGCACCAGCCACCTGCCTATCAAGGTCAACCCCGCAGGCGTCATCCCGGCGATCTTTGCCAGCTCGCTGTTGCTGCTGCCGACAACGATCGCGACGTTTTCGGGCTCTAATACCGGCCCGGTGATGTCGACGATCCTAGCCTATTTCGGCCCCGGACAGCCGCTGTATCTGCTGTTCTACGTAGCGATGATCGTGTTCTTCGCGTATTTCTACACCGCCAACGTGTCGTTCAAATCCGACGAAGTGGCTGAAAATCTGAAGAACCAAGGCGGCTTTGTGCCCGGCATTCGTCCTGGCAAAAAGACCGAAGACTATCTCGATTATGTCGTCTCGCGCATTCTGGTGATCGGCGCTGGCTATCTGGCTGCTGTCTGTCTGCTGCCCGAGATCCTGCGCTCGCAACTTTCGATCCCATTCTATTTCGGTGGCACCTCGGTGCTGATCGTTGTGTCGGTGGCGATGGATACGATCAACCAGATCCAGTCGCATCTTCTGGCCCACCAATATGAGGGCCTGATCGAGCGCTCGCAACTGCGGGGCCGTGGCAAGAAGAAAGGGCCGCGCAAGCCGCCCGCACGCCGCTAAATCGAGATTTCGGGGATACAGACGATGACCAATATCATCCTTTTGGGCCCGCCCGGCGCGGGCAAGGGCACCCAAGCCCGCCGTTTGGTCGAAGAGCGCGGCATGGTTCAGCTGTCCACTGGTGACATGCTGCGCGAGGCCAAGGACTCGGGCACCGAGATGGGCAACAAGGTTGCCGAGGTGATGGCCAAGGGTCAGCTTGTGACCGATGAGATCGTGATCGGTCTGATCGAAGAAAAACTGGCCGCCGACGAGGGGGCAGGGTTCATCTTTGACGGCTTCCCGCGCACGCTGGCGCAGGCAGATGCGTTGGGGCGGTTGCTGTCGCGTATGGGCCAAAAGCTGGATGCGGTGATCGAGATGCAGGTCGATGACGAGGCGCTCGTCAAACGCATCACCGGGCGCTTTACCTGCGGTGATTGCGGTGAGGTCTATCACGACGAAACCAAACCGACGAAAGTGCCGGGCAAATGCGATGTGTGCGGGTCCACCAACCTCAAACGCCGCGCGGATGACAACGAGGAAAGCCTGCGCACCCGCTTGATGGAATACTATAAAAAGACCTCACCGTTGATTGGCTATTACTATCACGCGGGCGAGTTGTTCCAGATTGATGGGCTCGCCGAAATGGACGCAGTTTCGCAAGCTATCTCACGTGTTCTCGATCAGCAGCGCTAATCTGTTAAACAAAGCTTGACCCTGCGGGCGTTTGCCTCTAGGTCACGGCGTCTCTTGTCAGAATCGTTTCCGCTTGGGAAAGATTCTTTGGGGAAGGAATCACGGGCCCGAAGCGCCAGTTTCGGGCCTTGTGTTGTGAAAAAAGGTTCTGGGATCACGGAACCGCAACGAAAGGATAAACGCTTTGGCACGTATTGCTGGCGTCAACATTCCGACCGGGAAACGCGTCCCGATCGCTCTGACATACATCACCGGAATCGGTCAACACACGGCGCGTCAAATCTGCGAAGCCGTTGGCATCGATTCGACCCGTCGCGTCAATGATCTGTCCGACAGCGAAGTGCTTGCCATCCGCGAGCACATCGACGCCAATCTGACCGTTGAAGGCGATCTGCGTCGTGAGACCCAGATGAACATCAAGCGTCTGATGGACCTCGGCTGCTACCGTGGCCTGCGTCATCGTCGCAACCTGCCCGTGCGCGGCCAGCGCACCCATACCAACGCGCGCACGCGCAAAGGTCCGGCGAAAGCTATCGCTGGCAAGAAGAAGTAAGGGGAGGCAGGACAGATGGCTCGTGAAAAAGTTCGCGCTAAGCGCAAGGAACGCAAGAATATCGCCACTGGCGTTGTGCATGTGAATTCCTCGTTCAACAACACCAAGATTCTGATCTCTGACGTTCAGGGCAACGCGATTTCGTGGAGCTCGGCTGGCACGATGGGTTTCAAAGGCTCGCGTAAATCGACGCCTTATGCTGCCCAGATGGCTGCCGAAGATGCTGCCAAGAAGGCACAGGATCACGGCCTCAAGACCGTTGATGTCGAAGTTCAAGGCCCCGGTTCGGGTCGTGAGTCGGCTCTGCGTGCGCTGGCGGCTGTGGGTCTGCAAGTGACCTCGATCCGCGACGTGACGCCGATCGCGCATAACGGTTGCCGCCCGCCGAAGCGTCGCCGCGTCTGATCTAAGTTTCAACGGTTGGGCCGTGCGGACTTCCCGCGCGGCCCAACCGTGTTTTTCGGTTTTTTCCTCGGGCGTCCCGACTTTGGACATGGGTCTGGGACAAGTATGGAGGCAAACGCATGATCCACAAGAATTGGGCCGAATTGATTAAGCCCACGCAGCTTGACGTGAAGCCGGGCAATGACCCGCTGCGCCAAGCGACCATCGTAGCGGAACCGCTGGAGCGCGGCTTTGGCCTGACGCTGGGCAACGCGCTGCGTCGTGTTTTGCTCAGCTCGCTGCAAGGCGCTGCAATTACCAGCGTTCAGATCGACAACGTGCTGCACGAGTTTTCCAGCGTGGCCGGTGTGCGTGAAGACGTGACCGATATCGTGCTGAACCTCAAAGGCGTGGCTTTGCGCATGGATGTCGAAGGGCCCAAGCGCCTCTCGATTTCGGCCAAGGGTCCGGGCGTTGTCACCGCAGGCGACATCACCGAAACCTCGGGCATCGAAGTGCTCAACAAAGAGCACGTGATCTGCCACCTTGATGACGGCGCCGATCTGTTCATGGAACTGACCGTGAACACTGGCAAGGGCTATGTTGCCGCTGACAAAAACCGTCCCGAAGATGCGCCGATCGGTCTGATCCCGATTGATGCGATCTACTCGCCGGTCAAGAAGGTTGCCTACGAAGTTCACCCGACCCGCGAAGGTCAGGTTCTCGACTATGACCGTCTGACGATGAAGGTCGAAACCGATGGCTCGTTGTCGGCAGATGATGCGGTGGCTTTTGCGGCACGCATCCTGCAAGACCAGCTGTCGATCTTCGTCAACTTCGACGAGCCGGAATCGGCTGGCAAGCAAGACGCGGATGATGGTCTCGAGTTCAACCCGCTTCTGCTCAAGAAAGTGGACGAGCTGGAACTGTCGGTGCGCTCTGCCAACTGCCTCAAGAACGACAACATCGTGTATATCGGCGATCTGATCCAGAAAACCGAAGCAGAGATGCTGCGCACGCCGAACTTCGGCCGCAAGTCGCTCAACGAGATCAAGGAAGTGCTTTCGGGCATGGGGCTGCATCTTGGGATGGAAGTCGAAGACTGGCCGCCGGAAAACATCGAAGATCTTGCTAAGCGTTTCGAAGACCAGTTCTGATTGACGAATAGGGGGGCGTTGGATAGACGCCCCTCACAAATGCCCGGAACTGCCGGGGACGATCTGGATCGCAAGATCCCAAGGTGAGTTGGTGACACGCATCGCCAGCCTGACAAAGTAAAACGCTAGATTTGGAGACTTCACATGCGTCACGCTCGCGGCTACCGCCGCCTAAACCGCACCCACGAACACCGCAAAGCGCTGTTTGCTAACATGGCCGGCTCGTTGATCGAGCACGAGCAGATCAAAACGACTCTGCCTAAAGCCAAAGAACTGCGCCCGGTCATCGAAAAGCTGATCACGCTTGCCAAGCGCGGCGATCTGCACGCACGCCGTCAGGCTGCCAGCCAGCTCAAGCAAGATCAGTATGTTGCGAAACTGTTCGAAATTCTCGGCCCGCGCTACAAAGAGCGTCAGGGTGGCTACGTTCGCGTTCTGAAGGCGGGCTTCCGCTACGGCGACATGGCTCCGATGGCGATCATTGAATTCGTTGATCGTGATCCGGCCGCCAAAGGCAAGGCTGACAAAGCCCGCGTCGAAGCCGAAGAAGCCGCTGAGGATTGATCCTCGGGCACCGAGTTCGTTGCTTAAAAATGTCGCTAAGACGAAAACCCGCCCTCATCGGCGGGTTTTTTTCATGCTTCTCAGGAATCGCCTTAGAAATGGCCTAATCATTCTTGAAGAAAGGAGGCATCCTGCACTTTGCAAACCGTTAAAAATTGCGTAATCATTGAAAAAGAAACAAGAAAAGCCTCGGTATAATTCACTTTAAAGTTGACCGATTTTTCCTCAACCTGTCTAAAAAGATATGTCGATACAGAGTAGAATCGATCTGAAGTTAAAAGAGCTGGGCCGCAGGGCGCCGCTTGGGTATTTTGTTGGATTGCATATCCGCTTTACCGCCCCGCTAATGACTTACCAAACCTATAGTAAGGCTTGGTTGGATCATTACACGGAAAACGGGTTTGTATTGCGCGATCCAATGACAGCCTGGGGGTTCTCTTCCAACGGCTCGATCCGATGGAGTGATCCGGGTCTGCCTGATCCGTTTCATCTTTTCGTCGAGGCGCGAAAATTCGGCCTCAAATACGGGTGCACAATTTCCTGTGGCCCGATTAAATCCCGTACAATCGCAAGTTTTGCGCGCGACGACCGGGAATATAGCGACGAAGAGATCGAGAGTTTGATGGAGATCGTGTGCGAGTTGCACGAGCTAACTCAGCCTCCCGAAAGCCTGACGAAAGCCCAGATCGAGGCGCTGCGCTGTGTTGCTGGGGGCGATCGACATGCGGCGGCAGCCGCGAAACTGGGTATATCAGAAAGCGCTCTCAAGGCGCGGCTGAATTCTGCGCGAACGAGGCTGATGGCCAGAACAACGGCCGAAGCTATCCAACGCGCAAAGGACTATCGACTGCTTTAATGTTTGTTGCCCTCCGCACGGCTGTTTGACCACCCAACCCTGCAGGAGGAAGACATGCAGACCACCACACTTTCATTCGATAATTTCCACAACCATGGCACGTTGTTTGCCAACATGCTTCGGGCGCGGCGCGAGTTGTTCATCGTGCAAAACAAATGGGATCTGCCCGAAGCGATGGGCATGGAATACGACCAATATGACACTCCGGCCAGTCGCTGGGTTGTCGTCCATGACGAACTGGGCAAGGTGCTGGCAGGCAACCGTCTGACGCCCACGACCACGAAATGCGGCATCTATACCTACATGATCCGTGATGCGCAGCGTGGCTTGCTCAAGACGATTCCGTCCCATTTGCTGTATGACGAGGCGCCTGTGTCCGAAACCGTCTGGGAAAGCTCGCGGCTGTTCGTCGCCCATGACGTGCCTGCCGGAATCCGGCGTCGCGTTCATGCCAAGCTGGTGATGGAGATCGGCAGCGCCGCACGTCGCTTGGGTGCACGCTCGGCGTTGACGTTGCTGAACGCGAACTGGCCACGTTGGGCCGGGCGCGTGGGCATTGATATGACCGCGATGGGCCCGGTGATGGAGATCGACGGGATCGACAACCAAGTGGTCTCGATGGATTTCTCGCAGAACCTCCATTGACCTATAAAACGCGTCCCCGCGCGACCCCACGCGCGCGGGGGCTTTCCCATGCCCCGGCTTAGCACTAGTTTGCCCTAGATATGGCCGATATGTTTGACACCCCCTCTGATCCCACCGCTGGCGCGCCGCAGGCACCGCGCCCGCTGGCTGACCGCATTCGTCCGCGCACCCTGTCCGAGGTGATCGGGCAGGAGCAGGTGCTTGGCCCCGATGCGCCGCTGGGGGCGATGCTGGCGGCGGGCTCGCTTGGCTCACTGATCCTGTGGGGGCCGCCGGGTGTGGGTAAAACCACGATTGCACGGCTGTTGGCGGATGCATCTGATCGCGCCTTCGTGCAGATTTCCGCAATTTTTACCGGCGTGCCCGATCTGCGCAAAGTGTTCGAGGCCGCCAAACTGCGCGCCACGCAGGGGCGGGGCACGTTGCTGTTCGTCGATGAAATCCACCGATTCAACAAGGCTCAGCAGGATAGTTTCCTGCCCCATATGGAAGATGGCACGATCCTTCTGGTTGGCGCGACCACGGAAAATCCCAGCTTTGAGTTGAATGCCGCTGTGTTAAGCCGGGCGCAGGTGATGATCCTCGAACGGCTTGATCTGGCCGATCTGGAACGCCTCGCGCAGCGCGCAGAAAAGGCACTGGATCGGGCCTTGCCGCTAACGGGGCCGGCGCGCGAGGCGCTGCTGGAAATGGCCGATGGCGACGGGCGCGCGTTGCTGAACCTGATTGAGCAGGTGGCGGCGTGGAAGCTGAGCAAGCCGCTGGATGTCGATGCGCTGTCCACGCGGCTGATGAAGCGCGCCGCGAAATACGACAAGTCAGGCGATGAGCATTATAATCTGATCTCGGCCTTGCATAAATCGGTGCGCGGCAGCGATCCGGATGCCGCCGTTTACTGGTTCGCGCGGATGCTGGAAGGCGGCGAAGACCCGCGCTTTCTGGCGCGTCGCCTGACCCGCATGGCGGTCGAAGATATCGGTCTGGCCGATCCGCAAGCTCAGGTCCTTAGCATCGACGCGTGGAACACTTACGAACGCCTTGGCAGCCCCGAAGGCGAGTTGGCGCTGGCGCAACTGGTGCTCTATCTTGCACTCGCGCCGAAATCGAACGCGGGCTATGTCGCCTACAAGGCGGCGCGCGCCGCAGCCAAGCAGACCGGTTCTGAACCGCCGCCCAAACATATCCTGAACGCGCCAACCAAGCTGATGGAAAGCCAGGGGTTCGGTGCGGGCTATCAATATGATCACGATTCAGAAGACGGCTTTTCGGGGCAGAACTTCTTTCCCGAGACGATGAAGCGTCCGGTGCTATATCAGCCCGTCGAGCGCGGCTTTGAACGCGAGTTGAAAAAGCGCCTCGATTGGTTCTCCAAGCAGCGCGAGCGTCGCCAAACTTGACATTTGCCGCCCCCTTCGGTCCAAGGGCGACAAAGGAGACACCAATGCTGACAACGGTTTTGCAGGTTGCGCTTGGCGGCGCGATCGGCGCTTCGGGGCGCTATCTTTTGGGGGTAGGCATGATGCGCAGCTTCGGGCCGCAGCCGATGCCGCTGGGCGTGCTTACGGCCAATATCCTCGGGTCGTTCTTCATGGGGGCATTGATTGTGTTTCTGGGGGCCAAGCAACTGACCCATTGGAACGCCTTTCTGGCAACCGGAATGCTGGGCGGGTTTACCACGTTTTCCTCGTTCTCGCTGGAAGCCTATCGGTTGATAGAGCGCGGCCAGACCGGGATGGCAGCCGCGTATATCGCGCTGTCGGTTCTTGCCGCACTGGTCGGGTTGTTTGCGGGCGTTTCGATGATGAGGGCAGTTTTATGAGCGGTGTGCAGCAAATTCAGGTTACCGAGGATGAGGGCGAGCAACGCCTTGATCGTTTTCTCAAGCGGCGGTTTTCGCAGCTTTCCCAAGGCATGATCGAGAAGATGTGTCGCAAGGGCGATCTGCGCGTCGATGGCGGTCGGGTCAAGGCTAACACGCGTGTAGCGCCTGGCCAAACCGTGCGTGTGCCGCCGATTCCTGATGCGCCACCGCCCAATGACGTTGAGGGGATCTCTGACGCAGATGCGCAGTTTATTCAGGGCTGCGTGCTGTGGAAGGACGAACATATCATAGCGCTCAACAAACCCGCTGGTCTGCCCAGTCAGGGCGGCTCGGGGCAGGGCAATCGCCATGTCGACGGGCTCGCCGAGGCGCTGTTATTTGGCTACAAGGATAAGCCAAAGCTGGTGCATCGCCTTGATAAAGACACGTCCGGCGTGCTGCTTTTGGCGCGCACGGATCGCGTCGCGCGCCGCCTGTCCGAGGCGTTTCGTTCTAAGACCACGCGCAAGATTTACTGGGCGGCCGTCGCCGGTGTGCCCAACCCGAAAATGGGCACGGTGCGCTTTGGTCTGGTCAAGGCGCCGGGGCATGGGCGTGGCGGCGAGGGCGAAAAGATGCATTGCATCCACCCGTCCAAGGTCGATCAGACCGAATATGCCAAACGGGCCACGACCGATTACGCGGTGCTGGATGCGCTGGGAACGCGGGCGTCCTGGGTCGCGCTGGTGCCGATCACCGGGCGCACCCATCAGCTGCGCGCGCATATGGCAGAGATCGGTCATCCGATTGTGGGCGATGGTAAATATGGCGGCTCGGGGCAGGAAAATCTGGGCGATGGCTGGGGCGCGCAACTGGGCGGAGAGATCAGCCGCAAGCTACATCTGCACGCCCGCCAGATCAGTTTCGACCACCCGATTTCGGGCAAGCGCATCACTTTGGTCGCGCCGATGCCCGATCACATGAAGCGCACATGGAATACGCTGGGCTGGAACGAGCGCGACGTGCCCGCCGACCCGTTTGAGGATCTTGCATGAAGCTGGCGATTTTTGATGTGGATGGCACGATTTCGGACAGCCAGACCCATATCACCCATGCGATGGGGATGGGGTTTGAGGCGGCGGGTCTAGCGGCCCCTGCTGCCTCGGCGGTGTTGCAGATCGTTGGGTTGTCGCTGCCCGTCGCGGTGGCGCGCCTTGCGCCCGATCTGGATGGCGGCACGCAGGCGCGCATCGTCGAGGGTTACAAGCAAAGCTACATGAGCGCGCGTGCGGCTGATCCTGCGCCGCTTTATCCCGGTGCGGCGGCGCTGCTGCATCGTTTGGCGGCGCGCGACGATCTGCTGTTGGCGGTGGCAACGGGCAAATCGCACCGTGGCTTGCGCGCGCTGATCGAGCATCACGGGCTAAACGGACTGTTTGTCAGTCTGCAAACCGCCGATGATCATCCTTCCAAGCCGCACCCGTCGATGATTGCCGCCGCGCTGGCCGAGGCGGGCGTCGGAGCAGGGGACGCGGTGATGATTGGCGATACGAGCTATGATATTGAGATGGGTCGCGCCGCAGGGGTCAGCACCATTGGTGTGCGCTGGGGCTATCATCCGGGCGCTGAGCTTGAAGCCGCAGGTGCGCACCGGATGGTCAGCGATTTTGACGCGCTGGAAGCGGCGCTGTTTGACGTGTGGGGGATGCGCGCATGAGCGAATGGGCCGCGAAACGGTTTTGGAAAGAGGCGACGGTCGATGCCGGCAAGCAAGATTTCGGCGTTATGCTGGATGGCCGCCCGCTGCGTACACCCGCCAAGGCCGAGTTGCGCGTGCCGACCCTTGCGATGGCGCAGGCGATTGCGGCGGAATGGGATGCGCAAGAGGGCGCGATCCGCCCCGAGACGATGCCCGTCACCCGCTCGGCCAATGCCGCGATCGACAAGGTCGCGGTGCAGTTTGACGAGGTGGTCGGTCTGCTGGCCGAGTATGGCGGCACCGATTTGCTGTGCTATCGCGCCGACGGTCCCGAAGAGTTGATCACGCGTCAGGCGCAGGCTTGGGACGCGCTACTGAATTGGGCAGAGGGCGAATATGGCGCGCGGCTTGCTGTCACGTCCGGGGTGATTCCGGTCGATCAGGACGCAGCCGCACTGGCCCGTTTGCGCGCAGAATTGGCGGCCCTCAATCCGTTTGCACTGGCGGCGATGCACGATCTGATCTCGCTCACCGGATCGCTGGTTTTGGGGCTTGCGGTGGCGCGCGGGCGGCTGGATGCGCAGCAGGCGTGGGATTTGTCGCGCATCGACGAGGACTGGCAAAGCGAGCAATGGGGCGCGGATGAAGATGCTGATGACCTCGCATCTCTAAAAAATGAGGCGCTGTTACAAGCGGCGCGAATCTGGGCACTCGCCCATTCGTGAGCCGTCGCGATTTCCTTTCCGACCAAGAATGCGCCTATTTCAACGGCTATTGCCGATCAAATGTGCAAATGGCCTCACGGAAACCCGAAAGCGGCCTTGACCTTCTTTCCTGATCTGGACCACACTTTCGTTACGATGTGTCACTGGACACTGTAATTTGGTCCACTGCGGGCCGTCCAAGAACCGCTCCCCACAGGGCGGCGAAACAGGAAGAGGTAAAAATGAAGAAATCCGTGTTTATCGGCGCGCTGACTGCGGCCACCTTGGCTGCCGGGGTTGCTGGTGCAGCAACGCTTGACGACGTGAAGGCACGTGGCGAGCTGATCTGCGGTGTGAACACCGGGCTTGTCGGCTTTGCCGCACCCGATGCAAACGGCAACTGGTCGGGCTTTGATGTCGCGATCTGTAAGGCTGTTGCGGGTGCCGTGCTTGGCGATCCCTCGAAAGTGAAATACGTGCCGACCTCGGGTCAGACGCGTTTCACCGCACTGGGTTCGGGCGAAGTCGATCTGCTGGCGCGCAACACCACCTGGACGTTCTCGCGCGACACCGACCTGAAGCTGCAATTCACCGCGACCAACTACTACGATGGTCAGGGCTTCATGGTGCGCAAAGATTCCGGCGTGACTTCGGCCAAGGAACTCGACGGCGCGTCCGTGTGTATCCAGACCGGCACCACGACAGAGCTGAACTTGGCTGACTACTTCAAAGCCAACAACATGAGCTATCAGCCGATCACTGTTGATTCCAATGCTGAGGGCGAGCAACAGTTCTTGGCTGGCGCTTGTGACGCTTACACCACCGACGCATCGGGTCTGGCCGCAACGCGCGCAGCCTTCGCAAATCCCAGCGATTACGTGATCCTGCCGGAAATCATCTCGAAAGAGCCGCTCGCACCGGCCGTTCGTCAGGGTGACGACCAGTGGACCGATATCGTGCGCTGGACGGTTTACGCGCTGATCGCAGCCGAAGAATACGGCGTGACCTCGGCCAATATCGACGAGTTGGCGAAAAGCACTGAGAACCCGGAAATCAAGCGCTTGCTTGGCACCGAGGGTGATCTTGGCGCGATGGTCGGCCTGAGCAAAGACTGGGCTGTGAACGCGATCAAGGCGAATGGAAACTACGGCGAGATCTTTGCCGCAACCATTGGTGAGCAGACCCCGATCGGTCTGGCACGCGGGCTGAACGCTCAGTGGACGCAGGGCGGCCTGATGTACGCTCCTCCCTTCCGCTAAGACGACACTGGCAGGGGCGCGGTTCATTCCGCGCCCCTGACCTTTTATCAAAAGACCGTGCGCGGGGGAGACCATCCCCAAGGCCCGACATAGAATGGCCACATAACAAAAAGCGCTACGGCAACAGGGGAAATACAGATGACTACTGCGCCAGACGCGCCGGAGCACACAGGCTTCCGGCTCAGCCAGCTTATATATGATACGCGTTACCGCTCGATGACGATCCAGATCGTGGTGCTGTTCTTGGTGATGGGGTTTGTCGGCTGGCTGGTCGATAACACGATCCAGAACCTCAACGCTCTGGGCAAGGATTTCAACTACAGTTTCCTTGGACAGCGTGCTGGCTATGATATCGGCAACGCCCTGATCCCGTATAACAACGACATGACCCATGGCCGCGCGCTGTTGGTTGGCTTGCTGAATACGCTGTGGGTGTCATTCCTAGGCTGTATCGCGGCAACCTTTATCGGCGTGCTCGTCGGCGTGCTGCGCCTGTCGAAAAACTGGCTCGTTGCGCGAATGATGACGATCTATGTCGAAGTCTTTCGCAATATTCCTGTGCTGCTTTGGATCTTGGTGGCGCTTGCGCTGCTGACGGAAGTTGCACCCTCTCCCAACGCCTATAAGGTCAACGCGGCGACCGGCGAGGCCAAGACCTCGATGTTATTTGAATCGGTCGCCTTCACCAACCGCTATACCGCGATCCCCTCGATCCATTTTGATCGCAGTCTTGGCTCGCTTGATACGGCGCTGGCCCCGATTTCACTGAACTTCCTCGCGATTGTGCTGGTGCTGCTGGCAAGCTGGTTCGTGACAAAATCGCTGAACAAACGCGCCACTCAGATGCAGGCGAAAACCGGTGTGCGACCAACAACGTGGTGGAAGAACCTCGCGATCTGGGTGCTGCCGGTGGCGATCCTTGTCACTGTTTTGGGCATTAACCCAGAAGAGCCGGCACTCAAAGGGTTCAACTTTACCAAGGGCACGAACGTGTCCAACGCTTTTATTGCGCTTTGGGCGGGGCTGTCGCTGTATACCGCCGCCTTCATCGCCGAGATCGTGCGCGCCGGTATTCTAGCCGTTTCAAAGGGGCAGTCCGAGGCCGCCTTTGCGCTTGGATTGCGGCCCAATCGCACGATGCGTCTGGTGATTTTGCCGCAAGCGTTGCGGGTGATCATTCCGCCGCTGATTTCGCAATATCTGAACCTGACGAAGAACTCCTCGCTTGCCATCGCAGTCGGCTATCTCGATCTGCGCGGCACACTGGGGGGCATCACGCTGAACCAAACGGGGCGCGAGCTAGAGGCGATCACGCTGATGATGCTGATCTATCTGGTGATTTCGCTGCTGATTTCCGGCGGGATGAATATTTTCAACAATCGCGTCAAGCTGAAGGAGCGGTGATATGAGCGACACGCACGCCCAAACTGTCGCCTATGTGCGCGACACGATGCTGCCCCAGCAACCCGCACCTGCCGGGCAATCAGGGGCGATCCAATGGCTACGCGAGAACCTGTTCTCGGGATGGTTCAACACGCTGCTCACGCTGCTGGGCATTTACGTTACCTATAGCTTCGTGATGCATTTCTACCCGTGGTTCGCCCATGGCGTTTGGGATGCCAACTCACTCAAGGAATGTCGCGCGATCATCACCGAGCGCTACGGTGCCGGGGCAACCGGAGCGTGCTGGGCGATGATCAACGAGCGCTGGCACCAATTTCTTTTCGGGTTCTACCCGAGTGAGCTGTACTGGCGTCCGGTTTTGACCTTTGCGCTGTTGTTCGTGGCCGTTGGCCCGTTGATGTTTCAGTGGGTGCCCAAAAAGGTCGTCTGGTTTACGCCGCTCTTTCCGTTCCTCGCCGTCTGGCTACTTTGGGGCGGCTCGATCTGGGCGCCGCTATTGGTGCTGGCCGGGTTTGCGCTAGGCTGGGTCGTGTCTAGCGTTGTGGGGAAGTATGGCTCTATCGCGGGCTTCTCGGCCGGGGCGATTGTGGCGATCTTGTATTTCCTTTTCGCCGTCGGGCCGCTGATTGACCTGTTTCATTCCATGATCCCGTTGGGGATCGAGCATGTCGACTCGGCCAAGTTCGGGGGCTTCTTGCTGGCGATCACGCTGGGCGTCGGGGGCATTGCGATGTCGTTGCCTGCGGGGATTATCCTCGCGTTGGGGCGGCAATCGGATATGCCGCTGGTCAAGGGTTTGTCGATCATCTTCATCGAGTTCATCCGTGGCGTGCCGCTGATCACGCTGCTCTTCGTGGCCTCTTTGCTGCTGAACTACTTCCTGCCGCCGGGCACGAACTTTGACATCATTCTGCGGGTGATGATCCTCGTGACGATGTTCGCGGCTGCCTATATCGCCGAGGTGATCCGGGGTGGTCTGGCCGCCCTGCCGCGCGGGCAATACGAGGCTGCGGATGCATTGGGTCTAGATTACTGGAAGGCGCAACGGCTGATTATTCTGCCGCAAGCGCTGAAAATCTCGATCCCGGGCATCGTGTCCACCTTTATCGGGATGTTCAAAGACACCACGCTGGTCGTCTTTGTGGGGCTGTTTGATCCGCTCAAAGGCATTCCCGACTTCATCCGCGCCGACTTCAATTGGAAAGGGATCTACTGGGAACCCTTCGTCTTTGTCGGCGCCATCTTCTTCATCCTGAACTTCGCGATGTCGCGTTACTCGATGCATCTCGAGAACCGACTGCAACGTGACAATCACTAAGGAAGAACACACATGAGTGAACCACATTTCGAACGCGAAGTTGACCGCAGCCACATGCAGGTCAGCGATGAAGTTGCGATCCAGATCGAGAACATGAACAAATGGTATGGCCAGTTTCACGTTCTGCGCGATATCGACCTGACCGTGCAGCGCGGCGAGCGTATTGTTATCGCCGGGCCTTCAGGATCGGGGAAATCGACGCTGATCCGCTGCATCAACCGTCTTGAGGAACATCAGCAGGGCAAGATCATCGTCGACGGGATCGAGCTGACCAATGACCTCAAGAATATCGACAAGATCCGGCGCGAAGTGGGGATGGTGTTTCAGCACTTCAACCTGTTCCCGCATCTCACGATCCTTGAAAACCTGACGCTGGCCCCGATCTGGGTGCGCAAAACGCCCAAGAAAGAAGCCATCGAAACGGCGATGCACTTCCTTGAGAAGGTGAAGATCCCCGAGCAGGCTGACAAATATCCCGGTCAGCTTTCGGGCGGTCAGCAGCAGCGCGTGGCGATTGCGCGCAGCTTGTGCATGATGCCGCGGATCATGCTGTTTGACGAGCCGACCTCGGCGCTTGATCCCGAGATGATCAAAGAGGTGCTTGATACGATGATCGAGCTGGCCGAAGAGGGCATGACCATGCTGTGTGTGACCCACGAGATGGGCTTTGCGCAGGCCGTGGCGAACCGGGTGATCTTTATGGCCGACGGTCAGATCGTTGAGCAAAACAACCCGCATGACTTCTTCAACAACCCGCAATCGGATCGCACCAAGCAGTTCCTGAGCCAGATTCTGGGGCACTAATAGGGGGGGGCAGGGGCGTTGCTCCCGACTACCAAAGCCTTGGCGGTCCCCCAAAACATTTCACGAATTTGGAAGGGCTGAGGCGTTCCCCGGCCCTTCTTCTATCGGTCTCGCGTGGGTGTGAAGAAGTCGAGCATCGAGCCCTGACCGGGTTCAAGATCGGCCCAATCCTTGATCTGGAAATCCACGATCAGCGTCGCGCCCGTCGGGAAGCGGCGGAAATTCGGATCGAGGACCTCGCGCGCGAGCAGTTGGCGGGCGAATTCCGCGATGCCGGGGTTATGGCCCAGAATCATCACCGTGGGCGCGTGGGCTGTTCTAAGAACTTCGAGCAGGGTTTCGGGGCTCGCGTGATAGAGTTGGTCGCTGTAGCGCAACTCAGGACGAGTCTCGATCACGGCACCAGCCACACGGTCCCATGTCTCGCGGGTGCGCAGCGCGCTTGAGCAGATAACCTCTTCGGGTTCCAGCCCCCGCGAGGCAAGAAAGTCGCCCAACTCGGTGGCGGCGAGGCGGCCGCGCGCATTTAGCGGGCGGTCTTGGTCTTCGATAAGCGGATCATCCCAGCTTGATTTTGCGTGGCGGGTGAGGATCAGGCGATGGTGGCCGGTTGGGGTCATGGGTGAAATTGCCTCATATGCCATGCAGATTGTTTCGCCAGCCTGCCATAGCTTTCACCGGCGGGGCAAGCGCGCCGTGCAAGGCAGCCCGAATTTCGACACGCCTGCCCTTGGGGTGCGTCCAGATGGGCGTGACAGGCGGGCACGTCATAGCCCTGCGGACCAAGGGCTGCGACCGGGCAGGCAGTGGTGCAGGGAGTCGCGCAGCCATTGCAGGGATTGGTGGCGGGGGCAGGCAGGGGCAGGCGCATGCGTAGCACCAGCGCGCCGCGCACACTCGCCCAAAGCCCCATGCGCGCATGAACCATCAAGTGAATGGGCGACTCGAAACTTTGCCCCGAGTCGATCGCCCAACGCACGAACGGGTGCCACGGTGGCCCGGTAAAGGGAAAGCGCGCCTGTGCGCCAAATTGCGCGGCCAATGCGCTGATCACACGGCTTGACCAGCGATCAAGCGGATCGGGCGCACCATCGCCGAACTCGGGCTGGGCGGTGACATGGGCCCAAAATCCCGGCTCATCGGGCGAAATCAGCAGAATCGTCTGTGCCCCCTCATGCAGCGCGCCCGAGAGAAACAGGCGATGAGGGGTCAGTGCGTCACTCAGGCCCGGCAGCATGTCTAGCGCGTCTGCGGTGGCACGCGCGGCGTTGTCGAGCGGATCAGCGAGCCTGCGCCATGTTCGGTGAACAGTTCTAGCAGGCAGGCGTTTTGCACCCGTCCATCTACGATCACCACGGCGCGCACGCCCTCGCTAAGCGCCTTGAGCGCGGTTTCGGCTTTCGGAATCATGCCTCCCGCGATTGTGCCATCTGCGATCAGCGCCTCTATATCTTCGGGAGTGAGTTGGGTAATCACCTCACCCTCTTTATTTTTGACGCCTGCGACATCGGTCAGCAGCAGCAAACGATCCGCCTGAAGCGCGCCCGCAATGGCCCCCGCAGCCGTGTCGCCATTGACGTTGAAGGTCTCGTTATCGGCCATGCCGGTGGCGACCGGCGCGATTACCGGAATGATGCCGGCGTTATAAAGATCGCGGATCACCTGCACGTTCATCTCGACCGGACGGCCGACAAACCCCAGCTCGGGGTCGTCGGCCTCGCACACCATCAGGTCGTCATCCTTGCCCGAGATACCAACCGCACGCCCGCCCTGATCGTTGATCGCCTGCACGATGCGCTTGTTCACCAGCCCCGAGAGGATCATCTCGACCACCTCGACTGTGGCCTTGTCGGTCACCCGTTTGCCGCGCACGAATTTGCTTTCGATCCCCAGCTTGCCCAGCATTTCGTTGATCATCGGGCCGCCGCCATGCACGACGACCGGGTTCATCCCGACCTGACGCATCAGCACGATATCGCGGGCAAATTCTGCCATCGCGTCCTCATCGCCCATCGCGTTGCCGCCAAACTTCACCACCACGACCGCGCCGGAATAGCGTTGTAGATAGGGCAGAGCCTCGGACAAGGTGCGGGCGGTGGCGATCCAGTCTTGGTTCATCGTCTGTTTTCTCATCTGCTGGTTCCTGAGGAGGGCGCGGACCCTCACTTGCTAGCCCCAAAATCCGGGCTTGGGAAGGGCGGGGCGTTGCGCTTGGCCCAAAACGGGATAGGGTCGGCGCAACGCAAGGAGATACGACCTAATGGATGATCGCAAGGTGATGTTGCTGACGGGGGCAAGCCGGGGGATTGGGCATGCCACGGTGAAACGCTTTGCCGCCGAGGGCTGGCGCGTGATTACCTGCTCGCGCCAACCCTTCCCCGAAGAATGCCCGTGGGGCGGTGGTCGCGAGGACCACATCCAGATCGACTTGGCCGACCCAAGTCGCACCATCGAGGCGATTTCTGAGATCCGCGAGCGGCTGGTTGGCCGTCTGGATGCGTTGGTCAACAACGCGGGGATTTCGCCCAAGGCCGAAGATGGCGGGCGGTTGAACACGCTCGACACCGATCTGCGCACATGGGGGCAGGTATTTCACGTCAATTTCTTTTCCTCCATCGTGCTGGCGCGCGGCTTGGTCGAAGAGCTATCTGCGGCCAGCGGTGCGGTGGTGAATGTGACCTCGATTGCGGGTTCGCGGGTGCATCCGTTCGCGGGGGCGGCCTATTCAACGTCAAAAGCCGCGCTTAAGGCACTGACGCGCGAGATGGCGCATGATTTCGGGCCTTTGGGCGTGCGGGTGAACGCGATTGCACCGGGGGAAATCGAGACCTCGATCCTGTCGCCGGGAACGCAAAAGATCGTTGATACCTTGCCGCTGCGCCGTCTTGGGCAACCCTCGGAAGTGGCCGATGTGATTTGGTTTCTGTGCTCGGATGCGTCAAGCTATGTCACGGGCACCGAGATTGAGGTTAACGCAGGCCAGCACGTCTAAGCACTGATGTGTGGGGCTTAGCGGCGTTTGCGCGGCACGGTGGTTCGATTGCCACGCGGTCCGGTTTGCACCGGCGTATTCAGGCGGTTCTCGTCTTGCAGCTTGCGCCAGCGTTCCAGCCGTGCAGGGTCCAACGTGCCCGCCTCGACTGCTGCACGCACCGCGCAGCCGGGCTCATGTTCATGGGTGCAATCGCGAAAGCGGCAGTTGGGCGCAAGTTCGGTAATTTCGGCAAACAGCTTGTCCAGTCCGGCCGCAGCATCGCTGACATGGAGTGATCGCATCCCTGGCGTGTCAATCACCCAGCCGCCCCCCGCGATCGCATGCAAGGATCGCGACGTGGTGGTATGACGCCCCTTCGCGTCATCTTCTCGAATGGCGCCTGTGGGCTGGGCCTCGTCGCCAGACTTACCCGACAGCGTGTTGAGCAACGTCGATTTCCCGACGCCGGACGAGCCAACCAAGGCCACCGTTTGCCCCGGCCCGCACCAGCGCGCGAGTTGCGTGATCGCATCGGGGGCTTTGGCATTCAGCGTCACCGCAACAAGGCCGCGTTGCAGGGCTTCGGCCTGTTGCTGATACTGCGCCGGATCGTCGGTCTGATCGCTTTTCGTAAGCACGATCACCGGGGTCGTGCCCGCCTCATTGGCAAGCGCGAGATAGCGTTCCAGCCGGGCGGGATTGAAATCATCGTTGCAAGACGTGACGATGAACAGCGTGTCCACATTGGCCGCGATCAACTGCGGCACACGGGCCCCTTCGGCATGGCGTTCCAGCAGGGATTTGCGGGTCAAGCGGCGCTGCACTGTCAGGGTGTCGGGATCGACCAACACCCAATCGCCAACGGCAAAATCCGTTGTTTTGACCTGATGCCCAAGGGCCAGCCGCACGGCCCCCGTTTGTGATTGTGCCGACAGCCGCGAGCGGTGAACGCTTGCGATGCGCATGCAGGCCAGCGCCGTTTCCTCGGGTGTCAGTTGGTCGGCAAAAAACGCCGACCAGCCAAGGTCGGGCAAGGAAAGCGCGGATTGATCTTTAGACTGGGTCACGCCGACCTGCATGGCCGCGCTGCCGCGATGATGCAAGTGTTTCCGCATCGCCGCGCCACTTTTGCGCCGATCAGGCAGCAACAGATTTGCGCCAGTCGCGGGCGGCTGTGCGATATCATCGTTCATTTAGGCACAAGTCTCATAACCAGAACATGACGGTTGCGGTGAGTGCGATGGCGGAGAGGAACACCTTCGGGCACCTGTCTTAGCAGGTTGCGACGCAGTGCCCGTTGTCTAGTAATCGATTTGCATAATCGATGAGAGGAAATCCTTGAGCCCGCCGAATATGATTTCAATGCGGTTGCGGCCTTTGCAGCGGCGCTTGTCGTCTTTGATGACGGTCTTGCGGGCTTTGCGCCCCGGAATTCAGAGCTTGATCCCCTTGCCTTTCAGGGCGTCGCGGAACCAGTCGGCGTCATAGCCGCTAGCCGCTAGCCGCTAGCCGCTATCCGCAGCCCGGCAGCCGACACGCAGTTTCGATGAAAGCGACCCAAGAGCCACTCGGCTTTAGGCAGATCGCTCAGGAGCGCCGCTGCGCCAATGTCATCTCTGATCCGTTGCTCGGCAGGCGATGCACGCATCACCCAAAGGGGGGCCGCCGTCATGAAGAACCGGATTGGCCGCCCGTCGGTATCGGTGGAGGCATGCAGTTTAGTATTCATACCACCTTCTATGCGCCCCCTATCGGGCCATTGCTGCGCAATGCCGAGTCGGGCAATGGTTCAGCTTGCCATGTATAATCAAGACGACGGCAAGCAATTTAACGGGTCCTGAGCCTCGCCCAGCGAATGACAACTCTGCGCCGAATCTGTTGAAAAACACGGTGTCGCGATCGCAGAAATGGTTGCATGAATTAGGTCGTGAGTGCCTTTTCTATCAGGCTTTTCGGGTTTGCTGCGGTGCAGGAAGGATATTGGCCAATTCACGGAGGTTTTGGGCGGTGGCAGCGAGTAGAAATCCGTCCTTCGCACCGTTTTGGCCATGTCATCGGAGCCTGCCAAGCCCGAGGATGCGTTTGAGGTGGGCGAAGAGCATTTCCACATTCTTTCGAAGCGTCATCGCGATCACCTATTCATCTGTTTTGGCCCGTCTCGTGCATCTAAATATTCCCGAGAGAGACCAATCACGCCGTGGTCCGTGTCGATGAGATAATTGTCGAAATAGCTAAAGAATGCTGGGCTCTTCCGCGTCGCCGTTTGTTACCGGCAGGTGAATGTGCGCAATCACCAAGAGGCATTGGCTGGCCGGGTCGGAATGGGATGTAAACTGGGGTAGCACCTCGCTTGCCGCACCAAACGCGGCCTCATCCAGCGTGTCCAGATACTCGCGCACGGCGCGAGGGGATCTACTGGGACGATGTTTGCCGCGCCCGGTTTTTCCTCCGGAGTCGAGTTCTGCTTGTTGGCATCAGCTTCTGTCAGACTGGCATCAATGGCTATACGTTGCCCGGTGACCAGACCCTCTGCAATGCACCTCGCCACAGCGGCCTCAAACAGGCAACGCAGCAAATTTCTCTCGCGGAAACGGGCCCACTCGGCATTTGCCGTGCCATTGCCCGCCGGGCAACGCATGGCGGTTCTTGGAAAAGGTGGACTGATCGGGCACGCGATTGTTCAGATCGAGGCGACAAAACCAGCGATAGGCGAGGGTCAGATGCCTGTCTTCTCGCTAAGGCACCAGCACAAGCGCCCCCATGGTTTTGCGGCTTTCCGCGTCCGCATGTGCTTTTGCAGCGTCTGTAAGGGGGTATGCGTGGGGCATTTCTACTGTCAAGACACCGTCCCGGATGGCAGTGAATAGCCGCTCCGCCGCGGCTTCGAACTCACCGCGGTCTGCGGTGTAATGCGCGATCGACGGGCGCGTGAGATAGAGCGACCCTTTCGCCCCAAGCGTGCCGATCTGCAACGGAGCTACAGGCCCCGAGCTTTCGCCGAAACTGACCATCGTTCCGCGCGGTTGCAGGCAGTCGAGAGAGCGTTCGAACGTATCGGCTCCGACCGAGTCATAGACGACCTTGACCCCTTTGCTGCCCGTAATCCGTTTTACCTCGTCGCGAAAATCATCGCGCGTGTAGACGATGGCATGTGCACAGCCTTGGGCGCGGGCCCGCTGCGCTTTTTCGTCGGTTCCAACGGTTCCGATCACCGTGACATCAAGTGCCTTCAACCACTGACTGGCGAGCGCGCCGACACCACCGGCTGCCGCATGCAGCAGAACCGTGTCTCCGGGTTGCAGGTTGACGCAGCGATGGGTCAGATATTCAGCGGTCAAACCTTTGAACAGGCTTGCGGCCACGATCGTGCTGTCAAGATCATCCGGCACAAGCAGCGCCCGGGCTGCGGGTAGGTTGCGATGGCGCGCATATCCGCCCGGCGGGCCGCCGACATAGGCCACGCGATCACCAATGGCGAAACCGCTGACCTCTGTACCGACGGCAGTTACCTCACCCACGCCCTCTACGCCGGGGGTGGCGGGCAGAGGCAGTTTCGGGCCGAAGACGCCCTTGCGGTGATAAACGTCAATGTAGTTGAACCCGATTGCTGTTTGGCGGATCTGGATCTCGGTATTGCCGGGGGCCGCGAGAGGCACTTCGACGGGCAACAAAACCTCTGGGCCGCCAAAATTGGAAAATCGAATTGCTGTTGTGGTCTGGCTCATGACACGGATTCCTTTGCTTTTCGTCATTTTGCGTCATTTCCAATAGAAGTCGATGCTTGTTTTTGGCGACAGGCTTTGCGAAATTGCAAAGCGTCATGGACTGGAACGACCTGAAATTCTTTCTTGCCTTAGCACAGGGCAAATCGCTTTCTGCGGCGGCCCTGACGCTTGGCGTCAGCCCGTCCACGGTCTCGCGTAGAATCGACGCGCTGGAGCAAGGGCTACAGGTGGAACTGTTTCGCCCACACCGCGATGGCTATGCGTTAAGCGAAGCAGGCCAAGCTTTGGTGCCCGAAGCCGAGCGCGCCGGAGCACAGATGCGCATTTTCGAGCGCAATGCGCGCGAGACTGGCGATGATCTGGCGGGGCCGGTCCGGATTGAGGCCCCCGAGCTGTTAGGTCAGGAAGTGCTGCTGCCTGTTCTGATCGACATCATGGCGAGCTATCCGCGCATTCGGATCGAGTTGCGCACTGCGGTTCAGCCCGCGCACCTCGGCGCCGAAGAGGCCGATATCGTCATTCGTCTGGTGCGGCCCAGCCACGGAAACTATCGTATCCGCAAGGTCGGTGCGATCCGTTTCGGCCTTTACGCGTCGTCCGGATATGTCGGGCAGCATGGACAACCGCAAGGCCCTGATGACCTGATCGGCCATCAAGTGATCGGTTGGGTCGAGGATCTGAGGTTTCTGACCATGGCGGACTGGCTCGCAAGCCATTGCCCGGGGGTAAGGCCTTCGTTGCAGTTGACTTCTTTTGCCGCGCAGGTCGAGGCGGTTCGAATGGATGCAGGCTGGGCCGTGCTCCCCGATTTCATCGCCCGCCCTGCGGGGTTTCTGCCGGGACTGGAAGACGTGCCGCCCCTGACGTCGGATCTTTGGCTTTTGATCCACGAACAGGCTCCGCCGAGGGTCAGGTTGGTGCGCAAACATCTGACCGAGTCTTTGATGGCGCAATTTTCATCCTGAGGAATAGAAGGCGTGCGTCGGCTTTGTTGCCCCCTCTTGGCGATGTCTGTATCGCCGAGAGGGGGGCTTCTATATCGACATTGTCGAAATCCAAAACGCTGAGGGCAAGCTTTACCTTCTCGTCGGTATCGACCGCACCGGCAAATCCGCAGTCACCCTGCCGGATGACCTGCAGCGCTATCAGATCGGCTATCGTCCCCTTCCCATCTCGCAAAGGTGATGCGCAAAGCCGTTACGATCCCGGTCATGGCTCTGGCCCGGTCACGGCTCTGGCGATGCAGGCCAACTACATGGCCCCGACCGCGACAAACCGCACCCGGGAATGCGTATAAACCTCGGCCACCGGATGCGTGACGATCAATTGTTGCCAACCTGTTTCGGCGGGTCAAAGCAGATGGCTACCGGGTCGCTGGCCGGGAACGTTCCCTGCAATGCGATGTCGAGAAGCGTGTCGAGCCGATCCTGTCGCAAGCCGCCGACTTGGTTTGGCGGGACGTTCGTCTTTGAGGCATTCAACGCGCGTCTTGTATAATCGGCAACGCTGCGTGTTAGGATATTTCCTTCTTCATCTGCGGTCAGGCGAACCCGTTTAGTCGCCGAATAGAAGGTCAGGCGAACTTTGCCCGCGTCTTCGGCTTCTCCTCGCTCGAAGCGACTGGTAATTGTGCCGTCGCGCATGGATTGCCTCAGCTCACCCGTGCTGATCCGAAACGCCTTGGCGAGCACGTCAGCGTCGATCTGGATCATGCCCTCGGCAAATTCGATCTGTGTCATCGGCCTTCTCCATTTTACAGCACCTCGCTTGATTTACTCCGCCGCGATCACTGGGCTATCCGGCCACGCGCAATCAGCGATCGTTGACCGATCGAGTTCCGAAATGAATGCCTCCCGCGCGGCGGCCAGCCGGGGTTTCAGTCGGCATCGCGGCTTCAGCACGCAGGAACCGCCATCGGCGCGGAAGCACTCGACCATGGCGAAGCGCTGTTCAAGGTGACGCACGACCTCCCCCAGTGTGATTGTTTGCGCGGGTCTGGCAAGCTTCAGTCCACCGCTTCGCCCGCGCTGGCTGCTGACGAAGCCGCCGCGACCGAGATCCCGGACGACCTTGGCCAGATGATGTTGCGAAATCTCGAATTCGTCAGCTATCTGCCCCGTCGAGATGGCTTCGTCAGGTGTTCCGGCCAGACGCATCAAGACCCGCAAACCATAATCGGTGAAAGAAGCAAGGCGCATTCACGTTCCTTTAATTGGTATTGACAATATTTAATATATCGGAAGATAATTGGCATTGTAAATACCAATTATGTGACGGATTCGGATGGCCGAAGCTGGGCAGACGGTGTTGCGATGCGTGGGGTAACGCAAAGAAGGGCGTGTGTTTGGGCGGTGAGTGGAGGTCGCCTGTGACATAACATCCGATGCTGAAGCGGATCACGCCCGACACCCACAATTTGGTTTTCGACCGGCCCGAAGGGGTCGACTATTCGCCGCCAACCAATGGAGGGGATCATGATCGCAGTAATCAAGGGACTTGGCAGACGCTCTTCGCAAGTCTGGCCCGGTTCAAGGTGGGCCGGAGCAGACATATCCATCTTGAAAACAGCGCTCTTTTCCCACGGTTCGAAAATGACACCTAGGATTGATTTGGAACCCAGCCGCAGGAGGCTGCCATGAGCGAGGCGATGCTGGAACAGGACCATGGCCGCAGGGGCTTTTTCACCCGCTGGTTCATGTCCACCAATCACAAAGACATCGGTATTCTCTACCTGTTCACGTCCGCCGCCATCGGCTTGGTCGCAGTGCTGTTTTCGGTCTACATGCGGCTGGAGCTTATGGAACCCGGGGTGCAGTATCTGTGTCTCGAAGGTCTGCGTTTCTGGCCGTCAGCCGCCGAATGTTCGCCTAACGGACATATGTGGAACATCCTCGTCACGTATCACGGCGTGCTGATGATGTTTTTCGTGGTCATACCGGCCCTTTTCGGAGGGTTTGGAAACTATTTCATGCCGCTGATGATCGGCGCCCCCGACATGGCGTTTCCGCGGCTCAACAGTCTCAGCTATTGGCTCTTCGTTGCCGGAGCCGCCCTCGCCTTCGCGTCATTTCTGGCGCCGGGAGGGGACGGGTCGCATGGAGCCGGAGTGGGCTGGACGTTTTATGCGCCGCTCTCGGTGCTAGACGGCGGCATCTCGATGGATTTGGCTATTTTTGCGATACACGTCTCGGGCGCAAGTTCGATCCTCGGTTCGATTAACATGATCACCACGTTCTTGAACATGCGCGCGCCGGGGATGACGATCTTTAAGGTGCCGCTTTTCGCCTGGTCGATCTTCGTTACCGCATGGATGCTGCTTATGGCAGTGCCGGTGCTGGCGGGGGCGGTTACCATGCTGCTGACCGACCGGAATTTCGCGACAACCTTTTTCGACCCCTCCGGCGGCGGGGATCCGATGCTCTACCAGCATCTGTTCTGGTTCTTCGGCCACCCCGAGGTTTACATCGTGATCCTTCCCGGCTTCGGTATCGTGAGCCATGTCATTGCGACATTCTCGAAAAAGGCGATCTTCGGTTACCTTCCCATGGTCTGGGCCTTGATCGCGATTGGCATATTGGGGTTTGTTGTCTGGGCCCATCACATGTTCACCGCCGGCATGTCAATCACGCAACAGAGCTATTTCCAGATCGCCTCGATGACCATTGCCGTGCCGACTGGCATCAAGGTGTTTTCCTGGATCGCGACAATGTGGCAGGGGTCGATCCAGTTCAGAACACCTATGTTGTTCGCGATCGGCTTCATCTTTCTCTTCACGATCGGCGGTGTCACGGGCGTCGTTCTGGCGCAGGCGAGCGCGGATCGCGTCTACCACGACACCTATTATGTGGTCGCGCATTTCCACTACGTGATGAGCGTTGGCGCAGTCTTCGCACTGTTTGCGGGCATCTATTACTGGCTTGCGAAAATGTCGGGGCGGCAATACCCGGAATGGGCCGGAAAGCTGCATTTCTGGATGTTCTTCATCGGCGCAAACCTGACATTCTTTCCGCAGCATTTTCTGGGGCGCCAAGGGATGCCGCGCCGCTACATCGACTATCCCGAGCCCTTTGCGATCTGGAACGCGGTCTCAAGCTGGGGGGCGCTGCTTTCCTTCGCGTCGTTCCTGCTGTTCATCGGGATCATCTTTTACACGCTGCTGGCGGGCAAGCGCGAGACACGCGCGAATTACTGGAACGACTACGCCGATACCCTGGAGTGGACGCTGCCTTCGCCGGTGCCAGAACACACGTTCGAGGAACTGCCAAAACCCGAAGATTGGGAGCGCCATCCCGCCGACTAATTGGGCCATGAAACTGGGCTGTGCGGCGCTATGCACATGCAGCAACCTTGAGCGGAAACTCGCAAGGTCGGTCTCTTAGGCACAGCGTTGCGGCTGACCTGCGGCGCCTGCGCGGAGATCCGTTGTTGCGTCGGAGAAGATCCACGGATCGGTTCACGGCAAAGCGGGCATCGGTTAGGGGCTGCGCGGGGCAGGGCTTCGTTGCAGTTGCCGCATGTCCCGCGCACGGGATCGATAAACATGGCGCGCACTCCGAAGAACTGAGGTTTGGTGGCGGCGATTTGCGTTTGCCCGGTGAACGCGCCAGACGAACAGCACTTCATCAGATTGCTCTCTCCGGGGGCGACATTTGCGGTCGGGAGTGCCTTCGCCGATTGCATCCTCATCATTTCCCGTCGGTCTCCGCGACGACTGGCTGCTCGACGCGCGTGACCGTCAGCATCCGGCGCTGATTATCGCGCGTATCCCAGTAGAACGAAGCCCCTTCGGACAGGCCCAGAAGCGCCACTCCGATCGGTGTCATCAGAGAAATTCGATGGCGCGCTATGTCGGCATTCTCGGGATAAACCAGAATCACGCGACTTTCCTTTCCGGTGGTTTCATCCCTGTAGGTTACCGTGTTGCCAATTCCGACGACGGTCTTGGGCATCTTTGCGGAAGGCACGATGCGCGCGCGGCCCAACTCGTCAAGCAAACGCTCGGCCAGCGTAGGATTGCGTTGCATCGCGCCTTCCGCCAAGGCTTCGATATGCCCGAGATCATCTGCATTGATGACGATCTTCGGCTTGCGCATCTGGCGCGTTTTGGTCGGACTGGTCGTTTGAGTCATCATTTGGATAGCCTCCTTGTATGGGCCGTGAAAAGAACGTCTTGGGTTGATGGGATTTCGGGCGGCTGAAAGGTAGAACATCAGATCAGCTCGGTTGGACCACGCTCAGGACCGAGATCGTGCCGATCGTTTTATCCTCACGTAGCAGAGGGGCACGTTGCCCGACCCGCATCCCGATCAGCGTGGCGCCCAGCAGTGAGCAAACGGGTATGACGCCGCTGGCCTGCCCGGTTCTGGCACGGTGGGCCAGTAATCCGGTCTGGATCGGCCCATCATCTACTGAATAGATGACGCGACACCCCCCGGTTACGAGATCGCTGGCATGAATGTTTCCGACCGGTTTCGTTGCCATGATTTTGTGCTGCAGGACATAGGCAAGCAAGGTCGAGGCGGGTTGCCGAGCGGCGTCGCACAACTCCAGATGCCGCTGAAGTTGCCGGTGATCGGCGTCGGGCAAAATCGACCACTTGCACGGCCGTGTCGTTAGACCTGAGTGGTCTTGAAAAACAGACAGTTGGGTATCGCTGATGCTGGACATAATTCCTCCTCGGACGATGGACCGTCACGTGTTCAATTCAGGACTATGAGGAAACCCCGGGAGGTATGTCAGGCGCGCACGCGCCTCGCCCCCCGGGGAGCCGGGCGGTTCAGAAGAAGAAAGCGGAAATGATCTTCGTGTGCCAACATGACAATAAAGCTAGGTATTGGATTTCAACAAGTCAATCTGAACGGGCACCAGAAATGGCTCAGACGGCCAGTTATGACCCGAAATCCTTGCCCATCGGCGCTTCCGTGCCGAAGGATCGCAAGCAGGCTGGCCGCCGATTGAAAGCTTCGTCGACAAGGCCCATATTAGTATCATGATGATGTTCAGGTTTCATAGGAGGTTCCTGCGGCTTGCAGGAAAACTACTGAACCGCCGGTAACCCCGGGCGGGGCTGGCTGGTATGGCTTTCCCACGCTTCGGGGCTCATCCTGATCTTCCAATGATCACATGAATTGACGGAGGCCTCTGCGCCGCCGCCCCCTAACTTGCAGAGATTTGCAAGCTGATCGCGTATGACCGCAGGGGCAGACGTCATGGCTTCAGTACCTATGCAATGGAGAATGGCATGCAAACTTTTCCTCCGATCCGAACCTATATCGATGATCTTCACGGCTACTACGTCGCGCAACGCGCCAAAGACAAAGAGAGTGGCGGGGCGCTACGTCGATGGTTGCGTACGGCCACCCGGCGGTGGGAGCGACGCAAGATGATCGTTGCTCTAAAGGCCATGGATGACCGCATGCTTCGAGACATCGGAATCCACCGCGGTGACATTGCGCGCATGGTCGATGGTCTCAGCGACCGCGAGCTGCGCATGACGCCTTTGGCGCCGTCCGGGAACCCGAACGAAACTTACGACGATATCTATCGCAAGGCGGCGTGAACATCGTTCGCAAACCCCGTCGCGCCATTGCCAACCAATGGCGCGACACATCCTCAGCTAGAAAAACGCCACAGGTCAGAAGGAGCCAGACCAATGATGATTTGCAAGGCCGATTTCGAAGAACTTTTCCCCGAAACGTTCAGATCGCACCAACGTCCTCTAGCGGGAAGAACGGTCGGCAACCCAAGCCCCGCCTGCCTCGCCCGCTGGGAAGATGATGGGGGGCGGCCCAGCCGCCAATTGCCCCGCTGCGGCGTGCTGGTCGACCGACGGGCAAACGACGGCTATCCTGTTCCCGACCCGATGAGAACGAGCCTCGCGCTCGCCACGATGCCCGCTGCGGCGGTGTATGGCGCAATATGGACGACGCTCTCGAACTTTGGGCGCCCGACGGGGCGCTGACACATCAACGACCGGGCGGCGTTTTGGCAAACATCGCCACAGACGGTCAAAAGAACGGAGGGCCGACGATCAGGAAACTGACACACTTTTTGACGATGGTGGGCCAGTTTCCGCAAGACGACTCGGTTTTGGCCCGCACGCTGGAGGTCTTGGCGGTCCACGATGCCCTTTTCGCGCGATGATGCTGCGCGAAGAGGGCACGGCCGGTTTCGATGCGGATTTGCTGGCAGAGGACGACGCCGCGACGCCCGGGAACGCGACGCCCGCCTTGCCTTGAACGGTCCATTTCACCTATACCCTCTGCGGTCGGGGGCAGCCGCGGCCAGAGCAAGCAAGGACCTCGAAAAGATTATGAAATCCGGAAAACATCTCTTCAGCATAATCTGCTTTCTCTCGTTGCTTTCCGTTTCACACGCGAATGCAGACGAGCAAATGACATCGGTCGTTGCCAGAGCGACCTACGAAAAAATTTACGTTCCGGCTTACTCCAAAGTCTTTACACATGAGGGAATTCTTCAACCCCTCGCATCGACGGTCGTTATACACAACACCGACTCGAAGGTTTCAATCACTGTAATGCGGGTAGATTATTTTGATCGTGCTGGAGCTCATCAAAAGAATTTGGTCACGGCCCCTGTGATGCTCGAGCCGTTCGAATCCGCATCTTATTTGGCGCCACTCAATGATCAAACCGGCAATTCCGGTGCCAATTTCTTGGTAGAATGGACATCGGAAAGCGCCGTTTCGGTGCCAGCAGTTGAAGCGGTGATGATTGGCGGTAGCGGAACCCGCGGCATATCGTTCGTGTCCGCCGGCCGTGTCATTGAACGACTGCCTTAGCCGAAACCGAAGATCGTCTGATCTACCGCTCAAGCCGGGCATTTCGGCGAAGCCTTTTTTGACGCACTTGCCAACCGAACGAGGAAAGCCCTGCCTCCTGCCTCGCTTCACGATTGACTTCGGGCACGCGATCGGCACCGAAAGCGAAGATCATTCTTTCTGAAATTTTAGTGCTCTCTGAGGTGCCTCTAGTTTCCTAAGCCCCTGCCTCGTTCATTTTCTGTTGTCTGGTTTCGCAGTCACCCGTTGCCGGCAGTTGATTGCCTGTAATCACCGAGAGGGGGAGACAGCATGCCGTTGTTCGTGTGCTTGCGTTTAGGGCTGTAGAGCGTCTCGATGTATTCCGCTGGACCAAGCGGTATGAAACCTAACCCGGATGCATCTTAGCTGAGCGGCAAACCAGTCCAAGAAAGCAGGACCACTACAATCTTTCCGCAAATCGTTTTTTTGACAACGGAGCTAGAAAGTGACCAGCTGAGAAAGTTTGACTTCTGTCATAAGTTACTCCTCTTCAGCTTTGAACGACACGACGTCACGGCTTAGGCTCAAGTTTCAAGTGCAACACCCAAAGCCCTGAGGGCATAGGATGTTGCGATGGACAGACGATGCAAGCACTTCAGCAGAGAGGAACGAGGCGTGATATTCGCCGAACATAATCGGGGCAGCAGTCAGGGTCTTTTGCGAGGAGTTCGCCAAGAGCCGGAAGCTTGGCACCGCGATTATAGCTGCTGTCAAGCAAGCCAAAGCGAAAGGCTTCCATGGCCTCCGTCCGGGTCATCTTGCGCCCCAAGCTAGGACAGATATAATTCTCCTTGCGCCACCCTTCTGCGGCAGTCGAACTCGCGGATAGAACAACGGCGCACAAAACGAAAAAGCCAAACAGAATTGGCGCGATAACGAATTTTGAACCCGGCGATTTGAGCTGTTGGCTTAACACTTACGCTCTCCTGATAAATGGATATGATCACAGGATCAGGTGTATTTGACGTCAACGATCGGGATGGAACCCCATCAGCGATGTCACGATCTTGCCGAAAATTTTGCAACCCTAAGAGCGCGGGTGGCAATTTTTGCGATGCCTTCAAGTTCAATTTCGCGATTTTACGCGGGTTCGGAAGAAAACACCTCGGTTTGCATCATGTTCTGACCTAAATTATCGGGCGGTATACTCTGTTCTTTTTACTAATAGATGGACCGAACCGATATTTGCCAGGCACAAACAAACGAAATTATGAGGCCTGTTGTGGGTGAACTAATCCCAAGTAATCACAGTGCTTTTCGTTATCCGCAAAGTCCGCACGGCGGGCCTTCAGGGATGTTCCAGAAAACCTCCTTTTTGGCACATGCGCAAAACACGTCATTTGACGACGCCACAAAGCCCGTTCAAAACTCAAGCAGTTGCTGAGGGTTTTCGCCTCTACCGTGATAGCCACCATATGCGGCGCGGCGGCAAATCGTTAAATAGGGCTCTCAGGTAGCATTCGCTGCAGCGCGCACGAACGTTAGCTTACGGCTGGCGTGATCCGTTGGCGCTCTATCCTCAACAAAATGGACAAATCAGCGTCGCAAATGGACAAACTATCTGGCGCTTTTCAAGGATGGTTTGGTGGAGCCTAGGGGGATCGAACCCCTGACCTCCTGCATGCCATGCAGGCGCTCTCCCAGCTGAGCTAAGGCCCCATCGAAGTACTGCATCGGGCGAAGCCGCGTTGCGTGGGAGGCGTATAGGCAAAGCGCCAAGCGGGTGCAAGAGGGTTTTTCTGCGCGACGGGGAAATTTGACATGCGCCCAATGCTCCCTGTGGCCTACAGACTGAAGGCGCGGAAGGTCTCCCTGCCGCGCCTGTCAATTCAAACGAAGCCCAACCTTGATCAGTTGTCTTCTTTGTCTTCCGTGCTCACATCGGCGATCTCGTCGAGTGAGACGTTATCATCGTCGTCGTCATCTTCCAGAAGATCATCGTCGAGTTCGACATCATTGGTATCGGTGTCGAGATCTTCTTCTTCCTCGATGACTGGTTCATCGGGTTTGGCTGGGCTTGCTTTGCTTGCCACAAGCGTGCGGCCGCGTGCCGAGGTCAGGCTTTCCAGCGTAAAGCTGTTGGCGCAGACCGGGCAGGTCATCGGGTCTTTATTCAGGTCGTAAAAGCGGTTCGCGCAATGCGGACACAGACGCTTGACGCCCCATTCCTCTTTAGGCATGGAAATCTCCTGCGCAGGTAATATCAGAGTCGCAGCCAACTGCCACACCTCCCGCTGGGTGTCAAAGCCTTTCGTGCGGTTATCTGCGATCTGCGTCCCAACTGCCCAAGGAGAGCCCGCGTGCCCAGCCCGCCCCACATTCCCGAACTGCCCGAGCTAGAGCTGGTCTTTCGCCGCTCGGCGCGCGCGCGGCGGTTCTCGTTGCGGGTGTCGCGGGCCGATGGGCGTGTGGCGCTGACGATCCCGAAAGGGGCTTCGGAACGCGAGGCGTTGGCCTTCGCGCGCAGTCAAACAGAGTGGCTGCGCCGTACGCTTGGGGGGATCTCTCCGCCGCGCATGTTGCGATTTGGCGAGACAGTACCCTTTGAGGGGCGCGAGCTGATGTTGGAGCCCGGCGCGCTGCGTTCGCCGCGTATTGAGGGGGATCGGCTGCTGGCCCCACAAGACCCGGATAAGCTTGGTCTGCGCATCGAGACGTTTTTTAAACATGCCGCGCGGTTGCGTCTGCATCAGGCAAGCGCGCATTACGCAGCATTGCTTGATCGCCCGATTGCGCGAATCACGCTGCGTGATACCCGCTCGCGTTGGGGCTCGTGTAGCCACACCGGGGCGCTGTCTTATAGCTGGCGGCTGATCATGGCGCCGCCTGAGGTGCTGGATTACGTCGCCGCCCATGAAGTGGCCCATCTGGTCGAAATGAATCATTCCAGTGCGTTCTGGGCGCAGGTGGCGTATCTTCGGCCCAGCTTTAAGGCCGAGCGCGCTTGGCTGAAACGTGAGGGCTCGCGCCTGCATGCGGTCTGGTTTCGCGACTGATCTTAGACGCGTTTGCATCTTTCGCGATTGACGGGGCGTGTGAATGTGATCACAAATCGCGCCATGACGACGATCTCGACCCGCCCCATTGAAACCGCCGCGCATGACCGGCTGTATCGCTTCCTGCGCCAGCAGATCATGGTGGGTGAGTTGCTGCCCGGTCAGCCGATGACGCTGCGCGGTCTGGCCAAGCAGCATGGCGTGTCGATGACCCCGGTGCGCGAGGCGCTGCGCCGATTGGTGGCAGAAGGGGCGTTGACGCTGACGGCCTCGGGGCGGGTTAGCACGCCCGAGCTGTCCAACGAGCGCATTGAGGAATTGGCTGCGCTGCGGGCGCTGATTGAGCCGGAACTGTCAGCGCGCGCCTTGCCGCGCGCCCATTTCGCGCTGATCGACCGGCTAAGCGCGATCAATACCGCCAATGCCGAGGCGGTCGCGAAACATGATGCGGTGGGCTATATCCGCACGAATCTGGATTTTCACCGCACGCTGTATTTGCGCGCCCAATCACCCGCGATCCTGGCTGTGGCCGAGACCGTTTGGTTGCAACTGGGGCCGACGATGCGCGCGCTCTATGGCCGGGTGCAGCGCAACGAGCCGCCGCGCCATCACCGCATGATCCTAGCAGCCCTGCGCGCAGGCGATGAGCCTGCGCTGCGTTTGGCCGTGCGCGCAGATGTTACCAACGGGTTGCGGCATTTGGCGCAGCGCGGGTGGTGAGCGCCGGGGGTTTTGCACCCCCGGACCCCCGCAGGATATTTGGATCAGGAGGAAGTTGGAAAGCTGCCTGTCTTCCTCTTGAGCGAAATATCCCGGGGGAGGCCGCAGGCCGGGGGCAGAGCCCCAGACTATGGTTCAGACCTGACGGAGCGGGTCGGGGCCGTAGGCGTTGTCACCGGGTTGGGAGCGCTGCACGAAGAAGAACAGCAAAATCAATCCGCCGATCAGCGGGATCAGGGACAACAGCACCCACCATCCCGATTTGCCATTGTCATGTAGGCGGCGCACGGTGACCGCGAGCGCGGGCACCAGCAGGGCAAGGCCAGCAATGAGAGAGAGTGGCCCGCCATGACTGTTATAGGCCCAGAAACCGGGGCCGCTGGCGACCTTTCCGGTGCCGAAAAACAGCGTGTCGAGGATATTCGTGGCGATTTGCACGAGCATATAAAATAGCGTGAACCACCAGAACTCCGCGCGCGGGGCGCGGCCTGCAAAGGTTGCGTATTTCTGCTTTAGGCAGGTACGAACGCTGTCACCAAAACTCATCATACTATTTCCTTCGCTCTGGGCTTAGCCCTTTTTGCAGATTTTGGGCTCAACGCCTGCGGCCAGTCGCGCGATATTACCGCGATGGCGCCAAAAAATCAGCACTGAAAGCCCCGCCGCCAGCATCATCAGGTCGCGATGCCCCAGCGCATAGGCCAGCGGCACGGTCGCTGCCGCCGACACCAGCGCAGATAGCGACGAGATGCGCGTGACCACCGCCGTCAGCAGCCAGACCGCACAGGCTGCCAGCCCGACGGGCCAAGCCAGCGCGATCATCGTGCCAAGGAAGGTCGCCACGCCCTTGCCGCCATTAAAACGAAGCCAAACGGGGTAGATATGGCCGATGAAGGCGGCGGCCCCTGCGACCTGCGCCGCTGTCTCGCCAAGGAAATAGCGCGCAATTAGCACCGCAATCGCGCCCTTGCCGCTATCAAGCAGAAGCGTCGCCAGCGCCGCCGGTTTATTCCCGGTGCGCAGCACGTTGGTTGCGCCGATATTGCCTGATCCGATCTTGCGCAGATCGCCCATACCAAGCAGTCGCGTGATCACCATGCCAAACGGCACGGATCCTAATAAATAGCCTAAAGCGGCCACCAGCCCTAGCCAGGTGGCCCCGTTTTCAACTCCTGGCATTGCCTGCCCTCGCCTCTGATCGCGTTATTTTTATTCTTCGCTGCTGTAAACTTGCACGCCCGCGACGAAAGTCGCAAGTGTTTTGCCCTCCATACGGGAGGTATCAAAGGGTGTGTTCTTGGATTTTGAGCGCAGTTTGAAGCGATCGAGAACGAAAGGAGCGTCCGGATCAAACAGCACGAGGTCGGCGGGCGCGCCCTCGGCCAGCCGACCTTGGGGCAAGCCAAGGCGGCGCGCGGGGTTCAGTGACATTGCGCGAAACAGCTGCGGCAGGCTCAGCTGCCCCGCGTGATACAGGCGCATCGCGGCGGGCAGCAGCGTTTCCAGACCGACCGCGCCTGAAGCTGCCTCTTCAAAGGGCAGGCGTTTGGATTCCTCGTCTGCCGGGGTGTGCATCGAACAGATTACGTCGATTACGCCCTCGGCCACTGCGCCGATCACGGCCATCCGGTCGTCTTCATCGCGCAGGGGCGGGGTGAGTTTGAAGAAGGTTCGGTAGTCACCCACATCCAGCGCATTAAGCGTGAGGTGATGGATCGATACACCCGCCGTCACATCAAGCCCTGCCGCCTTGGCACGCACCAGTGTTGGCAGGGCGCGCGCGGTGGTGATTTGATCGGCGTGATAGGCCAGCCCAGTCATCTCAACGAGGGCGAGGTCGCGCTCCAGCCCCATTTGCTCGGCCATGGGCGAGACGCCGGGCAAGCCACGTAGGCTGGCGAATTTGCCCGATGTTACGACCGTGCCTTTGGACAGGCCCGGCTCTTGGGGATGGCCAATCACCAGCGCGCCGAGGCTGGCGGCATAGCTAAACGCGCGCTGCAAAACCTTGGTTTGCTCGCAGACATGCGTGCCATCGGTGAAGGCCACAGCGCCCACATCACGCAGAAAGCCGATCTCGGTCATCTCGCGGCCTTCGCGCCCCTTGGTCAGCGCCGCCATGTGCAGGATGCGCACGGGGGCGTCAGCGGCGCGCCGGGTGACGAATTCAAGCGTTTCGGGGTTGTCGATGGCCTGCGCCGTGTCGGGGCGCGCGATAATCGTGGTGACCCCGCCCGCCGCCGCCGCCAACGCCGCCGAGCGGAAGCTTTCCATGTGCCGCTCACCGGGTTCGCCGATCTTGACGCCCAGATCCACGATGCCGGGGGCCAAGTATTTGCCGCCGCAGTCGATCACTTGCGCGTCGGGCGGGGCGGACATGTCGCCAATCGCAGCGATCTTGCCGTTATCGATGACGATATTTCCGGTGGTTTCGCTCAGCGCCTCGGGGTCGATCAGGCGGGCATTTTGTAAGAACAGGGTCATGCCATGGCCTCCTTGAGGCGGAAGATGTCGATGCGCGAGAAATCGGGGCTCATTCGGCGTCGCCCTCAGTCGCGCGCTGGGCGGCGCGTTGGTTTTTCATGCGCTCGATCTGCGCGACCACGGGGCCGGCGTCGGCGAGGTGGCGGATCAGGTGTTTGCCGCCCGATTTTGTCACCAGTTGCACATCGCCCATCAGCGCGCGCACGGTCGCAAGCTCTAGCAGCATCACCTGACGCCCTTGTGGGCCAATCAGGCGGCGGTCGGTCAGTTGCCAACGCCGCGCGAAGGCCTCAGAGCGGAAATACAGCCCGCGCGCGGCCATGCCGATCACAATCGCAATGCTGGCAATCGGCACCTGCGCAGGACGGCCCAGCCAGAACAGCGCCGCCGAGGCCAGCACCACCCCCAGCACCGCCAGAATCGCGTGATCGGTCCAATAGCGTTTGCGATCAGGCAGAAAGGTCGCCAGAACGCGCTCGCCCTCATCCAGCGGCAATTCGCTGTCGGGGCCGGGACGGTAGTTGAGAACCTCGTCGCGTTCGATCTTAGACATAGGTTTCTTCCGTCAAGGCGCGGCCCCGGTCGGCGCGCAGGTTGCGTGCGAGCAGATCCATCACCGCCATGCGCACCGCCACACCCATTTCCACCTGTTCCTGAATGACCGAGCGGTGGATGTCATCGGCAATCGTTCCGTCAATTTCCACGCCACGGTTCATCGGGCCGGGATGCATCACGATGGCGTCTTCCTTGGCATAGGCCAGCTTTTCGGCATCCAGCCCGTAGCGGTGGAAATATTCGCGCTCGGACGGGATAAACCCGCCATCCATGCGCTCGCGCTGAAGGCGCAGCATCATCACCACATCGGCGTCTTTCAGCCCCTCGCGCATGTCGTCATAAACCTCGCAGCCGAACTCGGCCACGCCTGAAGGCATCAGCGTGGGCGGCGCGATAAGACGTACGCGGTTCTCCATTTTTCCCAGCAAAAGCAGGTTCGAACGCGCCACACGCGAATGGGCGACATCGCCACAGATCGCGACGGTCAGGCGATGGATGCGCCCCTTTTCGCGCCGGATTGTCAGCGCATCCAGCAGCGCCTGCGTGGGGTGTTCATGTTTGCCGTCACCGGCATTGATCACCGCGCATTCGACCTTTTGCGCCAGCAGATCGACCGCGCCCGAACTGCCATGCCGCACCACCAGCAAATCGGGGTGCATCGCGTTCAGCGTCAGCGCGGTGTCGATCAGCGTCTCGCCCTTTTTCACGGAACTCGTCTGCATCGCCATGTTCATCACATCCGCGCCCAGCCGCTTGCCTGCCAGTTCGAAACTGGCCTGTGTGCGCGTCGAGTTTTCAAAGAACATGTTGATTTGGGTCATGCCCGCCAGCGCGTCGGTCTTTTTCACCGTGCGGCGGTTAAAATCGACATATTGATTGGCCAAGTCGAGAACGGTGCGGATGTCTTCGGGGCTGAGATGTTCAATTCCCAGAAGGTGGCGTGGGCGAAAAGCCATGCGATTGCTCCGATTTTCACTGTGCCCGCTTATGGCAAAAGGGCGCGCGCGCGTCCAGCCGCTTTACCGCAGCGGCGCGCGCGCGTAACTTGGCGCGATGGAGACTCACGCCCCGCCCGAATTGGACTATTACGCCGCCCTCGCTGCGCTGGAATGGCAGCTTGAGATGGGAGTGGATACGGCGATTGGCGATGATCCCGTTGATTGCTACGCGCTGCCGGAAAAGCGGGTCGAGACCAAACCCGACACGCCTGAGCCAGCGGCTGCTGCGCCCAATTTGCCCCCCGTGGCCGAAATGGCGCAAGCTGCGGGCCCTGATCCAGTGGCACATGCGCGCGACCTTGCGGGCAAGGCGGAATCAATTGAGGCATTGCGCGCCGCGATTGACGCCTATGATTTGTGCGATCTCAAAAAGGGCGCGCGCAACACGGTGTTTGCTGATGGCGCTGCGCGGGCGCGCGTGATGGTGATTGGCGAGGCGCCGGGACGTGAGGAAGATCAAAAGGGGCAGCCTTTTGTCGGTCAGGCAGGGCAACTGCTGGACCGGATGTTTGCGGCCATCGGGTTGTCGCGGGATGCCCCGGATGCGCTCGCGGGGCTGTATATTACAAATGTCTTGCCGTGGCGGCCACCGGGCAATCGCGACCCCGAGCCCGATGAAATCGCGCAGATGTTGCCGTTTCTGACCCGTCATGTCGATCTGGCCGATCCCGATCTGGTGGTGCTGATGGGCAATGTCGCGTGCATGGCAGGCTTGGGTAAGCGCGGGGTCACCCGGCTGCGTGGCACATGGGCCGAGGCGTTCGGGCGACCCGCACTGCCAATGCTCCACCCCGCCTATCTTTTGCGCAACCCTGCCGCCAAGCGCGAGGCTTGGGCGGATCTGCTATCGATCCGCGCGCGGCTCGATCATCAGGGCTAAAGCGCGATAAACGGTCGCAGTTTCGTGAAAAAGTGACGGAAGTGACGTCTTGGCGCGTATAGAAAACGTTCCCAACGCCCGGTTTGGCAGGGTAACATGATCTCGCGCGATTGTGGGCGTTTGTGAAATGACCCACCTAGGAAGACACTGGAGACGATATGCGGTTTCTGACCCGATCCCTGATGGGGCTGTTTTTGCTGGCCCTGACGCTTGGCCTTTTGGCGATCGGCGGGTTTTCGATTTACAGCGCGTTAGAGGCACGCAAGGCGGACGCTGGGCGCGCCCCGACTGCGCGCGAACGCGTCTTTGCGGCCAATGTGATGGCGGTCGAATTTACCACGCTTTCACCCACGCTGACGGCTTACGGCGAGGTGAACTCCACGCGTGAGCTGGAATTACGCGCCGCAAGTGCCGGCACGATTGTTGAACTGGCCCCCAATTTCGAAGATGGCGCATCGGTCGAGAAGGGGCAGCTTTTAGTCAAGCTGGACCCCGCAGAGGCAACGGCGGCGCGCGATAGTGCCGCAGCCTCGGTGTCAGAGGCCGAAGCCGCGCTGGCACAGGCCGAACGCGCGCTGGCGATCTCTCGTGATGATGTGGTGGCCGCGCAGCGTCAGGCCGATTTGCGCGCTAAAGCGTTGGCCCGTCAACAATCGCTGTCAGATCGGGGCGTGGGCGCAACGGCGACGTTGGAAACGGCAGAACTGGCAGCATCGGCAGCCAATCAGGCGGTGCTCAATCGCCGCTCCGCGCTGTCTTTGGCACAGGCGCAGCTCGATAGCGCGCGCACCGGGCTGACGCGTGCCAAAATCACCCTCACAGAGGCCGAGCGCAAGCTGCGCGACACGGAAATTCGCGCCGAATTTACAGGGCGTCTGGCCGAGGTGAACGCGGTGCAGGGGGGGCTGGTGTCCAATAACGAAATGCTGGGCCTGCTGATTGATCCAAGCGCTTTGGAAGTCGCGTTTCGCGTCTCGACCGGGCAATTCGCGCGCCTCACCGACGCGCAGGGCAATCTGCGCGACTTACCGGTTACGGTCTCACTTGACTCCGCTGGGGGCGCGATTGAGGCGCAAGGCACCCTTTCGCGCGTATCTGCCGCTGTCGAAGCCGGTGTGACAGGCCGCTTGCTGTTTGCAACCATCGCGCAGGGCGCGCAGGTGCTGCGCCCCGGTGATTTCGTGACGGTTCGCCTTGCAGAACCTGCTTTGAACAACGTGGCCGAAATCCCGTCATCGGCGGTGGATGCGCAGAATACCGTGCTGGTGTTGGGCCCCGGGGACCGTCTTGGGGAAGCCCCCGTCACCGTGCTGCGCCGTCAGGGCGACAACGTAATCATTCGCGCCGATTTCAAACCTGGGACCGAGGTCGTGGCAGAGCGCACGCCGCTTTTAGGGCGCGGGATCAAGCTGCGCCCGTTGCGTCCGGGGCAGACCGGTGCGCCTGAACCTGCCGATACCGTCACTCTTGATGCCGAGCGTCGCGCTAAGCTGGTCGCCTTTGTGCAGGCCAATACGGCGATGCCCGACAACGCCAAAAAGCGGTTTCTGGCCGAGTTGAAACAAGACGAGGTTCCCGTGGCTACCGTCGAAAAGCTTGAATCGCGGATCGGGGGATAAAATGGCGGGTCCAAACAAATTCAAAGACTTGCCAGAATCGCGCGGGCTGATCGGCCTGTTCACGCGCCATGCCACGCTGGCCAATATTGTGCTGGTGGTCATGCTGTGCGCCGGGATCGTCGCGGTGCCACGGATGCGCGCGCAGTTCTTCCCCGACTCGGTTGAGGAATCGATCACGGTTTCGGTGCAATGGGATGGCGCGGGGGCCGAAGAGGTGGACCGCGCGATTGTGCAGGTGCTGGAACCCTCGCTGATCGCGGTGGAGGGGGTCGAAAGTTCGGAAAGTCGCGCCTCTGAGGGATCGGCGCGTATCTCGCTGGAGTTCGAACCCGACTGGGATATGTCGCGCGCTGTCAATGATGTGGAAAACGCGCTGGCAACGGCGGGCGATCTGCCCGAAGGGTCTGAAGACCCCGAAGTCGCGCGCGGTGTGTGGCGCGACACGGTGACCGATTTGGTGATCACCGGGCCGCTTTCGCCTGAACAGCTGGGGCGGCTGGGTGATGAAACGGTGGTGCGGCTGTATCAGCAGGGGGTCACGCGCACCTCGCTGGCCGGGATTGCGGCCCCTGAAACGGTGGTCGAAGTGCCGACAGTTTCGATGATGGCTCATGATGTGACGCTGAGCCAGATCATCAGTGTGATCTCTGCGGAAGCCGCCACCGATCCCGCAGGCGATGTCGCCAGCGGGGCTGCGCGTGTCACCACAGGCACCGAGCGGCGTTCTGCGCCCGAGATTTCCGCGCTGGTGATCCGCACCGAAGACGACGGCTCGCAACTGACGGTCGGCGATGTGGCCAATATCCGCGTCGATGGCGGCGATCGTAACCGCGCCTATTTCGTTGGCGATCATCCGGCGGTGGTGATCAATATCGCGCGCTCGGCGGCGGGCGATGCGATTGCGATTCAGAAAAAGGTCGAAGGCGTCATCGACACGATGCAGCCCACGCTGCCCGCAGGCACGTCAATGGACCTCGTGCGCACGCGCTCGGATAAGATCACGCAACGTCTGGATCTGCTGCTGAACAACGGCATTTTGGGCTTGGGTCTGGTGCTGGCGCTGCTGTTCCTGTTTCTCAATGCGCGCACCGCGTTCTGGGTGGCAATGGGGATTCCGACCTCGATGGCGGCGGCTTTGGCGGTGATGTATTTTTCCGGCATGACGCTGAATATGATCTCGATCTTTGCGCTGATTTTGACGCTGGGGATCGTGGTGGATGATGCGATCGTGGTGGGCGAGCACGCTGATTTCCGCGCGCGCCATTTGGGCGAGGCACCCGTCGTGGCGGCGGAACGCGGCGCGCGGCGCATGGCAGCGCCGGTGTTTGCCTCGACGCTGACGACGGTGATCGCCTTTGCCGGTCTGACCGTGATTGGCGGGCGGATGGGCAATATGATTGTCGACATTCCCTACACAGTGATCGCGGTGCTGCTGGCTTCGCTGATTGAATGTTTCCTGATCCTGCCCAATCACATGAGCCACGCTTTGGCCCATAGCGCGGATCAGAAATGGTATGACTGGCCCTCGCGCAAGGTGAATGCCGGGCTCGACTGGTTCCGTGCCCGCGCGATGAAGCCGTTCACGCGCGCCGTGGTAAAGCTGCGCTATCCGGTGATTGCGGCGGCGATTGCGTTGCTGGCGTGGCAGGTGTCGTTCGTGATGGCGGGCAAGGTGCAATGGCGCTTTTTCAACCCGCCCGAGCAAAGCACGGTGAACGGTGCGTTCTCGATGGTTGAGGGCGCGACGCGCGCGGATACGACCGAAATGATGCGCACGATGCAGGTCACGATTGATCGCGTCGCCAAGGAGTTTGAGGACGAATACGGCGTCAATCCGGTGGAATATGCCATCGCGCAAATCGGTGGCGCATCGGGGCGCTCTCTGGCGTCAGCCGATACTAAGGATACCGATCTGCTGGGCTCGATCTCGATTGAGGTGATCGACCCCGATTACCGGCCCTATTCCAGCTTTGATTTCGTCGCGCGCTTGCAAGACGAGATGCCGCGCCTGCCATTGGTCGAAGAAATCAGCTTTCGTCGTTTCCGCGCAGGTGGGGCAGATGATGGCGTTGCCGTGCAGTTTACGGGTGCGCAGACGCGCGAGCTAAAGGATGCCGCCGAAGATTTCAAAACCGCGCTGGCGCAGTTCCCCGAGGTCTCGGCGGTCGAGGATAACCTTGCTTATGACAAGCAGGAACTCACGCTGGATCTGACGCCACAGGGCGAGGCGCTGGGCTTTGATATCGCCACTTTGGGCAATGAGCTGCGCGCGCGCCTGAATGGCACCGAGGCTGCGAGTTTCCCCGACGGCGTGCGTTCGGCCACGATCCGCGTAGAACTGCCGCCCGAGGAACTGGCCGCCGATTTCATCGACCGGATGCAGTTGCGCACGCCTGCGGGGAAATGGGTGCCGCTGGCCGATATCGTCTCGGTGCGCTCGCAAACCGGATTTTCGACGATCCGGCGCGAAGACGGGGTGCGTCAGGTGTCTGTGACCGGTGATATCTCCGAGGATGACCCCGCGCGCGCCAATGAAGTTACCCGCCAGATCGAAGACGTGATTTTGCCGCGCATTTCCGAGGAACGCGGCGTAGCTTGGGTGGTGTCAGGACAGGCCCAGCAAGAGCGCGATTTTATGTCGGATGCACTGATCGGCCTGATCATGTGCCTGATCGGGATTTATATCGTGCTGGCGTGGATTTTCGCCAGTTGGACGCGGCCCATTGTTGTGATGTCGGTCATTCCCTTTGGCGCGGTCGGCGCGATCTGGGGGCATTATATCTGGCAAATGCCGATGTCGATGTTTGCCGTCGTCGGTGGGATTGGGATGATTGGGATCATTATCAACGATGCCATCGTGTTGATCTCCACCGTCGATGAATATGCCGAAAAGCGCGGCTTGGTGCCTGCTATCGTGGATGCGGTGTCAGACCGTTTGCGCCCGGTTTTGTTGACCACATTGACCACCGTTCTGGGGCTGGCGCCGCTGTTATACGAGCAATCGAGTTCGGCGCTGTTTTTGAAATCCACCGTGATTACGCTGGTTTACGGTCTGGCATTTGGCATGGTGATCGTGCTGATCGTGGTACCTGCGATGCTGGCGATCCAGCTTGATTTCGGGCGTCAGATTACGGCGGTGCGCCATGGGGCGCGGGTGCTGCGGTTGCGTGGTGTTCTGGCTGGCGTGGCGGCGCTACTGCTGGTCGGATTCGCGATCACGCTGGGGCGGGCGATGTTGGCAGGCGCGTCCTTGATGCCTGCTTTTGGGGGCTTTGCGCTGATCTCGGCGATGATCGTGATCGGGGCGGGGATTATCGCGCCGCGCTTGCTGCGCGGTCACATCCGTCACGTCGCGCCACCCGAAGCCTAGACGCGCTTACTCAGTGCAGCCGTCAATCTGCACCGCGCCGCGATCCGATAGCACGGTGATGCGCAAGTCACTGAGGTCGAGGTCAAAGGGTTTTGCCTCGGGCGGCACGAAATCGGCCGTCGCGATCAGCGTATCGCCCTCGCGGCGGCTTATGCTTTCAGACACCCAAACCGGGGTTGAGCGCAGTTCAAACAAGGTCGCCTCAGGGTCGATGGCCGGGGGCAGATCAAACCGCGCGGTCAGCTTGACCCCGTCGCGCACGGGTGTCGTTTTGCACGTCGCGTGCAGCGAAATTGTCTTGGGTTCGGCCTGCAATGCGGCGGTGATAAGAGAATCGGGACTGCCTTGGCCCGCAAGATGGGCGTGCAAATGCAACGAGACGGGCACGCAAATCTGATCGCAAATTCCAATCGCCGCATGCGCGCTAAGATCGACCGGCTTGGCGGGGTCTTTGGGGGTGATCTCAATCGGCAAAATGAGATCGGCGTGATAGCCGATGGTGCGCATCCCGGCGGACTTAAACACCTCTGGCGCAGGCCAGTGCAGCGTGACTTTCGCTACGTTTTCAGAGCCTTTGAAGTCAATCTGCGGCGGGATGCCAGCATCGCCGGGCGCGCGCCAATAGGTTTTCCACCCCGGCTCCAGATCAATCGACAGTCCCGCCATGCGGGTGCCATCGGCGCGCATCCAGCCTTGCAGCAATTGCGCGCCCTCCAATCCCGGCGGGGTGGGGTGGTCTATGCTTTGCTGTGCCGCAGCCAAATGCGGATGCGCGGCGAGGGTGAGGACGAGAATGAACAAGTGTTTGATCATCCGCCTTGGTTATCCTCACAAAGCGCGCGACCAAAGTCACAAACGCGACAGAAGGCTGCAACAATCGCACGCGCTGCCGCTTTTCGCGCCGCAAGTGAGCCGACGCATTGCGGAAGATGTCTTCGGGCTTGAACCTGCAGCCCTGTCAGACCACCTTATAAGGACGCGTATCTCGCGCGAGAGGGGTTTGGCGATGGATTTGACCGGAAAACTGCTAATTGCGATGCCGGGAATGGGCGATCCGCGCTTTGAGCACGCGGTCGTCGCGGTCTGCGCCCATTCGCCCGAGGGCGCGATGGGATTGATCGTGAACAAACCTTTGCCCAAGCCAAATCTGCCGGAATTGTTGCAAAACCTTGGCATTACCCCGCCCAATTCCGATCAAGCGATTCACGCGCCGATCCTGTTTGGCGGTCCCGTTGAGACCGGGCGCGGCTTTGTGCTGCATTCGCCCGATTGGGGCGCGGAGGAGGGGCAGATGCGGATTTCCGACCGGCTTCGCATGACTGGCACGCGCGATATTCTCGAAGATATCGCTGCCGGGCGCGGTCCTGATCGCGCGTTGATGGCGTTGGGCTATGCGGGTTGGGGGCCGGGTCAGCTTGAGGCCGAGATCCTTGAGAACGGCTGGCTGACGAGCGAAGGCGATGCTGATCTGGCGCTGGATGGCGATTATGCGACGAAATGGTTGCGCGCGCTGGCCGCGATGGGGGTTGATCCGCGCACGCTTTCGGCGGCTGCCGGTCACGCCTGACGGGCCGATGCGGGGCCGGTATGCGGCAGCGGTATAGCTGGACTGCAGCGAAATCTTGATGCAAGTCAACGCAATGGTAGCCATGACATGCGACACCGACGTCAAGCGGAACGAAAAGGATTTTTGACATGAGCTACAAAGCCAAGATTGACGAAATGCGCAACGAGTTGCGCGTGATGGGCAAATCTATTCCCGAAACGATGAGCGGCTTTGCGACGCTCTCCAAGGCGGTCAAGGAGAACGGCCCGCTGGATGGCAAGACCAAGGAATTTATCGCGCTGGGCATGGCAGTTGTGCTGCGCTGCGAGCCGTGCATTATGTTCCACACCGAGGCACTAATGAAAGCGGGCGCCACACGTGAGGAATTGAGCGATGTGCTGGCGATGGCGATCCAAATGGGCGGCGGCCCCGGCGTGATGTATGCTGGTCACGCGATGGCTTGCTGGGACGAACTGGCGGCTGCCAAGGGCTGAACTGCCCCCTGATGTGACATGATGATGTTCGGCCCGCGTCGTAAGGCGCGGGGCTGGCAAAGGACCGGGCGGCAACCAGCCCGAGGGGATGGGACAGGGCAAGGGACCGGGCAAAGGCATGGGGCGAGGTAAAGGCGGGCGGGCCACCGATCAGGCGATGATGGATATGCCCACGGCTGAAGGCTTGGCAATGCTTGATGCCAATGGTGACGGCACCATCATGCGCGCAGAATTTTTGGCCGAGACCGACACATGGTTCAAGATGCGCGACCGCAATGGCGATGGTGTGATCGCGGCGGCTAACTTTGGCAAAGCGCAGTAAGTCTGATGCCCCCCTGAACCGCCAGCGTTTTGTCGCTTAATCCTCAAAAAGACCCAACTGCCCCCGTGACAGCCGGGCCTTCTCATGAAATCGTGATCTCAGTGGCGTATCAGGGAGCGGCGTATGGGCCTTTCAAGAAGGATTTTCATCTCGGGGGCGGCGCTGTCGCTGGCGGGATGTACGAGTAAGCCGAAATCAGCCCGCCTGATGGAGCCAAGGATGCTGAACGCGATGCAGTTTCGCGCCGATGGTATTCCCGCGCGCTTTGGCGATACCGCGCCGCATGATTGGTCGGGCATGTCCCCGATCAATCAGCCGATCCACGGCATCGACGCTGCACGTTATCAGGGCGTGATTGACTGGCGACGCGCGCGCGCGTCCGGGGTGTCATTTGCGTGGCTCAAGGCATCTGAGGGGGGCGATCATGTCGACCCCGGTTTTCATCAGAACGCCCGTGCCGCGCGCGCCGCTGGCGTGCCGGTGGGGGGCTATCATTTCTACTATTTCTGCCGCCCTGCCGCCGAGCAGGCGCGCTGGTTCATCAAGCAGGTCAAGCGCAATCCGGGCGATCTGCCCCCGGTGCTGGATATCGAATGGAACCACACCTCACCCAGTTGCCAGCGCCGCCCCGCCGCCGCCAAAGTGCGTGACGAGATGCGAGTGTTCCTGCGCACGCTTGAGGCGCATTACAGCACAAAACCGGTGATCTACACGACGATTGATTTTTGGGAAGATAACGGCCTCGATCAATTCCGAGGCTATGATTTCTGGCTGCGCTCGGTCGCAGGGCACCCGTCGTCACGCTATGCCGATGCACGCTGGACGTTCTGGCAATATAGCGGCACCGGAGTCGTCCCCGGCGTACCCGGAACGGTCGATATGAACGCGTTTCACGGCTCGGACGCGGCGTGGCGCAATTGGTTGGCGGTGCGCAGGCAGTAAGGGTCTTGCCCATAGAGAAGGCCGCCCCGATTCTTTTCGAGGCGGCCTTTTGCATTCTGGATCAAGCGACTTATTGCAAACTGCGCACACTTACATCCCCCTCTTTCCGGCTTTTAATCGCCGACACGGCTGCAATACTCGCCGCTGCCGTGGTGAAATACGGAATCTTGTCATACAGCGCGACGGCGCGGATGTCGCGGCTGTCGGAAATCGCTTGGCTGCCATCGGTGGTGTTGAATACCAGTGCGATTTCGTCGTTTTTCAGCCGGTCCACGATATTGGGGCGGCCCTCATAGACCTTAAGCACCGATTGTGCCTCGACGCCATGCGTGGCCAGCCACTTCGCGGTGCCGCTGGTGGCCACGATCTCAAAGCCCATCGCGATCAGATCGCGTGCGGCTTCGGCCAGTTCGTCGTATTTATCGCTATCCTTGATCGAGAAGAACACGCGGCCTTCGTCGGGCAGCACCGTGCCTGCGCCAAGCTGCGCTTTCCAGAAGGCGCGCGGGAAGTCGCGATCCCAGCCCATGACTTCGCCAGTCGAGCGCATTTCCGGCCCGAGCAGCGTATCGACACCGGGGAAGCGCGCAAACGGCATCACGGCCTCTTTGACCGAGAACCACGGCGTGATCGGATCGGCCAGCGTCAGCGGATCGGCAAAGGGCAACGGTGTGTCGGGGCCAACGCCTGCGGGGTAGGGCGCACGCGCCGGGAAGGCCGCCATCTTTTCGCCCGCCATCAGACGCGCCGCAATCGAGGCAATCGCGCTATCGGTCGCCTTAGCCACGAATGGCACGGTGCGCGAGGCACGCGGGTTGACCTCAAGGACGTAAATCACGCCATCCTTGATCGCGAATTGCACGTTCATCAAGCCGACCACACCCAGCGCCAGCGCCATCTTTTCGGTCTGCGCCTTTAGCTCGGCTACGGTCGCGGCATCAAGCGAATAGGGCGGCAGCGAGCAGGCAGAATCGCCCGAGTGCACGCCCGCCTCTTCGATGTGCTGCATGATGCCTGCGACATGCACGGTCTCGCCGTCGCAGAGTGCGTCAACGTCAACCTCGATCGCGCCGGACAGGTAGCTGTCAAGCAGCACGGGGCTGTCGCCCGAGACGACCACGGCATTGGTGATATAGCGCTTGAGTTGGTCCAGATCGCGCACGATTTCCATCGCGCGCCCGCCCAAAACATAAGACGGGCGGATCACCAGCGGATAGCCAACTCGCCCTGCAATTTCAAAGGCTTCCGCGTCGGAATGCGCGGTCCCGTTCACCGGCTGCTTGAGATCAAGATCGTTAAGCAGCTTCTGGAACCGTTCGCGGTCTTCGGCCAGATCAATCGCGTCGGGCGTGGTGCCCAAAATCGGGATTCCCTCGGCCTCCAAGGCGTTAGCGAGCTTGAGCGGCGTCTGCCCGCCAAACTGCACGATCACGCCGTGCAGCGTGCCGTTGTCTTGCTCTACCCGCAGAATTTCAAGGACATGTTCCAGCGTGAGCGGTTCGAAATACAGCCGATCCGAGGTGTCATAATCGGTGCTGACCGTCTCGGGGTTGCAGTTGATCATGATCGTTTCATAGCCCGCATCGGTCAGCGCAAAACAGGCGTGACAGCAGCAGTAATCAAACTCGATCCCTTGGCCGATCCGGTTCGGGCCACCGCCCAGAATGACCACCTTTTTGCGATCACTCGGGCGCGCTTCACATTCCACATCGCCCATCGCGGGGACTTCGTAGGTGGAATACATATAAGGCGTCTGGGCCTCAAACTCGGCGGCGCAGGTGTCGATGCGTTTGAACGCGGCCTGCACCCCTAGATTGCGACGCGCGCGGCGCACCTGTGCCTCGTCGCGCCCCGTAAGTGTAGCCAAACGTGCGTCGCTAAAGCCCATCATCTTAAGCGCACGCAGGCCTCTTTCATCCAGCGGCAAGCCTTGTTTGCGGATCTCGGCCTCGGCGTCCATGATTTCACGGATGCGGGCTAGGAACCACGGGTCATAGGCGGTTGCGTGCTGGATTTCGTCATCGCTCAGCCCGTGGCGCATCGCCTGCGCGATCAGCCGGATACGGTCGGGCGTTTGCGCCGAGATCGCCTTGATCACAGCGGCCTTTTCGGGTGCGCCGGGAATGTCGATCTCATCAAAGCCGCTCAGCCCCGTTTCCATCGAGGACAGCGCCTTTTGCATCGACTCGTGGAAGGTCCGGCCAACCGCCATCACCTCGCCCACCGATTTCATTGCAGTGGTGAGTTCGGCCTTGGAGCCGGGGAATTTCTCAAACGCGAAACGCGGGATTTTCGTGACGACATAGTCAATCGTGGGCTCAAAGCTGGCGGGCGTGACACCGGTGATGTCGTTGTCCAGCTCGTCCAGCGTGTAACCGACCGCCAGTTTCGCTGCGATCTTGGCAATCGGGAAACCGGTCGCCTTGGAGGCCAGCGCGGAAGACCGAGACACCCGCGGGTTCATTTCAATCACGACCATGCGGCCATCTTCGGGGTTGATCGCCCATTGCACGTTCGAGCCGCCGGTTTCGACGCCGATCTCGCGCAGCACGGCGATCGAGCCGTTGCGCATAATCTGGTATTCTTTATCCGTCAGCGTCAGGGCTGGGGCGACGGTGATCGAATCGCCGGTATGCACGCCCATCGGATCGACGTTTTCAATCGCACAGACGATGATCGCGTTATCGGCACGGTCGCGCACGACCTCCATCTCAAATTCTTTCCAGCCCAGCAGCGATTCATCGACGAGGATCTGCGCCATCGGCGAGGCATCCAGCCCCGAGCGGCAGATCGCCTCGTAATCATCGCGGTTATAGGCCACGCCGCCACCGGTGCCGCCCAGCGTAAAGGCGGGGCGAATGATTGCGGGCAGGCCGATATTTTCCAACTCGCCCATCGCCTCGGCAACGCCGGCGTTGATGTCATAGCGGCCATTAGGCAGCTTGGGCGCGGCGATGATCGTGGCCTTGGGGTTTTCGATGCCGATGCGGTCCATCGCCTCGCGAAACAGCTTGCGATCCTCGGCCATTTCGATGGCATCGCGGTTCGCGCCGATCAGCTCGACGCCGAACTTTTCCAGCACGCCCATATCGGCCAGCGCCAGCGAGGTGTTCAGCCCCGTTTGCCCGCCCATCGTGGGTAGCAGCGCGTCGGGGCGCTCGTCCTCGATGATCTTGGCGACGATTTCAGGAGTGATCGGCTCGATATAGGTCGCATCGGCGAGGCCCGGATCGGTCATGATCGTAGCCGGGTTAGAGTTCACCAAGATCACCCGGTAGCCCTCTTCGCGCAGCGCCTTGCAGGCCTGAGCGCCGGAATAGTCGAACTCGCAGGCCTGCCCGATCACAATAGGCCCGGCACCGATGATGAGGATGGACTTGATGTCGGTTCTCTTCGGCATGGGATTCCCCTTTGATGATTCGGCGCAGGCTAACGCGCGCGCCCCAAGTAGAGGGACGCGCAAATTGGTGCGGGTTATATTCGGCTATGGCCCGCGCGCAAGCCCAGAAAGCCCCCTGATCGTGCCATATTCACACCATATTCGCCCTACAGTCTTGTCGCTACGGGGCACTCCGGCCAGTTGCAAACAGGCTGCAAATATTTGCAGGCACGGCGCTTTGGGTGTGGGCAAGGGCAGATCTAGGATAAAAATGGACATGGAACAGGTGGAAGTCATTGGCGGGGAGGCAAGCCGCTGGACGCCGATTGTCGAGGTATTTAGTGATGTGCGGGTCTTGGCGCTTGGGACTGGGCTTTATTTGATCGCCGGAAATATCTTTCTAGCCTATGTCGGCGCAAATCCGATTGACCTTGTTGAGGGTATCGGGGTCGCCTTTGAGTCATTCTTTCAGCTGGTCAAAGTGCTTTTGCCATGGTGGGCGTTGCTAATTATCATCGCGCCGATCACCTTGATCGGCCCCATACGGCGTCGTCTCTGGCAGCAAAGAACGTCGGTGCTGTTGTCCATCATGATGTGTTCGCTCTTCACCTTCATGTTCGCTCTGGTGAAGAACCGGATGTCGCTTGTCGAGCCTTTCTGGGCCGATAACGCGCTGACGAAACTTGATCTTATGCTGCATTTTGGACATACGCCGCGCGATCTTCTGCTTTGGCTCTCGCCCGAGCATACCAGCCGTCTGCTCGGGCTCTATTTCAACACATGGGTATTTCTCGCAAGCTTCTTGCCGGTGCTGCTGGTGGCCTTTGACAGCGATAAGACGCGTCGGCGGACCTTTACCATTTTGTGGATGCTGTGCTGGGTCGGGCTTGGGAATGTCCTTGCCTTAATGGTTATGTCTTACGGGCCGATCTTCACTGATCTTTTCCCGGGCGGTCCGGCTGATGCGCATCGCGGGGCACTGGCGTTGGTACAGCGCGACGATGCGCGCAGTCTGCTCGCGACGAAGCTGTCCTTGTGGCGTGCCTATACTGGCGAAAGCGAAATGCTCGGCTCGGGAATTTCGGCCTTTCCCTCGGTCCATGTCGGTATGGCAACGGTCATCGGGCTTTATATTGCCCGGCTTGGTCGTGATCTCTCGCATCGGCTGACGCTCAAGCCGATCCTCGCAACTGCGTTTGTTTGGGGCGCGCGGGCATTCAGCGTGTTGTACGTCACTTTCTATGCCGTGCTGTCGGTCTATCTTGGCTGGCATTATGCGGTGGACGGCTATGTGTCGATTATTGTGATCTCGGGGCTCTATATGTACCTTACCGCGCGCTCTAAGGCTCCCGCACGCAGGGTGTGGTTTGGTCTGCCAGTCAAACCCCTGTGACGAGGGCAGCATAGGGTCCGTCGCAGCGAGTTGCGCTTGACTTCCGGGCGCTCTCGCGGTGTATCGGCGCGACGGAAAAGCCCATGACGCCGAGGAAAACTAGACATGAACGCCTTTCGCAGCCAGACCTGTGCCGATCTGAGCGCCGCCAATGCCGGTGAAACCGTGCGACTTGCCGGGTGGGTTCACCGGGTGCGCGACCACGGGGGTGTGTTGTTTGTCGACCTGCGCGACCATTACGGCATGACGCAAGTGTTGTGCGATGGCGACTCGCCGGCCTTCAAAGCGCTTGAAAAAGTGCGCTCGGAATGGGTGATCCGCATCGACGGCACGGTCAAACTGCGCGATGCAAGCCTGATCAATTCCAAAATCCCGACGGGTGAGATCGAGGTTTACGTTCGCGACATCGAAGTGCTGGGCGAGGCGGACGAGCTGCCGCTGCCAGTCTTTGGCGAGCAGGACTATCCCGAAGAAACCCGTCTGGCCTATCGCTTTCTCGATCTGCGCCGCGAGAACCTGCATGACAGCATGGTCTTGCGCTCCAACGTGGTGCGCTCGATGCGTCAGCGGATGTGGGATCAAGGGTTTAACGAATTCCAGACGCCGATCATTACCGCCAGTTCGCCGGAAGGCGCGCGCGATTTCCTCGTGCCCTCGCGCTTGCATCCCGGCAAATTCTACGCGCTCCCGCAAGCGCCCCAGCAGTTCAAACAGCTGATCATGGTTGCGGGTTTCGATAAATATTTCCAGATCGCACCGTGTTTTCGCGATGAAGACCCGCGCGCTGACCGCTCGCCCACTGATTTCTACCAGCTCGATGTCGAGATGAGCTTTGTCGAGCAGGAAGACATTTTCGCCGTGATCCAGCCGGTGCTGGAGGGCGTGTTCGAAGAATTCGATCCCGAGCGTAAGGTCGATCCGAATTGGCCGCGCATCCCTTACGCGGAGTCGCTGCTCAAATATGGCTCGGATAAGCCCGATTTGCGCAACCCGATCGAGATGCAGATCGTGTCCGAGCATTTCGCTGGCTCGGGTTTCGCGATCTTCGCCAAGCTGCTGGAACAAGACGGCACGCAAATCCGTGCGATTCCCGCCCCCACAGGAGGCTCGCGCAAATTCTGCGACCGGATGAACAAATTCGCGCAGGAACAAGGCCTGCCGGGCATGGGGTATATTTTTTGGCGCAAGGCCGAGGATGGTTCGCTTGAAGGAGCAGGGCCGTTGGCGAAAAACATCGGCCCCGAACGCACCGAGGCGATCCGAAAGCAGCTTGGCCTTGGCGTCGGCGACGCAGCCTTCTTCTTGGGCGGCAATCCGTCCAGCTTTGAAGGCGTCGCCGGGCGTGCGCGCAATGTGATTGGCGAGGAACTCGGGCTGACCGACAAATCGGTGCATAAATTCGCCTGGATCGTCGATTTCCCGATGTATGAGGCCGATGACGCGGGCAAGATCGACTTCAGCCACAACCCGTTCTCGATGCCCCAAGGCGGGATCGACGCGCTCAACGGTAACCCGCTTGACGTGCTGGGCTATCAGTATGACTTGGCCTGCAACGGCTATGAAATTCTGTCTGGCGCAATCCGTAACCACAAGCTTGAGACGATGTATAAGGCGTTCGAGATTGCGGGCTATCCGGCCTCGGAAGTCGAGAAGCGCTTTGGCGGGATGGTCAAGGCGTTCAAATACGGCGCTCCGCCCCACGGTGGTTGCGCCGCTGGGATCGACCGGATCGTCATGATCTTGGCCGATACCGCCAATATCCGCGAAGTCATCATGTTCCCGATGAACCAGCGCGCTGAAGATTTGATGATGGGTGCGCCGAGCGAGCCGATGAACGAACAGTTGCGCGAGTTGCGACTACGAGTTCTCCCGAAAGAGGACTGAACCGCACGCTTCCTGAACAAGAAAGGCCCTGCTCCAAGTCGAGCGGGGCCTTTTTTCATTTGCTTTCATCTGGCCGAAAATACTCCGGGGGGGGGCTGGCACAGCCAGCGGGGGCAGCGCCTCCTCACCGCGCTCAGTCAATGGCGCGGATCAATCTTCAAGCTGTTCTTCGCGCTTCTTATCCACAATCTCGCGCTCTCTCTCTTTTCGCGCGCGGAATTTTTCGCCGTAGCCTTCGATTTCGGACGCGTCGATCACCTCTTTGGCGCGGGCAAAGATTTCATCTTCCTCCTCGTCCATGTGGTGATTGTAATCATGCTGCAACTTGTTGAATTTGTTGAGCCAGCCGGACGAGGCCATGTCCATCTCGTTCAGTTCATCCAGCAGATTATCCAGCTCGGCATGTTCTTCGACCGAATGACGTGCCGCATCCTGGCCCCAAGTTTTGCTCATCAGCTTGGAATAAAATGTCTCTTCTTCAGCGGCGGCGTGGGATTTGATGTCATAATAAAACGCGTCCCATGCTTTCTTACGATCCTCGCTCGCGCCTTCGGTTTTTGCAATTTTCGCCATCAAGTCACGGTGATGGTCGTGGTCGGCTTTGATCGCGTCATAGATCGATGTCATCGGGTTTCCTCCGTCATTCGATGTAGGTTCGATTGACGAGGCAACGCGATGATGGGGGCAGCGGTTCCTAGAAAGCTGTGCGGCAGATTGCGCGGAGGTCAGGAGAACACCGCGTTTAAGGCCGTCGCTGTGATCGAGGCAGCTAGCGCGAGGGCGCCAAGCGAAAATGCCGTCCAATGCGCAGCTTGCACGACGCGTTGGTTTTCAATCAGTTTAATCATCCGTTTGCTCATTACCGCTTTCCCTTGGCAGTCGGTCTGATGCCATTTCTTGCGCGCAACTAAGGCAGAAATGGGAAAGCGGTGGTGCGATTGCGTGGCAATACGTTCGCATCGGGCGCGACGGGAAGGCGATCAGAATGCATCCCCCGAGGCAAGTCGCGCCGCTACCAGCCCGCTAACATGGGAAAAATCTTCGTGCGATGGGCCGCCGATACGTGCCAGTCGCGCCGCCGCATCGCCAAGCGCCCGGTCATGGGCGGACAGCGCGACACCCGCCAGGAAATGCGCCGCATAGGGCATGACCTGACTTTTGCGACCCTCACGCAGGACTTCGGAAATATGTTGCAGATCGTCGCGTAGCGCGATCTGGTCGGGTTCGACAACGCTATCGCTAAGCGCGCGCAACCCTTGCGGTCGTTCATCCGCGGGCATTGCATTCAGGATAGCCTGTTGAAACTGCGCGAGGCTTTCGACTGGCTTGTCCAGAAATCCATCTGCGCCCGCCGCCATCGCGTCCGCGCGCAGCCCACTATCGCCCGAAATGCCCAGAACGACCGGCACTGCGGGCACCATTTGGCGAATCTCTGCGATCAGATCACAGCCAGAGCCGTCGGGAAGGCCCATATCGACGATCACGACGCTGGGGCGATAACATTGCAAATGGCGATGCGCCGAGGCCAAACAATCGGCGCGCCGAATACGCGCGCCCGATCGCAAACACAAAAGCCGCACCGCCTCTGATGCAAAGCGGCTGTCTTCGACAAGCAAAACAGTTAGCCCCATCAAAGGACGCTCAGGTGTTGCGCTGCGTGGAACAATGAATGTCGTAAGATCGTCTGCCATTTTATCACCCAATTAGATTCGTCGGTTCCCTTACAGTAGGGGGTAAACTGCCTAACACAGGGTTAACGACGACGCGCCAAGCTTGCACACAGGCGCGTGCGCCTTTACCCCTAAGGCCGATCCGCTTGCCAGGGAGGCCCAAATGATCGGACGTTTAAACCATGTTGCCATTGCTGTGCCCGATCTCGAGGCCGCCTCGACGCAATATCGTGACACGCTGGGCGCGCAGGTCGGAGCGCCTCAGGATGAACCCGATCACGGCGTGACGGTGGTTTTCATCGAACTGCCCAATACCAAGATTGAGTTGCTTTATCCGCTGGGAGAAAATTCCCCGATCCAAGGGTTTCTCGACAAGAACCCCGCCGGTGGCATCCATCACATCTGCTATGAGGTCGAGGATATTCTGGCCGCGCGCGACAAGCTGCGTGCGCAAGGCGCGCGGGTGCTGGGGACGGGCGAGCCCAAGATCGGTGCGCATGGCAAACCGGTGCTGTTCCTGCATCCCAAGGATTTCAACGGCTGCCTCGTCGAACTGGAGCAGGTCTGATGAACCTCACGGGCGGGATCATCCTATTCGCCGTGATCTGGTTTCTGGTGTTTTTCGTGGTGTTGCCGATCCGGCTGAAGACACAGGGCGATGTCGATCAGATCGTGCCGGGCACGCAGGCGGGCGCGCCCCATGAGGCACATCTGGGAGCCAAGGTAAAAATCACCACGGCGGTCACAGTGGTATTGTGGGCGATACTTGCGACGGTATTGCTATCGGGCATGATCACGCTTGAGGATATCGACTTTTTCAATCGCTTGCGCCGCTAAGGTGTTGAAATAGGTGGCGGATCTGCGAGTTTTTCGGGGAGCCGGAAGGAATCTCGATGATCCCGCAATGGTTCACACTCCTAAGTTGGGCGGTGCTGGCTTTGGGTGTCGCCTCGTTCCTGTTTCTGCGGATGCAAATGCGCTGCGGCTAGCCGAAAATGGCGATCATGGTTCGGGTCAGGCCGATTTGCGGGCTGTTTAGCGGGCCGCTTCTTATCTGGTTTCACGCGCCCTTCGCAGTCTCGGTTGCCAAGGGCACATTGCATTGCAGGGCGCGGATATCACCGCCGCGCTCCACAAATTCTGGTTCGCGATGCTGGCTGTGTTTGTGATCGCCTATCCGGCAAGCCGGTGGTTGACCCGTTCAGGCGTCAAAGAGGGAATGTAGCCGAGAAAACCGCAGAAAAGGTCTATTCCTACGGGTCAATTCCCGGTTCTAGTCCCTCAAAAGGTTGATTTTGTCACATCCCGGTGGCCGGTGACGGCATGAAACAAATGCGTGAACCCAGCAGCGCCCAGCACTGGCACGAATAGATTCAGGATCGGAATGGACAGCGGCACCGCCATCAATGCACCTGCCATCCAGACTGTCATTTTGTGGCGCTGATACAGCGCGCGCGCGGCCTCGCGTTCCATTCGGCGCTGCGCGGCCATTTGGAAGTACTCACGCCCGAGTAAATAGCCGTTGAGAGCGAAAAACAAAAACGGTGCCAGTGGGATCACGAAGGGGTAGATCGCCAATGCGATCAGGTTTGCGCCCACGATCACCCCGAAAAAGCGCAGCGTATCGGCAAAGCTTTCGCTTAGGCTGAGTTTGCGCACTGGGGGGAGCGTTGGGTAGTGCTCATTCTCGACCAATTCCGCCACGTCCTCGAGGAAAAACCCGGTGAAGGCCGAGGCGACGGGCACCATCAGGAACATCGAGGCAAACAGCATGATCCCGGCCGAGACGATCGACAGCGCGGTGTCGATATGGCCGATTTCCCCAATGAGTGGCAGTGAGAAGCTATCGGGCACTAGCCAGCCGATCAGCCAGACCATTGCGACGTAAATCGCGATCAAAAGCCCAAGCGACAGGGCCACACCGATGCCGACGATCTTCATCGCGCCGGGACGTAAAAGGTCGCCCCAGGCTTTGATGTAACTCGCAATAATCATTCGGAAATCCAATTTGTGATCGCCTCAAGATCAGGGCGCGGGCGATCAGGCGGCGTTACGCCTTCGGTGCCCAAATGCACGAAACCCGCGACGAACTCGCCCGATTTCAGGCCTAGCAAATCTTGGCCAAACGCGGTGTCATGCGCGGCCCAACCGGTAAGCCAATTGCCCCCCCAACCCGCAGCCAACGCCCCGTTCAACAGCGACAGACATACCGCGCCAACTGACAGGAGTTGCTCGATTTCGGGCACCTTCTCGCTGGCTTTGGGCGAGGAAATCACCGCCACGCAAAGCTGGCTGTCAAAGAACTGCTTGCTCGCCTTGGCGACCTTGTCTTCAGGCTGGCCTTGGGCTGTGGCGCGCGTTTCCGCCTCGCGCCCCAAGCGTTGCGCGGCGGCGCGCGTTATCACGATGAACCGCCACGGCTCGAGCTTGCCGTGATCGGGGGTGCGCGCGGCGGCTTGTAAAATCTCGCTTAGCTGCGCGGCATCGGGGGCTGGGGCGACCAGCGTTTTCGCCGGGCGCGAGCGGCGCGACAGCAAGAAATCCAGCGCGGCCTGATTGCGCTTGGCGGGGTTCACCTTTTGCGTTTCGTTCATCGAACTCTCCACTGATTTGGCTTGATATCGGACGGAGCGGGCCAGATTGCAACCGTGCCCGCGCGGCTTTCTTGCGTAGCGGCGCGCAGCCGCTATGGTGTTGAGCCTATGAGTGATTTGTCCCATCTCGCTATTCCCGGCACTGAAATTGCGCTGCGGGTTACGCCGAAAGCGTCGCGCAATGAGATTCGCGTGGCAGAGACTGGCTTGCGCGCCTATGTCACCGTGGTCCCTGAAGATGGCAAAGCCAACGCCGCGGTGCAAAAACTGCTGGCAAGGGCGCTGGGTGTCGCCAAAACGCGCCTGACTTTGATTCGCGGGCAAACCGCGCGCGATAAGGTGTTTCGCCTTGATTGAGCGCGCCTAGTCTTTCGCCGGTTCCGTCGTGTCACCGCTTGGGCGCACGCGATACACACCTTCAGGCAGGTTCAATGCCGCCGCCAGTTCGCGCAATTGAGCATGTGAAAATGTGATGGTTTGCACCTGATCTGTTTGCTCGTCGAGCTGTTCGACGACGACGCAATCTTCAAAGGATGAGATGGTGACATCCTCTTGCAGATAGTCGCGCGGGTCCGTTCCCTCATCTACAAGGGTGATCACGGTGGCGTCGAATTCGTGTTCAATGGTAAACATGCCTCATGCTAGCGCGCCGCGTGCCGGGCCGGAAGCGAAAAAGACGCGCGCGGCGGGTTGGGGATGGCGCCCCCCGCGCAAGGCTATAAGCTGCGCCTGACGATGAAACTCTTAGCGTGATGTGATTGCCATGGCCGTGCCGTCCTTTGTCCGCCTGATTCCCTTGCTGCTTTTGGCCGCGCTGGCGGGCTGCGTGACGAGCGTACCGGCCACGGAACCCGCGCCCGAACCCCCGATTTCCGCGCAAGTGCAGGCGGAGGCTGAACGTGCGGTGGATCAGCTTGTCACTGTGGCGCGCCGGATGGAGCCAGTGATCGAGGCCGAGTGCCGCGCGCGCTCAAACTTGCGCAATTGCGACTACCGGCTGGTGATTGATGATCGCCTTGATGCGCCCGCAAACGCCTTTCAGACCGAGGATCGCCGCGGGCGTCCGGTGATCGGTGTGACCCTGGCGATGATTGCCGAGGTGCGGAACCCCGATGAACTGGCCTTTGTGCTGGGCCATGAGGCGGCCCATCATATCGCGGGTCATATCTCGGCGCGCGAGCGCGATGCAGTGAAGGGCGCGCAGCTTTTGGGTATGATGGTGCAATCGCAGGGGGCGGATCCGCAGACCGTTGCCAAGGCGCGCAAGGCGGGCGCGGAAATGGGCAGCCGGTTGTTCGCCAAGGATTACGAGCTGGAGGCCGACAGGCTGGGCACGATCATCACATGGGATGCGGGTTATGATCCGCTAAAGGGTGCGGCGTTCTTTCGTCGCTTGCCAGATCCCGAAGAGACGGTTTTGGGTACGCACCCGGCCAATGCGCTACGCCTTGATATCGTGAAAATGACTGTGAAAGAGCTGCGCGCGGGAACTATCAAGGGCGTTACGGGCTTGCGTTCTCAAAGCGCGGGATGACGGCGCTGATAAAGGGGGACGGATGCTGAGCTTATCCAATTTGCGTTGGCGGTTGCGGATCATCTTGCGCGAGATTTGGGTGCGCGTGACCGCGTTTGGGGTGCTCGGTATTCTGACGGCCCTCAGTTCGGCGTGGTTTGGCCATATGATCCCCGACGAGTTCGGTCTTAAAATGGGGGCGGATTCGGTCGAGCCGATCCTGACGATCATGGCCACGGCCATGCTGACGGTCACGACGTTTTCGCTGCAAATCATGATCACCGCCTTTGGTTCGGCGCAAACCAGTGCGACGCCGCGCGCGATCAAACTGATGCAGACCGACCGGATCACGCAAAATGTGTTGGCCAGTTTTATCGGCTCGTTTGTGTTCGCGCTGGTGGGGCTTATCGCGCTGCAGACGCAGATTTACGGGGCCTCGGGGCGGTTTTTGCTTCTGGTGGTGACGATTGGCGTCGTAGCGATCGTGGTGGTCTCACTGTTGCGCTGGGTACAGCATCTCAGCGAATTCGGGCGGCTTGGCGATGTGATTTCGCGCGTTGAGGACTCGGCTGCGAACGCGCTCAAAAACCGCTCTGCGGACCCGTATTTGGGCGCTCAGCCTTGGGAGGCACCGCCCACGGGTGTTTGGCCGGTGAAATCGCGGCGTACTGGAAATGTTCAGCACGTTGATATTTCGCAGTTGCAAGAGATTGCGCAAGCTCATGATTGCCGGATCTGGCTGTGCGCACCGCCGGGCAATTTTGTGCATCCTGCCGCTGATCTGGTTGTGTGTGACGGGCTGCCTGTGGATGCACAAACGCGCACCCAGATGGAGGAAGCGATTCTCGACAGCTTTGCCGTCGATCACGCGCGCGACTTTGAGCAGGATCCGCAATTTGGCCTCATCGCCTTGGCCGAGATCGCGTCGCGCGCGCTCTCGCCAGCCGTCAATGATCCGGGTACCGGCATTGATATTTTGGGCCGTCTGACCCGCGTGCTAGCCAGTTGGGATCCGGCAGCCGAGTTTGCGTTGCGCCATGATCGCGTTTATGCGCGCAGTATTCCGCCGGAGCAGTTGATCGAAGATGCGTTTTCAGCGATTGCGCGCGATGGGGCGGGGCTGTTCGAGGTGGCTTTGCGCCTGCAAGTTGTGCTGGGCGCGCTGGCAAAGATGGCGCCTGAACAGTTTGCTAAACCCGCCGCGCAAGAGGCGCTTCGGGCTGCGCTGCAATCGGAGGCGGCACTGCCTTTGGCTGAAAACCGCGCGCGCATCTCCGCTGCCGCAGCCGCGTTGGCGCAAGATGTCGGCGTGTCACGACCCGCATAGGCTGTCTTGTGGGGTGGCATTTCCCGCTTGGGGTGCTCGTTTGATCTGAATCATAGCTGATACGCGCCACAAAGGGCAAAATTCGCCCTAAAATCTCGGGAGATGTGTCGTGTCCAATGCTCGAAGTCTGAACCGCCATGCCGCGATGATGAATAGGATGGCACAGGTGATGCGGGTCGATCTGACCGCCGAGATGGCGCAGGGCCGTATGTCGGGGGAAGATTGGAAAGACGCACTGGTGCGCTGCACTGGCTGCACGCAACCGAAGGCCTGCACGCTATGGCTGTCCGAGCATGATCCTGAATATAAGCCTTCAGTGGCTGCCCCCCCGCCTTATTGCGAAAACCGTTTGATGATTAAGCAGTTGCGCGCCGAAGTTGCCGCCGAACGGGCGTTGAAAATCGGATCATAAGGAGGAAACCGATGGGTATTGAAAGCAATCTTGATCTGCATTTCTGGATCACGCGCGGGATGGCGCGCCGGATGGGCGTGAACCTTACCAAGGGGGTGCAGGAAGGCGATCTGACGCGAGCCGATGTCGCCGCTATGGTCACCGCTTGTCGCACCTGCGGGCGGAGTGAGTTCTGTCTGGCGCTGCTGTCTGAGCGCGGACCTGCCCCAAATGCGTTGCCCGCTGACTGCCCAAATAAACCCGCGTTAGAATCGTTGCGCATAGTGCACTGATCGCAAATCGTATTTGGGCGAGGCATCGCGCATGCTCACGTGGTCATGAAAGTTTCATTTCCCTAATTTGCGCCCGCTGTGTAAAGAAAGGCTGAAAGTCAGTTTCAGGATTTCTTGCCATGCCGCGTGACGGACAGATCGCCCCCAATTGCTATGATGCCGAACCCATCCCCGACGCCGCGCGCGTCGAGATTGAACGGTTGCTGAGCAGCGGGGATTTGTTTCGCTACACTTCGCAAGATGCCCCCGTTGCGCTGCTTGAGGCTGAATTCGCTAAGATGATGGGCGTGAAATACGCTTTGGCGGTGTCGTCGTGCAGTCAGGCTTTGTTCCTGTCACTTAAGGCGCTGGATTTGCCGCGTGGAGCGCGGGTGTTGGTGCCGGCCTTTACCTTTGCCGCCGTGCCCTCGGCGATCGTGCATGCCGATTGCGTGCCGGTTCTGGTCGAGGTGGGCAGCAATTACCGCATTGATCTGGACGATTTCCGCGCCAAATTTGACGACAGCATCGACGCGGTGCTGATCAGTCATATGCGCGGTCACACTTCGGATATGGATGTGATCATGGAGATGGCCGAGGCGCGTCATATCCCGGTGATTGAGGATGCGGCGCATTCGCTTGGCACGCTTTGGCATGGGCGCAAGATTGGCACGATTGGCCAGATCGGCTGCCTGTCTTTTCAATCTTATAAGTTGGTGAATGCGGGCGAGGGCGGTATTTTGCTGACCGATGATCCCGAACTGGCTGCGCGCGCGGTGATCATGTCGGGTGCTTACGAACATAACTGGAAAAAGCACCCCGGATTGCAAAACAGCTTTGTGCACTGGCAAAATAAACTGCCGCTGTATAATTGCCGGATGCAGAACCTATCGGCAGCCGTGATCCGTCCGCAATTGTCGCAGGTGGAACGCCGTGTCAATGACGGGCGCGCGAACCACGATTATGTGGCCGAGCAGCTCAATGGTAGCGATTGGCTGGATGTGCCGCCTGCGCTGGCACCTGAAACCCGCGCACCGGATTCGCTGCAATTCAACCTTGTTGGGGAGTGGTCGGATGACGAGGCGCGCAAGTTGCAGGCCGAGGCCAAGGCGCGCGGTGTGGGCGTGCAGGTCTTTGGGCTGAGCGAGGACAACGCGCGCGCATTCTGGAACTGGGAATTCTTGGGCGCGCAGCCCGACTTGCCAAAAACCCGCGCGATGTTGATGCGCGCTTGCGACACGCGTTTGCCTGCGCGTCTGGCCCGCCCGGATCTTGACTATATTGCTACGGCTATTCTTGAGGCTGTTGCGGCGGTCAAAGGGTAGCCCCCCGATCCGCCGCGCCAAGCCCGCTTAATGCGCGGGCTTGATGAACGTGTTATTGCGCAACTCCGCCATTGCGGTTTGTAGCTCAGCGCGGGTGTTCATCACGATCGGCCCGTGCCAAGCCACCGGCTCGCGGATCGGCGCGCCCGAGATCAGCAGAAACCGCACGCCCTCTTCGCCCGCCTGCACGACGATCTCATCGCCTGTGCCAAAGCGTACCAAGGTACGATTGCCCGACATATCGCGGATGTTGACATCTTGACCGCCGACCTCTTTCTCCAACAACACGCCTTGAGGGGCGGAAGCCTCGGCAAACGCCGCCGCGCCCTCGAATACATAGGCAAAGGTTTGGCGATACGTATCAACGCGCAGACGCTTTTTCACGCCCGGCGGGATGGTAATGTCGAGATATTGCGGATCGGCGGCGATGCCATCGACCGGGCCACGCTGGCCCCAGAATTGCCCGGTGATGATGCGTGCAACCGTGCCATCATCATCGGTCACCTCGGGGATGTCGCTGCCGGAAATATCTTGATAGCGCGGCGCGGTCATCTTGAGATCAGAGGGTAGGTTGGCCCAAAGCTGAAAGCCATGCATTTGCCCAGCCACGTTCCCGCGCGGCATTTCCTGATGCAAAATCCCCGAGCCAGCGGTCATCCACTGCACCGAGCCTGCGCCCAGCGTTCCGCGATTGCCAAGGCTGTCGCCATGCTCGACCTCACCGGCCAAAACATAGGTGATCGTTTCAATCCCGCGATGGGGATGCCACGGGAAACCCGCCTGATAATCCGCCGGGTCATCGCCGCGGAAATCGTCAAACAGCAGGAACGGATCGGCCTCGGTCGGGTTGGTAAAGCCAAATGCGCGGTGCAGATGCACACCGGCCCCCTCAACGAAGGGTTGCGATTGGCGGGTTTCCAAGACGGGTCTGATCGACATAAGCGCTCTCCCTGGTCGGGCGACCCGCAAGACGCAGGTCGCTAACACCGTATTAGATAAGAGCGCGTGACAGGGCCGCAATTCCGCGCCTTGGCACAGATCCTCTGGATGCGCGCACAGACTTGGGCGCGCGTTTAGCTATCTTCGTTCCAAACGAGCTTTGGCTCGCGTGGGCGGGTTACAACGAAGGTCGCGAAGGGGAGGCCTGTATACAGCCCCTGCTTATGCACCAACGCGCCAACGGTCTTATTGCCATCATTGTCGGTTGTGGTGTGAGTCAAGCTGACGTCGCTGATGTGGAGAAAGGGTTTAAAACGATAGATTGTCTCGGTAATCACTGCCATGTCGCCAACAGCCATAACAGGAAGGCGATCAGAGATCGCGTCCAACCCTGCTTGCGTATAGGGCTGTGCCAAGGTGATGTCGTCGGCGCCCGGCGTCGCATAGGAAGCCGGATTGTTATCAGCATCTTCGATCAGCGTGAACTTCTTATTGACGCCATCGCAATAGGCATTTTCAGGATCGTCGTCTTCGGCCTTGCATTTAAAAAAGGTGACGCGCAGCCAAGTTTGGTTGTCCGTTTTGGCGTTCGTGAGATAATTGAAAACCTTTTGCAGCCCGTTCACATATTTCGGTCCGATCGTAGACCGCTGGCGCGAAAGCATATCGGCAATCATATAGGTGGAGCGAGTGGCGTCAGCGCGGATGCTAAAGGCTTCATATATTTGAAATGAAGCAAGCAGCCAGCCAAATAGCAAAAGCGTACTGAAGATACCTTCGACCGCGACTGAACCGGTTTCGTCACGGCGGAACCTCATAAGGCCCCTGCGTTTCGCGCGATCACAGTTTTTGCTGATATAACTCATGCTCAACCTCCTACACGCGGCTCGTTTACATATGCCGTGGTGGTAACCAGTGCGTATTGATCCCCCCACGGCCAGGCCGCCGTCAGCGCCTTGGCAAAAGGAGATGCCGGAATTATCGGCTTCACGCGTAAACAGACACGCATAATCATCATCTGATCATCCGCCCCGTATTCGACGTTCTTGGCCGGTAGAGGGTCGGTGCTGTCTTTGCTGATCTGGCAATTTACAGCCTTGCCATCCAGCGTAGAGCTCCAGTCGGATTGATCAATCGAGAACGTCTCAACGGTAAGGTTGTTCTTGCAATCATATAGGAAGGTGAGATTGCTACAGATTGATGTCTTCAGGATTTCTTCGTCAGGTTTGCCATCTAGCCCAAGCTGCATCACGCGCGAGGTCATAGCGACGCGTTGCTCAAGCAGTGTCTTCTTCATGAACATCACTGACATCTCAATCGTGCTGAGGAGAATGAAGAACAGAAAGACGATCCAGAACAACGAGGGAATGGTGACCGCGCCACTTTCGTCGTGGCGAAACCGCGTGCGCGCGCCGGGGCGGACACGGTGTTTCTTGACTGGGCTGGTGCTGGTCATTGTATTTGTCCGCATTGGGTTTGGAAGGAGGGACTGGGCCGGTTGCGCGGCCCAGTCAGGTATCAGTTGGTCAAACGCAGCGCATTGATCGACGAGGCGATTGAGCTGAACGCGTCGGTCATATCGTCGGACGTGACCTCATAGGCGTAGCCCGGACCTGTTGCACAACTGCTTAGAACTGCCGCGCCACTGTCTGGGGCGTCCACCGCGAGAGTAAAGATGCGGATACCTTTTGATTTGGCTAAGGTGCAAATATCGTTCAGGTTCGTGTCTTTCGTCGAAAACTGCGATTGGATCGCCATCTCATCGTAGATGTCTGACTGTGAAGTGTTGTTATTCTCCGCTTTACGCGCCGGATATAGGAACTTTTGAACGAAGTATTGCAGGGTGTAGTTTTTACCCCAGATTGTCTGCCATGTGATGGATTCGGCATCCGCGTTCTTAAATCTCCATCCATTTTTGTAATACCAATATCCTGTCTCGTTCTCCTTGACCCAGTCACCGGTAGCGAAGCTGTAATAGTCATCTTTGCCAGAGGCTTCGCGCTCACTGGAATGCCAATACAACGCGTAGTAATCGTCATTTGATGTCGAGAAAGACGAACTACTACGGGCTGAGTAGAACCCTGACGCCCCTTGACGATAGGCCATCTTGGTCGAGAACGAGCGCGTGTTCTGACCATCTGTCAAAAGTACCAGAATTTTAAGCGCGGTTTCGTCCGCTGGTGCGCCGTCGACGGCATAATCCATCGGATGTACGGACTGAGCCGAGCCGATTTTGTCCTTGTCGATCAACTCCTGCGTGACCGGCCGGGCCGAAGGATCTAGAAGTGCCAGCCCCCAACGCGCTCCGACGTCAATCGCAGTGTCACCGCCCGGTTCCAAATCGTCGATTTTATCGATCACATGATCCTCGTCATCCTCGAAAGCCAAGACAGAGGCGTAAGAGCTGTTCGGGCAATTGTTGATGCCCGTGGTGGAACTTAGGCTGAAATTATTCCCCCAATAGTCGAAACTATCGCCAAACATCGTGCGCTGCAGCGTCGCGGTAGGTGAAATCGACAGTGCATTAAAGCCAAGCGTCTGCACATCCACACAGGTGTTTTTCGTGTGATCAGTGCTAAGATTGTAAATTCCCCCTAGGGTCGAGCCCAGCGTCACCTGTTGGTTGTAGGGCACGATCGACACTGAAAGCCGACCTTCGGGTGCCCCTTCGGGTTGGACCTGATCGAAAACTTTCGTGACAAAGTTCGTCGCTGCAGGTTTGAGCATGTCCATGCGGGTCTTGCTTCCCGACACGCGGTCACCCATCGAACCCGAGATATCGAGCACCATCGAGACTTCGACGTTGCCGATGGATTCCTGAGCTTGGGATTTGCTGTTGGATGTCAGCGAGTTAATGTGCGTAATCGCGCCAAACATTGTGGGCATATTGTCGACTACCTGTGCGGTGACGCGACGATATTCGCCATGCGCGCCCTCTTCCACGACAGGAACGACGTCAAGATAGGACAGTCCCGCTTTTTTCATGTAATCTTTGACCACCTCTGCGGGGGCCATAGCTTGGTCAAGATCGGCCGCAGCAAGTGTGGCGCGGTCAAGAGTGGCCTGAATCACGGTGCGCCGTTCTTCCCCACGTTCAAGATCAATCGCGATCCCTGTTATGATCATCATCGCGACAAGCAGGAACAAACTCATAACGATGAGCGAGCCATCTTCTTCACGATAGAACCGGCGCAGCCGAGACTTTCGTCCGACCACTTCTTTCGCAAACACTTCAGACATACGCATCTTCATCATTATTACTCCTTGCCCAACAATGGGCGCGTCGCCCGATCTCGTAAGACGGACGTATTCAAGGGACTAAACTGACTAACGCTTCGGGCGGAAATAAGGCGAGGATGAGGCAAAGGTGTAGCGATTGTCGCCGGTTGCGGGGGGAACCGGCGCCGCGGGGCGTCATGGTTTCTGAAATACATACAATCGACGCAAATTCTTTTACCTCTTGGAAAGGTTTCGAGGGGTAAGTTCCCGAAATGTGGCGCGAATTGCCGCTCTGATGACCCCAATTCGCGAATCGGCGGCGGGGTTCTCTCATTCCCCCTCTCGACTCCGCCCGCGCGCCGCCCAATATAGGGGGCATGAGCCTGCCACCCGGATTTCTAGACGAATTGCGCACCCGCACCTCGATCGCTCAGGTCGTGGGGCGCAAAGTCATTTGGGATATGCGCAAGTCCAATCAGGGCAAGGGTGACATGTGGGCGCCATGCCCGTTCCATCAGGAAAAATCTGCCAGCTTCCACGTCGATGATCGCAAGGGCTATTACTATTGCTTTGGCTGTCATGCGAAGGGCGATGCGCTGTCTTTCATTCGCGAAACCGAAAATGTCGGCTTCATGGAGGCGGTCGAGATTCTCGCGCGCGAGGCCGGGATGACGATGCCTGCGCGCGATCCCAAGGCGCAGGAGAAATCGGATCGCCGCGCGCAGCTCGCCGAGGTGATGGAGGCCACGGTGCAGCACTACCGGCTGATGCTGTCCACCGCCGCAGGGCAGGGGGCGCGCGATTATCTGGCGGGGCGGCGGTTGGACGAACAGGCGCAAAAGCTCTTCGAGATAGGCTTTGCCCCTGATCAGCGCCAAGCTCTGTTTCAGGCGCTCACGGCCAAGGGGTTCACCCCTGATCTGATCGTTGAAGCCGGGGTTTGCGCCAAGCCCGATGATGGCGGTGCGCCCTATGACCGGTTTCGCGGTCGCATCATCTTTCCGATCCGCGATGGGCGGGGGCGCGCGATTAGCCTTGGCGGGCGCGCGATGGACCCGAACGCGCGGGCGAAATATCTTAACGGTCCTGAAACATCTTTGTTCGACAAGGGACGCTCGCTGTATAACCACGGGCCTGCGCGCGAGGCGTGCGGTAAGGGCGCGCCGTTGGTGGTGTGCGAGGGCTATATGGACGTGATCGCGATGGTCGAGGCGGGCTTTGGCGGCGCCGTGGCCCCGCTTGGCACGGCGGTGACCGAAGACCAGCTACGCCTGATGTGGCGCATTCATGACGAGCCGATCATTGCGCTGGATGGCGACACGGCGGGGATGCGCGCGGCGCTGCGGGTGGTTGATCTGGCCCTGCCGCTGCTAGAAGCGGGCAAGGCGCTGCGCTTTGCGGTGATGCCGGCGGGGCTAGACCCCGATGATCTGATCCAGCGCCAAGGCAAGGGCGCGATGGAAAAGGTGCTGGCCGAGGCCAAGCCGATGGTGTCCCTGCTGTGGCAGCGCGAGATCGAGGGCAAGGTGTTTGACAGCCCCGAGCGACGCGCGGCGCTGGATAAATCGCTGCGCGCGGCGATCAAGCGCATCGCCGACCCCTCAATCCGGTCCCATTACGGTGAGGAAATCAAACGCCTGCGCTGGGAACTGTTTGGCACGGGCCAGCGCGGCGGGGCGGGTGCGGGGCAGGGCGGCCAGCGGCGCTCTGATTTCAAACCCGGCGCGCGCGGCAAGGGGCGTTTCACGCCCCCGCCCAATGCCCTGCCCGAGACGCGCGCCTCGTTGCTGGGGGCGACAGGGGATGATGTGTCAGAACATCTGCGCGCGGCGATGATCCTTGGCATTTGCACGATCCATCCCGCCTTGATCGCCCCGTTCGAGGCGCAGCTTGAATCGGTTGATCTGCGCGATCCAACGCATGATCGTTTGCGCCACCTCATGCTGGGTCACGCTTTGACCCCGCCCGAAGAGATTTCAGAAAAACTGCGCGCGCAGGCGGGGCGTGACCTTGAAAAACTGCTCGCGCTGCCCCACCTGCGATCTGCCCCCCCGATCGTCAAAGCCGACGATATCGAATTGGCGCGGATGTGTCTGGCCGAGGAACTGGCCAAGCTGGCAGCCGTGCGTGCGATGCGCGATGAGATCGCCGATGCTATGGAGGATTTGGAGGGTTTGGCCGATGAGGGCGTAACGTGGCGACTTGCACAAGCTGCAACGCTGCGCCATCAGGCTGAGAAATCGAAACTGGAGGATAACTCGGATACTGGCGAAGACCGCGCTGCCCTTTCAGCGCAGTTACAAGCCATGATTGACGGGCAAATCTGGCGCAAGAAACACTGAACGGTCAGGGGTTTGCACGCTCTGACCACTTAAAACCGAATCATTGCTGTCACAGTGGTCATCAACTTTCTGTCCAGATGTCTCGCGCCCCTGTGATTCGCCGCAACGATTCGCTACATAGATGAAATATGATTCGCTTTCGTCATAGCTTGAGTGCACGCAAGCCCTGACCGAGGAGCCCAAATGGCCGCCAAAGACACCGACGACACAAAATCCGACGCGCAAAGCGACGACGCCACCTCTTTTGACATGAGCCAAGCCGCCGTGAAACGGATGATTGCCGAGGCGCGTGAACGTGGCTTTATCACTTACGACCAGCTCAACAAGGTGATGCCGCCTGAACATGTTTCAGGCGATCAGATTGAAGATGTGATGTCGATGCTCTCCGAAATGGGGATCAACGTGATCGAGGCCGACGAGGCCGAGGAAGAAGAAAACCAGACTGCGGGCAGCGGTGGGGAGGTCGCGACGACCGACGCGGGATCGCGTGAAGTCGCTGTTTCCACCACAAGCACCGAAGCGCTGGATCGCACCGATGATCCGGTGCGGATGTATCTGCGCGAGATGGGCTCGGTCGAGCTGCTATCGCGTGAGGGCGAAATCGCGATTGCCAAGCGCATTGAGGCGGGTCGCAACACGATGATCGCGGGCCTGTGCGAAAGCCCGCTGACCTTTCAGGCCATCACGATCTGGCGCGACGAACTTCTGAACGAAGAAATTTTGCTGCGTGATGTGATCGACCTTGAAACCACCTTCGGCAATTCGCTTGACGAAGAGGAAGAGGGCACCGCCGCCGCGCCCGTGGTAGATGGTGCCGCCCCCTCACAAGAGGAAAAAACCTCTGGGCAAGAATTGGATGCCGATGGCAATCCGATCCAAGATGATGATGACGACGAGGATGAGGGCGCAAACCTGTCGCTTGCCGCGATGGAAGCCGCGCTGAAGCCGAGTGTCCTTGAAACGCTCGAAATCATCGCAAATCATTATGGCGAGCTGGCCGAGATGCAGGATCTGCGGATGTCGGCAACGCTGAATGAGGATGGTTCATTCTCGGTGAACGCCGAGGCCGCCTATCAAAAGCTACGCTCTGAGATTGTCGAGCTGGTGAACGCGATGCACCTGCACAACAACCGCATCGAGGCGCTGATCGACCAGCTTTACGGCATCAACCGCAAGATCATGTCGATCGACTCTGGCATGGTTAAAATTGCTGACCAAGCCCGCATCAACCGTCGCGAATTCATTGAGGAATATCGCGGCTACGAACTTGATCCGACTTGGGTCGAGCGGATGCAGGAGAAATCCGGTCGCGGCTGGCAAATGCTGTTCGAACGCTCGCCTGAAAAGGTAGAGGAACTGCGCGCCGAGATGGCGCAGGTCGGGCAATATGTCGGCGTCGACATTTCCGAATTCCGCCGCATCGTGAACCAAGTGCAAAAGGGCGAAAAAGAGGCCCGTCAGGCCAAGAAAGAAATGGTCGAGGCGAACCTGCGTCTCGTGATTTCGATCGCCAAGAAATACACCAACCGTGGCCTGCAATTCCTTGATCTCATTCAAGAAGGTAACATCGGCCTGATGAAAGCCGTCGATAAGTTCGAATATCGTCGCGGCTATAAATTCTCCACCTATGCGACGTGGTGGATCCGTCAGGCGATCACGCGTTCTATCGCTGATCAGGCGCGCACGATCCGTATTCCCGTCCATATGATCGAAACGATCAATAAGCTGGTGCGCACCGGACGTCAGATGCTGCATGAAATCGGCCGCGAACCGACGCCCGAAGAATTGGCCGAAAAGCTGCAAATGCCGCTGGAAAAGGTCCGCAAGGTGATGAAGATCGCCAAGGAACCGATCTCCCTTGAAACGCCGATCGGCGACGAGGAAGACAGCCAGCTTGGTGATTTCATCGAAGACAAGAACGCCGTTCTGCCGTTGGATTCCGCGATTCAGGAAAACCTGAAGGAAACCACGACCCGCGTTCTTGCCAGCCTTACCCCGCGTGAGGAACGTGTTTTGCGGATGCGTTTTGGTATCGGTATGAACACGGATCACACGCTGGAAGAGGTCGGCCAGCAGTTCAGCGTGACCCGCGAACGCATTCGCCAGATCGAGGCGAAAGCGTTGCGCAAGCTCAAGCACCCCTCGCGCTCGCGCAAACTGCGCTCGTTCTTGGATCAATAAGAATTGCGCCCCCGTGAGGGGGCGTTTTCAGTTCTCGAGGGTGAGATGAAATCTCTGATGGTTGCCGTTTCGCTGGCTTGCACATCGCTCGCGGGCATCGCGCAAGCTGAGGCAAAAAAGCAGTTCTACATCCCCGACAAGCCAGCGGGCTTGATCTACCTGTTTACTTGCAAGGCCACGTCCAAAGATGAGGCGGCTACAAACTGGGCACAGGCTCGCGTCGTTTTTGAGAGAAAACATCGCGACACAGCCGCCAAGCTTGAGCTTGAAACCAAGGCGCAGCGGGCAACGGGTAAGCTGCCAAGCCAAGATGAAATGTCCGCTCATGATAAGCGCTTTAAGGCCCATAAACATGATCTTGACGCTGATCTCGCGCAGTTTGGTTGCAAGATGGACGGGCTGATGCACATGCCCTAAGCGGAGTGGCATGATCCGTCTTTCGCAATGCCCACGCCGCTGCTACGCTTGCCAAAATCCAGACGGAGCCCGTTCATGACACGTTTTTTGTTTGTTGCCCCCTTCCTTCTTGCCGCTTGCCAGATGGACGGCACATCCCCCGCCGGCGCGCCGCGTATGGATCAAGAGGGCACCTGTTTCCTTTACGTGCTTGATGAGGGCAATGAGCGTTACACTCTGGTGTCGGGTGTTGGTGACGGCACGACCACGCCAAAAGCGACGGTGAAAAAGGGCCTTACCGCTTCGGCGCTCGATGCGCGCTGGGCGATTGAGCGCAAGACAATGGATATCAATCCTGAATGTCTGGCGATCCTTGCGACGGATCGCACGCAAGCGCGCCCCGCCCCAAAACCCAAGGCTGTCGCCAAGGCTGGCTGATGCACACCCGTTTTGAGATCGCGACGCGCGGGCCGGGTTTATATGAGTTCACCCGCGACGTCGCTGCTTGGGTTTCGCACAACACGTGTGACGAGGCCTTGCTGACATTGATGGTACAACACACCTCAGCCAGCTTGCTGATCCAAGAAAACGCCGATCCCGAAGTGCGCAGCGATCTGACAGAATTCTTCCATCGCCTTGTGCCGCCTACAAGCGATCCAACGATGGCTTATCTGACCCACACCTATGAGGGACCAGACGATATGCCCGCCCACATCAAGTCTGCGCTACTGCCCGTCAACTTGCAGATTCTCGTCATTTCTGGCCGACTAATGCTTGGAACATGGCAAGGAATTTACCTTTTCGAACATAGAGCCGCCCCGCATCACCGTGAGGTGGTGGCCCTGTTGCGCTGAGTCCGCCCGGCCACATCCTGCCGCCATATCTAGAGAGTTCACATTTTTTCTACCCAAATCTTCGGGGCTGCGCTAAGGTCTAGTGGATAAGCGGGGCGTAAAGACCCTAGATAGTGGCAGGACAGAATAAGGGGGACGCGATGCGCTGCCCATTTTGCGGAAATGCTGATACTCAGGTGAAGGACTCGCGTCCTGCTGAGGACTATGTTGCCATTCGTCGGCGCCGGTTTTGTCCGGCCTGTGGTGGACGGTTTACGACCTACGAACGTGTGCAACTGCGCGATCTGGTGGTCATCAAGACCTCTGGCAAGCGCGAAGATTTCGATCGCGACAAGCTGGAACGCTCGATCCGGATCGCGATGCAGAAACGCCCGGTAGACCCCGAACGCATTGATCAGATGATTTCGGGCATCGTACGTCGGTTGGAAAGCATGGGCGAAACCGATATTTCTTCCAAGGTCATCGGTGAGATCGTGATGGAAACGCTGGCCCGGATCGACACTGTTGCCTATGTGCGATTCGCTAGCGTTTACAAGAACTTCCAAGAAGCGGACGATTTCGATAAATTCGTCTCCGAACTGCGCCCGCCGATCGGTGGTGACGGCGAGTGAGCGAGGCCGACGCTCGGTTCATGCGCCTTGCGCTTGGACTTGCGAAGCGGGGTTTGGGCAATGTCTGGCCAAACCCGGCCGTCGGTTGCGTGCTCGTGAAAGAGGGTCGTATTGTCGGGCGCGGATGGACACAGCCCGGCGGTCGCCCCCATGCCGAAATTCGCGCGCTGGCACAGGCGGGCACTGCGGCGCAAGGCGCGACCGTCTATGTCACGCTTGAACCATGCGCCCATCACGGCAAGACCCCGCCCTGCGCCGAGGCCCTGATCGCGGCGAAAGTTGCGCGCGTCGTCACTGCACTGGAAGACCCAGATCCGCGTGTGAAAGGGGCAGGTCACGCCAAGCTGCGCGCAGCAGGTATCACGGTCAGCGAGGGCGTTCTTGAGGCGCAAGCCCGCGCGGCACAAGCCGGTTTTTTAACCCGGATCGCCAAGGCCCGTCCTTGGATTGCGCTAAAGCTGGCCACAAGTTTTGACGGTCGGATCGCGACAGCCAGCGGTGAAAGCCAATGGATTACTGGCCCACAGGCGCGTCAACATGTGCATGCGCTGCGTGCGCAGTTCGATGCGGTCATGGTGGGCGGCGGAACGGCGCGCGCCGATGATCCACTGTTGACCGTCCGCCACTTTCAACCCAAGCGCATGCCTGTGCGTGTGGTGGTAAGCAAGGCGCTTGATCTGCCGCGCAAGGTGCTCGCGGGCTCGCTTGATCAGGCACCGCTTTGGGTGCTGCACGGGCCGGATGCGCCGATCGATGCACGCAGTTTCTGGCGTGAGGTCGGGGCGGAGTTAATTGAGATTTCTCTTACCGAACAACAGCTTGATCTTAATACGGCGATGGCGTCCCTCGGTGAGCGTGGCCTCACGCGGGTATTTTGCGAAGGCGGCGGGGCTTTTGGTGCAGCGTTGTTGCGCGCGGGGCTGATCGATGAGTTAATCGGTTACACTGCTGGGGTTGCTTTGGGATCAGAGGGACGGGCGGGCTTGGGCGCGCTTGGGCTTGATCATCTCAGTGATGCGCCACGGTTCCGTCTGGCGGAAAGCCACCTGATCGGTGGCGATCTGTATCACCGTTGGCTGCGCCACATCCAAGCATAAGAAGCAAAGAGCCCCTGCAGTTTCGCGAGGCTCCGGTTGAGCGGACCGGGGCGCGGCAATGACCCTGTCGCCAAACGTTCGACCGCAACCTCGACCGAGCAAGGCAGACCACTAACCGGGTCGCGATAGCGCGGATAGGCGATCAGCGCGGCATAGACAAGTTGCACTAAGTCTGGGCGCGCGGTGCGACGCGCAGGGACGTCCCCAAAATCGCGCGTTAGCCCCCAGCCTGCGTAGAATGGTGCGCCAGTTGTAGTGACGACCTTGCCGCGCAGCAGCGCCTCAAAGCCCAGAAGTGACGTCATCGTCCAAACCTCATCCACGGCGTCGATCAAGCTGATGGGATCGCATTTGTGCAAGACGACGTTGGCAAATTCCAGCGCGTCTTCCTCGCTCAGAAGGCCAGGACGGAGCCCGGCCTCAACATCTGGGTGAGGTTTGAAAAGAACAACTGCGTTGGGGTTTTCCGCCCGTACTTTCGCCAGCAACATCGCATTTGTGCAAATCGCACCCGCTCCAAAGCGGATAGAGGCATCGTCTTCGACCTGACCGGGCACCAAAATCAGACGCCCCTCGGGGAGTTCCGGGATATCGCCGCCAAGGTTGTATTTAGACAATCTCGTCTCGCGCAGGCGCGCAATCAGTCGTTCGGCGCGCACCCGCCCGCCGGGTGGAGGTTCCCGCGCGATAAGGGCTTCAAGGTCGCTTGGCTGTGTCGCGTCATAATAAATTCCTTTGTGATCCCGGATCAGCGAAATTGGCGCGATAAGATCGGCGCCAAGCCCGCGTGAGCGCAAGAAGCCGTCTTCCAGCTTTATTGGGCGCTCTGCTTGCGCGTCGCTTAACCGCGAGGCCCAGCAAAGATAGGGGCGATACTGGGCAGCGGATGTGCCAAAGCGCACCGGGCCGTGACGTCCAAAGAACTGGCGCAAATGTGTACGCTTCCACAAAGACATTGCGCCCATGTCATAGCCCGCACGATCTTCGCGCCAGGCACGCACCTCGGCCTCAAGGTGATCTACGGCTTCCTCAAAACTGCAAATACGTCCTTTGCAGGGGCTAAACCATGTTGGTGTAAGGATATGGGAAACCGCGAAAATCTGTGCGCGCGTCAGTTTGCGTTCACGGCGCGCGACAGGGTTTTCATCCTGCGTCAAGCCCCAGCCGGCATAGAATGGCTGGCCGAAGACGCGCGGTTTATGCCCGGCCAAAATCGCCTCATAGCCCATCAAGGATGACACGGTATAAACCGCGATCGCGCCTTCAAGTAGCGCCCAAGGCGACATAGGGGCGTCGCATATCTGTGTATTGGCGTCGCCGCTTTGGGCATCAAAATGGCCCGCTCGATGCCCGTCACGACTTTCGGGATGGGTCTTGATAAGGATCGGCGCACCCGGGTTTTCGATCCGCGCGACCGCAAGCATTTCGCGAAACATCGCGTCGGAACCGCCCCCATGGATGATCGAGGCATCGCCGCGCGTCTGATCGATCACCAACACATAACCGGGGATAGGGGCTGGTAGGTCAGGGTCGAAATTGTTGTATTTTGATAGGTTTGATGCCTGAAGGCGGGCAATTCCATCGCGTGCACGTTGTAAAATAGCATTGTCATCAAGGGGCGCGGTCGCAAGGAGGCGCTCTATCCGCGATGGCGTGGCGCTGTCAAAGTGGACTCCCTCGGGATCAATCAGCAGGCCAAGTGGTGGCTCGCCCGAGCGACCGGGATGGATCGAACGTAAAAACGCATCCTCAAGCCGGACCAGTCCCGCGCCGTATTTCGCAGCAACTGCTTCTCCACGCGCCGCATAGGGCGAGCGGCCCCAGACCATGACTTGATCGTCGGGCGTGGGAAATCCGATGCGCAGTTGATAGCCTGACGCGCGCAAAATTGCGCGCAGGCGCTTCTGGCGCAGCACGCCGCCGTTGTAAAAGAACAGCCGCCGGGATATTTGCCCGGCGGCTATTGAATAGTGGGATGTGCCCATCAGTTCCCGGCGAGACTATTGATCGTTGAGGCCGTGCCAAGCGGTGCCGTTAGCGCGGACAGTGTTTTCTGCCACTGCACGAAGGGTGCCTCAGTGACATAGACCGTATCGCCGTCGCGGATCGCGAAATCACGTGCCATGAACATGCCATTTGGCTCGGTCAGATTGAGCACATAGATCATGCGCTGATCACCGGTCAAATCGCTGCGCCCCAGAACTTTCATAGCAATATCAGCCGGTTCATTGCGCAGCACGAAGACGCCTGTCGGATCGGCAAGGTTGGATTGCAAGCCACCGACCGTCGCGATTGCTTCAAGCGCCGAGAGCGTTTGCGTCTCGAACGGGACGCGTGCTTGACTGCCCGTTGCGCCAAGGGCGGTAAACGCGCGCTGGTCTTTTTCGACCAAGATCACGTCATTGGCGCGCAGTGCGATGTCCATTTTCGGGTTGTCGTATAGATCCTTAAGCCAGACCGATTCTGCAAGACTGCCCCGCTTAACAGTAACCCGCGCTACCTCGGCGGGGATCGAAACGCCACCTGCGCGCGCGATCATCGCCGAGAGCGTGCGCGTGGGCCGTTCGATCGCGTACACGCCTTGGCCGTTAATCGAGCCCATCACTGAAACGGTCGCGCCATCGCCCGCCGTGCGGGTGACGAGCACCTGCGGATCGGGTGTTTGCGCGTCGAGTTTCGAGGTGATGATGCGGCGCAGCCCATCGGGCGTGTTGCCTGAGGCCTTGATCCGACCGGCATAGGGGACAAAAATATAGCCTGCGCCATCGACCTGCACCTGTTGCAGCTGCGTGGCGTTCGTCCCTTGGCCCGCCAGCAGACCATCATCGACGTTTTCCCAAATCGTCAGGCTGAGCGTGTCGCCTGGACGAATGGTGTCAGACCCGATCGGCCCGGCATTGATGAAGCTTGACGAGAACCCAAGGGAGGGTTGCACAGCCGTTTCACGGGTCACAAAATCATTTACCTTGACGACAAAGGCATCGCCTTTGCGCATCACGGATCCGGCAAAAATTTCCCGCTTATTGGGGCCGGGACGCGGCAAACTACAAGATGCTGTAAAAAGCGTTGCGGAAAGGCCCGTCAAGACGGCCCTTCTGGTTGTATGTCCTGTCACTGCTCGAGCTCCTCTTTCGGGATGCTGCCTTGTTGTTTTGCAGCCACGCTACTCAAAAAGCTGAAAAAAAACCAGTTAAACTATTCGACCACCCGCAACTGTTGCCGAGCTGCCGCTTTGCCTTGCGATAGGGCATCATAGGGGTCTTCGGCGGCGAGGATCATGTCAACGACCTGACGCAGCAATGCACGCCGCCCCCGCGCCGAATAGAAACCGCCGGGCACCTGACTGGTTTCAAGCAGATAGTGGCGATAATCGCGATAGGCGCGCGCATCGGGGCGGGTCGGGGCAGTAAAGAACGCCGCAATCGGTTGCGCCGAGGTGAATTCCGGCTTGTCAAATACCGCGCGGCCGAAACACTTCACCGGCAGGCCCCGCCAGAGCGCCTGTTGCGCTGCCGTGGAATTCACCGTCACTGCCGAGCGCGCCTGCGACAACAGCCCCGCCAGCTTGCCGCCGCGTACGAAATGCACCCGTTCGCGCAGGCCTAGCCGGTCTGCGGCATTCAAAATCGCGGCGCGGATCGGGGCGCGGCCATCTTCCAGTGGATGGGCCTTGAACACGAGATGATGATGGCGCGGCGCACCTTTGGCAAAGCCTTCCATCACGGTTTCAATGAACTCGGTTTGCGAGCTGAAGTGCGAATGCATCTGAAAGCTTGCGTCATGTTCGAGTTGTAACAGCACCAGATGATAGGGAAAGCCGCCATATTTTACGCGCGCGGTGGCGATCTTGCGTTCCATCATGTGAACGGGCAGCAACATCAGCCGGTTGAGCCAGAGTCGGAATTCCGCAATAACCGAGAGGCTGCGATGGGGGCGGAACTTGCGATAGGGGCCGTTTCGCGCCATCACGAAGAAATGGTAGAGCGCGCCGTAGAAAATGTGGTGACGGGTATCGCCCCAGCGCGGCGGGGCATCGGGAAACTCGATTTCCATCTGCGCCAAAGCCGCGCGCATTTGCGCTACGCCCATCTCCATCAAACGCGAATGACCGTTCGAACCGCCGCGTTCATAGCTGACCCAGTAGGGGCGCAAATACCCCTCTTCAAACACATGCACGGTAACGCCCGCATCGCGCGCCGTAGCTATTGCCTGTGCGTGGATCGGACGCGTGTCGCCGTAAAGCACCAGATCGGTGATGCCCTTTTCTGCAATCAGCTTGGAGCAATGCGCAGCCCAGTCTTCAGGCGCTCCCTTATAGCGGATCAACGTGTCACGATCGAACCAGAAGTTTTCATCGCCCTTGTTGAAACTAACACGCCACACGGTGGACCCCGCCGCGCGCAGCATCTTGCCCAGTTGGTGAAAGAAGGGTCCGTGTGGCCCTTGCAGCAGCAGGAAGTGGCGGTCCGTCGCGTCGATCATCGTCAGTCGAGTCCTTAGCGTTCCGTAGGCAATCGCGCATTCTCACTATGATGTCACGGATAATCCCGTATTTTCGCGGCGTGTTACGGCAATATTTGGGCATAAAAGCGATGATGCGGTTAATTGCTGCAGGGCATCTGTGCGTGCGCAACCTTGCAGCGGGGCCGCGCGCGGGCTAGTTGAAAGCCGCAATCTGAGGGGAGAGACCGATGTTTACCGGGATCGTGACCGATATAGGCGAGGTGTTGGAGCTGGAGCAGCGCGGCGATCTGCGCGCGCGCATCGGCACGCAATATGACGTGGCGGGCATCGAGATCGGTGCCTCGATCGCCTGTGATGGTTGTTGCCTGACCGTGATCGCCACGGGCAGCGCGCCGCAGAACTGGTTCGACGTGGAGATCTCGGCTGAGAGCCAGAGCAAAACCAATATCGGCGGGGGCGGCAACGACAGCAGCGGCGGCTGGCAGGTAGGTAAAAAGATCAATCTTGAACGCGCGCTGAAGGTCGGTGATGAACTCGGCGGGCATATCGTCTCGGGCCATGTCGATGGCTTGGCGCTGATCGAGGCGATGGTGGATGAGGGCGACAGCACGCGGTTTACGTTTCGCGCGCCGCCCGGGCTGGCAAAATATATCGCGCCCAAGGGCTCGGTTGCGCTCAATGGCACCTCGCTGACCGTCAATGAGGTTGATGGCGACAGCTTCGGCGTGAACATCATTCCCCATACCAAGCAGGTCACGAACTGGGGTCAGGCCAAGGCCGGTGACCGCATCAATCTAGAAATTGACACGCTTGCGCGCTATGTCGCGCGGCTTCAGGAGTGGCAGGCATGACAACGCCCAAACCAGTGGATAAATCCGGCACCCATGATGTTCCCGGCGCAGTGGAGGAAAGCCTGCGCGCCGCAATCTCGCCCACCGAGGAAATCATCGCAGAGGCCCGTGCGGGTCGCATGGTGATCCTGGTCGATCATGAGGATCGCGAGAACGAGGGCGATCTGTATATTCCCGCCGAAAAATGCACCCCCGAGGCGGTGAAATTCATGGCCACGTTCGGGCGCGGTCTGATCTGTCTGCCGCTGACGGCAGAACGGGTCGATCAACTGGGACTGCCCCCGATGGTGCGCGCCAACTCTATGCGCCACGAGACCGCGTTCACCGTCAGTATCGAGGCGCGCGAGGGCATTACGACCGGTATCTCAGCCTTTGACCGCGCTCAGACCGTTGCCGTTGCGATTGACCCTGCAAAGGGTGCGCAGGATCTGGCCACGCCGGGCCATGTGTTCCCGCTGCGCGCGCGCGAAGGCGGAGTGTTGGTGCGGGCTGGTCATACCGAGGCGGCGGTCGATGTCGCACGTCTGGCGGGGTTGAAACCCGCCGGTGTGATCTGCGAGATTATGGGCGATGACGGCCACATGTCGCGCCTGCCGGAGCTGATTAAGTTTGGCCAGAAACACGGCCTCAAAATCGGCACAATTTCAGACCTGATCGCGTATCGGCGTCGTCACGACAATCTGGTGCGCGAAGTGGCGCGCCAGCCTGTCACCTCCAGCCACGGTGGCGATTGGGAAATGCGCGTCTTTACCGATCAGGCCGAGGGCGTGGATCACATCGTGCTGGTCAAGGGCGACATCACCACGCCTGACCCGGTGCTCGTGCGCACCCATTCGCTGAATGTGCTGGATGACGTGCTGGGCATCGGTCCAGGCCCGTCAGACGAGGTGCGCCGCGCGATGGAGATCGTTGCGCGCGAGGGGCGCGGTGCGGTTTGCCTGTTCCGCGACCCGTCTGCCAAGCTTTTGCGCGAAGAAGAGCAGGGGCCCCGCACCATCAAGCAGATCGGGCTTGGCTCGCAGATCCTGTCGTCGATGGGGCTGCATGACCTGATTTTGCTGACCGATAACCCGCAAACGAAATATGTCGGCCTTGACGCTTACGGGCTGCGCATCGTGGGCACGCGCCCGATTACGGAGGGCTGAAATATGGCGTCTAGCGAAACTCATCACATCCTTGATCTGCCAACATTTGACGGCGCGCCGCGCCTGTTGATCGTCGTGGCGCCTTACTACAAGGACATCGCCGATAATCTGGTCGCGGGCGCGCGCGCCATGGCCAAGCAGGCGGGCGCGTATGTCGATCTGATTGAAGTGCCCGGCGCTCTGGAGATCCCTACGGCGATCGCAATGGCTGCGCGCATGGCCGATTATGACGGCTTTGTCGCACTGGGCTGCGTGATCCGGGGCGAGACCACGCATTACGACACGGTCTGCAACGATAGTTCACGCGGGCTGACGCTGCTTGGGCTTGAAGGAATCTGCATCGGCAATGGCATCCTGACGGTCGAAAACTACGATCAGGCGGCCGTGCGCGCCGACCCGGAAGATCAAAACAAAGGTGGCGGTGCTGCGGCTGCGGCCTTGCATCTCATCTCATTGTCGCGCAAATGGGCGCGCCGGACGAAGGGCATCGGGTTCAAACCCGCCGAGTCCTTTCGCATCGCCGGCGAGCCAGACGGATCGAGCAACGCATGACTGAAGACAGCGCCCAAGACACCCCGAAGCCGCGCAAACCTACGCTGGAAGAAAAGCGCCAGATGAAATCTGCCTCGCGGCTCTATGCCGTGCAGGCGCTGTTTCAGATGGAGGCTGCGGGGCAGGGCGCAGATCGCGTGCGCGTCGAGTTTGAAAACCACCGCTTTGGCGCGACCTACGAAGATCAGGGCGAGATGGCCGAGGGCGATACCAACCTGTTTCGCCGCCTGATTGACGATGCGGTGACGTGGCAAGGTAAGATCGATAAAGCGACGGATCTGGCCTTGGTGGCGAAATGGCCGATTGATCGCATCGACCCGGTGTTGCGCGCGCTGTTTCGTGCCGCCGGGGCAGAACTTGTGACGCCGGCAACGCCCCCCAAGGTTGTGATTACTGAGTATGTCGATGTTGCGCGCGCCTTCTTCCCCGATGGAAAAGAGCCGAAATTCGTGAATGCGGTTCTGGATCACATGGCCCATGCGCTGCGCCCCGAAGCGTTCTAAGGCCGTTTCGCGCGCGATTTGCGACCACATGCCACGGGCTATTTGCCGCCGATTAAGGGGATTTACACGAGTTCCCTCTATGAATTGATCAAATCTGCGCTACTCTTAGGGTTAGCAAAGGGAATGAAACATGCCTGAACTCGTCCGCCTTTATATCAAGAATGTCATCTTCGGCTTTTTCATCGCGCTTGCCTTCGTGGGCATGTTGCTTTGGTTCAATGTTGGCAATCTGTGGCACCTGATTTCTACCTCCGACATTGGCTATATCGCGGTGGCGCTGTTGGTTGTGTTCAACACGGTTGTGTTTTCGGGCGTGCAGTTCTCGATTGCGGTGATGCGTATGGGGTCTGATGATGAGGGATCATCGGGGGGCAAGCGCGACGCGATTCCCACGATGCAGGCCGCGCAACGCTTGGCCATTCCAGTCCCGGTTGAAGAGGGGCGCACACGGCGCAAGTTAGATCAGCAAATCAAGCGCCCGCGCTGACCGCTCGCGCAAGCGCTCAAATATGCTAAAGCCCCGACCGATCCGGCGGGGCTTTTTGCTGCGCATTTGGGTGACGGAAACCGCAGCAACCGTGGAGACGAGAGTTCCCGGAGACCTGAAATGTCAGGTGGGCGCCAGTTAACGAGGCCAGGGCCACGACAGAGCCAGCCCCCTCAGGAATGGTATAGGCCACTGGAAAAGGGTCTATCACGCATCGAGCAGTAACCGTCGCTCCCACAGATAGGCGCGCGCACGCGATCCGACAAGGGGGCATGCGCGCACGGTCAGCGGAGGCGTGCCACTGCGACACCTTGGCGCTTTGGCACGGTGATTTTGCGCCTTACCCTCGTGCCTTCAAGTTTAGCGAACAGGATTTTGACATGAGCGAGATTGAGACAGCACAGGCCGCGCCCGCGCGTGCCGGAATTGGTGCGGTATTTGAGCGGATCTGGCGCGTTGAGACGCTGCGTTATGAAGTCCTAGCCGCGTTTTTGTTGCTGCCGGTGCTGGTGGCGGGCCATGCGCGCGCAATCGACTACGTCCTCTATGTGTTGCTGGTCGCGGCGCTTTTTGCCGCTGAAATGTTTCGCACGCTATCGGAGGATCTGTTGCTCATGATACCCCCCGATGGGCTGGCGCAGGCTGCAGTCATCGCGCGCGGGGCAGGCCTAGGCTCGGCGATTCTGCGCGGCTGTGTGGTGCTGCTTTTGGGCTGGGTGCTGATCAGCTAGGTCTGCCGCAGGCGGCGAGTCTGGACAAATGTTCATTGTTTGTTCATCTTGGTGCAATGATGATGCAAACGCCCCTTTCCGATCTGGCGCCCGGTCAGGTTCTCGCGCGTGGCATGGCGCGCGCGCTGGCCGATCTACGCTATGACAGCCTGCCCGAGATGAAGTTGCGGCCCCGCCTGCGCGCCGATCTGATGGCGCTGGGTCATAAGGGCGAAATTTGGATTGTCGAATGTAAATCTAGCCGCGCGGATTTTCGCGCCGACAAGAAGTGGCAAGGCTATCTGGAGTGGTGTGATCGCTATTTCTGGGCGGTAGATAGCAATTTTCCGACCGATCTGCTGCCCGAGGGGACGGGCTTGTTCGTCGCCGACGGCTACGGTGCCGAGATGATCCGCGAGGCCCCGTTTCACAAACTCGCGCCCGCTCGGCGGCGCACAATCACGCTTGATTTCGCACGCGCCAGCGCGCGGCGGTTGCAACGCCTGTGCGATCCGGGGATCGTCGGCCTTTAGCGCTTGCCTTTGTTTGACATCTCGCGCGCGGCTTGCGCGGCGGCTTGCAGTTCCTCGGCGATTTCCTCGGCCTCATCGGGGTCGAAATCCAGTGGCAATTCAATGCCATCGCCTTCGACATATAGCCGCACCATCCCCAAAGAGGTCGGCCCGATCTGGATATTGGCGGCGGTGTCGCTTTGTTTGTCGATGCCCATGCGATTACTCCTCGTCTGCGGAACGGAAATCTCAGGTAACGCCGCGCGCGCAATCTCGCAAGCCCCGCACGCATTTTCCGCAAAAACCGGGCTTGCAATCTTCGCGCACTCGGTCTATCCCCGCCGCCAATGCCGCCTTAGCTCAGTTGGTTAGAGCGCTGGATTGTGGATCCAGAGGTCCCCCGTTCAAGCCGGGGAGGCGGTACCATTACCCCCGTCTTTCATTGTTCGGCAGGCCCGGCGCGCGGTTGCTCAGGCTTTGCAGCGTGTTAGCTGTGTCAAATTGGCATCAAAAACGGCGCTTAACCGCGCGTATGACCGAAATATGACGCTTGCAGGGAACGAAATATTCACATCCGGGTTCGATGATATGAACATTGGAAATATATTGACGTCAGGGTCGGCGTCTCCGAATTGTGAAACGATAGGACCGATTTTGACAGTAGCGCGTCAGATTGACATCGGCAGCGAATGTAAACGCTGCAAAGTGCTGATTGCCGAAGACGAGGCGATCGTCGCTCTTGATCTGCAAATGATGATTGAGGATTTGGGCGCGCACGTTCTGGGCCCCTGTGCCACAACGCGCGCCGCATTGATGCAAATCGCCCAAGATCTGCCCGACGCGGCGATTCTTGATGTCATGCTTGCGGATGGCGAAGTGTATGAGCTGGCCGACCGCTTACGCGACGCAGGCGTGGCGCTGGTGTTTCATTCGGGTCATGCCGATCCAGCAGAATTGCTCGCGCGCTATCCCAAGGCTTCGGTTTGTCCCAAGCCTACCTATCCGTCAGAAATCGAGGCTAAGCTGGAGGGCGTTTTGCACGCCCATTCTCAACCGCGCGTGCAGGCGGGGTTGTCGGGTTAGCCCCTAGATTTCTTGGTTTTCCAGATGGTCGCTAAAGGCACGCATCGCCCGGCTGATGTGGTGGTCGCGATGGCGCAAAGCGTAAAAAGCGCGCGGTGGCAGCGTCACGCCCCAATCATGCAGCGCCCCCGTGGCAAGCGAGCGCGCGATGACATGCGCCGACAGAATCGTCAGCCCTGCACCCGCTTCAACCGCGCTCATCACCGCCTCGTTTGAGGGCAGGACCAGTGCCGCCTCGGCCATCTCAGATGACACCCCAAGCCCCGCCATCGCAGCCTGCGCGTTCGATCGCGTGCCCGAGCCTTCCTCACGCAGCACCCAAGGCTGTGCCACAAGGCTCGCTTGGCGCACGGGCTGCTCGGGGGCAGGGTGCGCGCAGACAAGGCGCAGCCGGTCCGCGCCGACCTGACGGCGCACCAGTTGCGCCTCGTCAATCTCTCCCTCGACAAAGGCTAGATCATAGCGACCCGCGCGCAATTGCGCGGCGGCTTCCTCGCTATTGCCGATCGCCAGCGTAAAGGTGATACCCGGGAAGCGCGCGCGAAACGTCGCCAGATGGGGCGGCAGCCAGTAGCCCGCAATGGTCTGGCTTGCGATCATGCGGATGTGGCCGCGCGCCAAGCCACGAGTCTCGGCCAGCGCCGCCTCGGCTTCCGCAAGCCGAGCCAGCACCGCGCGCGCCTCGGGCAGAAAGGCGCGCCCCTCTTGCGTGAGCGCAATGCCGCGCCCAACCCGGTCAAAGAGCTTGACCTCATGGCGATTTTCAAGCGCGGCAATCGCAGCCGAGGCTGTCGATTGCGTCATGTTCAAGACCTGCGCGGCGCGGGTCATGTGCTCCATCTCGGCAACGGTGACAAAGACGCGCAGTTGTTCGGGGGTCATCATGGCCTCATTAATCAGAAATTTCGATCATAATAACAAAAACATTTTGTTTGAACAATGAGTGTAACCGCGCGATTTAGGCCAGACCAAGCTATACGCCCGTCGATAAAAGGACTCCTCCGATGGCCCTCGATCTTTCCATGCCCCAAATGCTGCGCCACCCCCATGTGCAATTGCGCATTCTTGGCCCCGGTGTGGTCTTGAGTGCGGGCGTTGGCGCGCTGGCGGTGCTGGGCGGAGGGTTTGAGAGCGCGCTCTTTGGCGCGCAATGGCTAGAGCCGCTGGTGCTGGCGATTCTGTTTGGCGCAGTGCTGCGCACGTTATGGGCACCCGGTGCACGGTTCGGCGCAGGCATTCGGTACTCGGCGAAGACCGTGCTGGAAATCGCCATTGTTCTTCTTGGGGCTTCAGTAAGCGCGCAGACGTTGCTGGCGGTCGGCCCCGAACTGTTGATCGGCATCGTGGCGGTGGTGGCGCTGGTTGTGCCCGGCTCTTACCTGCTGGGGCGCGCGCTTGGGTTGCCTGCGCGCATGGCGCTCCTGATCGCTTGCGGCAACGGCATTTGCGGCAACTCCGCGATCGCCGCCGTTGCGCCGGTGATTGAGGCCGATAGCGATGATGTGAGCGCCTCCATCGCGTTTACTGCTGTGCTGGGCGTCGCGGTCGTGCTTGGTCTGCCGTTTCTCGGCCATGCGCTGACATTGCCCGCCTTTCACTACGGCGTTTTGTCTGGGCTGACGGTCTATGCGGTGCCGCAGGTGTTGGCGGCTGCCGCGCCGATGGGGACGGCGGCGATCCAGATCGGGACGCTGGTGAAACTGGTGCGCGTGCTGATGTTGGGGCCGATTACGGTGGTGCTGTCCCTGCTCGCAGCGGGGCTGCCAGCCGAGGGGCGCCGGATGCGCGACACCTCTGATCTAGCACCGCCATCTACGCGTAAACACTTTATGCCGCCGCTCTTTATTCTGGGCTTTCTGGCGATGATTGCGCTGCGCTCGTTCGGAGCGATTCCGCAAGTTGCACTTGCTCCGATGGAGCAGGCAGCCTCGATCTTTACGGTGATCGCGATGGCCGCGCTGGGGCTGGGGGTCGATGCGCGCGCGGTGGCAGCGGCGGGGCCGCGGGTGATTGCGACTGTGACGCTGTCGCTGGTGCTGTTGGTGGGGCTGGGGTTGGGGCTACTGATGCTGATCGGCGGCTAAAAGCGAAAAGAAAACCGCGCGCCGCAAAATTGGGCACGCGGTTCATGTTTCAAGCGATTTGCAAAGCTCAGGCCTGCGCGACCTCCCACATGCCTTGCGCCTGCACTTTTTCATAGGTTTCATCCAACGCCTTGCGCGCGCGTTCGATCAGCATGTCGATCTCGGCACGTGAAATCACCAGCGGCGGCGAGATGATCATCCGGTCCCCGACATGGCGCATCACAAGGTTATTGGCAAAACAACGCTCGCGGCAGATCAAGCCGACCGTGCCTTCCTTGGCGGCAAATTTAGCTCGGCTCGCCTTGTCCGGCGTCAGCGCGATCGAGGCCATCATGCCCACGATCTTGGCCTCGCCGACCATCGGATGATTGGCCAGCGCCTCCCATTTCGCCTTGAGATAAGGGCCGGTATCGCTGCGCACGGTGTCGACGATCTTTTCGTCTTCCATAATGCGCAGGTTTTCCAGCGCGACTGCCGCAGAGACCGGGTGGGCGGAATAGGTGTAGCCATGTGCAAATTCATCGCTATTGACCATGCTGGCGACCGCATCAGACACCATCGAGCCGCCAATCGGCAGATAGCCCGAGGACAGGCCCTTGGCGATGGTCATGATGTCGGGGCGCAGATCGAAGGTCTGGCTACCGAACCAGTTTCCAGTGCGCCCAAAGCCGCAGATCACCTCGTCGGCGATGAACAGGATGCCGTATTTATCAAGGATACGGCGGATTTCGGGCCAATAGCTATCGGGAGGGATGATCACGCCGCCCGCGCCTTGCACGGGTTCCGCGATAAAGGCTGCGACCTTATCCTCGCCGATTTCGAGGATCTTTTCCTCAAGCTCGTGGGCGCGTTGCAGTCCGAACTCTTCGGGGGTCATGTCGCCGCCCTCGGACCACCAGTCAGGCTGGTTGATATGGGCGATGCCCGGGATTGGCAGGCCACCCTGCTTGTGCATCCCCTTCATGCCGCCAAGGCTGGCAGCGCCCATCGTCGAGCCATGGTAACCATTCCAGCGCGAGATCACGACGCTCTTTTCCGGCTTGCCCTTGAGCGCCCAGTAAACCCGCACCATGCGCAGGTTGGTGTCGTTGGAATCTGACCCCGAGCCGTTGAAGAACACATGGTTCAGATCGCCCGGAACGATCTCGGCCAGCTTGGCGGCCAGATGAATCGCGGGCGGGTGGCTGGTTTGGAAGAAGGTGTTGTAGAACGAAAGCTGGCGCATCTGGCGCGCGGCCACTTCGGCCATTTCCTCGCGTCCGTAGCCGATATTGACGCACCATAGCCCGGCCATCCCGTCGAGGATTTCAATGCCGTCGCTATCGGTCAGATAAACACCTTTGGCGCGCGTGATGATGCGCGCGCCCTTTGTATTGAGCTCATCGCCTTCAGTGAACGGATGCAAATGGTGGGCGGCATCGAGCGCTTGCAACTCGGCGGTAGGCAGATGGTTTTCCGACATGGGAGCATCCTTTGGCAGGGGAAAGGGCAGGCGGGTCACAACGACTCGCGACGCGACGGTCTGCGTTTAGATAATATGATCAAATTTGCGAGGTCAAGAAACCTTCGACGCTTCGGGCGCGGTCGTGGCTTTGCTATCAAGTAAAACTGCGCGGATATTATCCATACCCTGCGCGATATCCTGCGCGATTGCACGCGCCACTGCCGCGCCATCATTCGCGCGTAGTGCGGCGATGGTTTCTTGGTGTTTGTCCGGTAGGTGCTGGGTGCCATAGCGGCCGCAAATCACCCGAAGCGAGGGTGAGGAGCGCAGCCAGAAACTGTCCACAGCAGGCAGCAAGATGTCAGATTGCGCTGCGCGATAGAGGGTCATGTGAAAGCGGCAATTCGATTGCAGATAGCGTTTCACATCGCCGCGCTCGATTGCCATATCCAATGTCGCGTCGATTGCGCAAAGATCTGAAATCAACGCCGGGGTGACGTTTTTCACTGCAATGCGAGCCAGTTCCGGCTCTAGCGCCATGCGCGCGAACTGCAGTTCGTCAATCTGGGGCAGGGTAAGCACGGGAACCGACACCCGCCGGTTGCCCTGAAAATGCAACGCCCCTTGCGAGGTTAATCGCCGGATAGCCTCACGCACGGGGGTGGTGGAACCGCCCAAAATTTCGGCCAAGCCTTGGATCGTGACAGGCTGGCCCGGGGCGAGATCACCACATAGAATCATGTTGCGCAACGCGTCATAGATGTTCAGATGCGCAGGTCGTTTTTCTGTTTCGATACCTATCACCTGCCACCCTCGCATTTGCCAACTGCCCGAAAACGGACCTGTTCCTAGAAAAATTGGGGCATCATTGGAGAAGAATGAGCCTTTACGTAGAAAGATGCTTGATTTGATCAAATAATGCCGCAAGGCTGTCATGTAAAGAATAACCAATAGGGAATGAAGATGCTCAAAACGTTCATACCAGCCGCCCTTCTTGCGATGTGTGGCACGATGGCAGCCGCCGAAGAGGTGCGCGTCTATAACTGGTCCGACTATATCGACGAGTCGCTGCTGAAGAAGTTCGAAGACGAGACCGGCATCAAGCTGATCTATGACGTGTTTGATTCCAACGAGGTGCTGGAAACCAAACTGCTGTCGGGCAATTCGGGCTATGATGTCGTGGTGCCCACCGGCTCGTTCATTGAACGCCAGATTCAGGCGGGCGTGTTCCAAAAGCTCGACTATTCCAAGCTGCCCAACTCGAAATACCTTTGGGACAAAATCAAAGAGCGCACCGCGCAATATGACCCCGGCAACGAATATTCGATCAACTACATGTGGGGCACGACCGGGCTTGGCATCAACATCGACAAGGTCAAAGAGATCATGGGCGATGATGCGCCCGTTGACAGCCTTGCGCTGGTTTTCGATCCCAAGAACATCTCAAAGCTGCAAAAATGCGGTGTGATGATGCTGGATGCGCCGACCGAGATGATCCCGGCTGCGCTGCGCTATCTGGGCGAAGACCCGAACTCCAAAGACCCCGAAGTGATCGCCAAGGCCGAGCCGGTGCTGGCCGCCATTCGTCCCTATATTCAGAAATTCAACAGCTCAGAATATATCAACTCGCTGGCTAATGGCGACATCTGTGTGGCCTTTGGCTGGTCGGGTGACATCCTGCAGGCGCGTGATCGCGCTGATGAGGCCGATAACGGCGTCCACATCGCCTATCACATCCCCAAAGAGGGCGCGCTGATGTGGTTTGACCAAATGGCGATCCCCGCTGATGCCCCCAATTCCGAGGGCGCGCTGAAGTTCCTCAACTTTATGATGGACCCGCAAAACATTGCCGCTGCGTCGAACTATGTGAACTACGCCAACGGCAACAAGGAATCGCAGAAATATTTGGACAAGGCGGTTCTTGATGATCCGGCGATCTACCCGGATCAGGCGACGATGGACAATCTTTACACCGTCACAGCCTATCCGCCGAAAGTTCAGCGCATCGTGACGCGCCTGTGGACCAAGGTGAAATCGGGCACCTGAGCCACCCACTGCCTTGCCGCGTCGGACATGTTCCGGCGCGGCTTTCGTTTCCCCCCTTCAAACTCACCGAGGTCCGCATGGCGCAGGTAAAGCCGCAAATCGTTTTTGACCCCTGGAACGACCCCGAGGCCAAGCCGCTGATCGAATGTCGCTCTATCACCAAACGGTTCGGTGACTTCACCGCCATCGACAATATCAACCTCAATATCTACGAAAAAGAATTCTTCGCGCTGCTCGGGCCGTCGGGCTGTGGCAAGACCACCTTGATGCGGATGCTGGCCGGGTTTGAGACGCCGACCGAGGGCAAGATCACCATCGACGGGCACGATGTTGCGAAGGTGCCGCCCAATAAGCGCGCGGTTAACATGATGTTTCAAAGCTACGCGCTGTTCCCCCATCTCTCGGTTTGGGAAAACATCGCCTTTGGTCTGAAACGCGAAAATGCCCCGAAGGATCGCATTGAGGAACGCGTAAGCGAAATGCTGCGCCTCACGCGGCTGGAGAAATTCGCCAAACGCAAGCCGCACCAGATTTCGGGCGGTCAGCGGCAGCGGGTCGCGCTGGCGCGCAGCCTTGCCAAGGCGCCCAAGCTGCTGCTGCTGGATGAGCCGCTGGGCGCGCTGGATAAAAAGCTGCGCCAAGACACACAGTTTGAGTTGATGGATATTCAGGAACGCACGGGCACGACCTTTGTGATCGTCACCCATGATCAGGAAGAGGCCATGACCGTCGCCTCGCGCGTCGCGGTGATGAATGCGGGCGAGATCATGCAAATCGCGACGCCCGCCGAAATCTACGAACAGCCGAACTCGGTCTATGTCGCGGATTTCATCGGCGACGTTAATATCATTGAGGGCAATGCCACACCGGTTCCGGGCGGCCCTGCAGGTGCCATTTCTATCGCTTATGCCGAGGGGCAAGACCCGGTGCAGGCGGTCGCGACAACCCCGGTGGCTGAGGGGTCGAAGGTATTTTATGCGATCCGCCCCGAGAAGATCACCGTCAGCCATCAGCCCGACCCCGACCGCGCCAACCATGCTTTCGGTAAGATCATCGACATCGCCTATCTGGGCAATATCTCGACCTACCGTGTGCAACTGGCCAGCGGCAAGCTGATCTCGGCCACGATGACCAATTCGCGCAGGCTTGAGCGGCGCGCCTTCACTTGGGAGGATGAGGTCTGGCTTAGCTGGACGCGTACCGCTGGCGTTGTGTTGACGAAGTAGGGGAAAACATATGAACCTGCGCCGACTCCTGCTGATCTCTGTGCCCTATTTGTGGCTAACGGCACTGTTCTTGGTGCCCTTCCTGATCGTGGTTAAAATCTCGCTGTCGACCACGGCCATTGCGATTCCGCCCTACACGCCGACGCTGGATCTGGCGCAAGGCTGGGCTGGGTTCAAAGACTTTCTCAGTAAGCTCAGCTTTGACAATTTTGCCTTCCTCACGCAGGACGATCTGTATTGGAAAGCCTATCTGTCGAGCTTGAAAATCGCGGCGCTGTCGACGCTGTTTACCCTGATCGTCGCTTATCCGATTGCTTACGGTATGGCGCGTGTACCTGATGAATGGCGCCCGACGCTGCTGATGCTAATCATTTTGCCGTTCTGGACCTCGTTCCTGATCCGTGTCTATGCGTGGATGGGGATTTTGTCCGATGAGGGGCTGCTTAATCAGTTTCTGATGTGGCTTGGCGTTATATCGTCGCCGCTGCACATTATGAACACCTCGAAGGCGGTCTATATCGGGATCGTTTACACCTATCTGCCCTTCATGATTCTACCGATCTATGCGGCGCTCGATAAGATGGATGAATCGCTCAATGAGGCGGCGGTCGATCTGGGGGCCTCGCGGTTGTCGGCCTTTTGGCTGGTGACGCTGCCGATGTCGCGCCCGGGCGTGATTGCGGGGTGTTTTCTCGTCTTCATTCCGGCACTTGGGGAATATGTGATCCCGCAGCTTCTGGGCGGGTCGAAAACGCTGATGATTGGTAAGGTCTTGTGGGATGAGTTCTTCTCCAACCGCGACTGGCCGGTGGCCTCGGCGGTGGCGGTGGTGCTGCTTGTGCTGCTGATCGTCCCCATCGTGCTGTTCCAGCGCAACCAGCAAAAACAGCAGGAGGCAGAGTCATGAACAAACGTCTGAGCTGGTTCAACGTTACCTCGCTGTCGCTTGGTTTCGCCTTTCTCTATCTGCCGATGCTGATCCTGATTTTCTACAGTTTCAACGCCTCGAAACTGGTGACGGTCTGGGCCGGGTTCTCGACCAAATGGTATGTCGCGCTGATGCATGATCAGCCCTTTCTTGATGCGGCTTGGGTGACGCTGAAGGTCGCTGTCAGCTCGTCAACGTTGGCCACGGTGCTGGGCACGATGGCGGCGATCACATTGGTACGGATGGGGCGGTTTCCGGGGCGCACGCTGTTTTCGGGCATGATCTACGCGCCGCTGGTGATGCCCGATGTGATCACCGGCCTGTCGCTGCTGTTGCTGTTCATCGCCATCGGTCTTGATCGCGGTATCTTCACGATCATGCTGGCGCATACGACGTTCTCGATGTGCTATGTATCGGTCGTGGTGTCCTCGCGTCTGCTGACCTTTGATCGCTCGCTTGAAGAGGCGTCGCTTGATCTGGGGGCCTCGGCCTTGACCACCTTCCGGCTGGTCACGCTGCCGATCATCCTACCTGCGGTAATTTCGGGCTGGCTGCTGGCCTTCACGCTGTCGCTTGATGATCTGGTGATTGCTTCGTTCACCACGGGCCCGTCCTCGACCACGCTGCCGATCAAGATCTTCTCGGCCGTGCGCCTTGGTGTTTCGCCGGAAATCAACGCGCTTTCAACCCTGATGATCACGGTTGTCGCGGTGGGTGTGGTCAGCGCCTCGCTGGTGTCCAAACGCGCTATCTTGAAACAGCAACGCGAAGAGCAAGAGGGCGAGCGGGTGTGAGCGACGCATCAATCGCTGGGCGGATTTACGAACCCGCAGCCTACAGCGCCAGCTCGCTCGAAGGCTGTTATTGGGTGCAAACCGCACCCGACACGGCCAGCTATCCGCGTCTTGAGGGAGAAGCCACGGTCGAGTTCGCCGTGATCGGCGCGGGCTTTACCGGCCTGTCAGCGGCCTTGCGTCTGGCTGAGGCGGGGGGCGATGTCGCCGTTCTGGATGCTCACCCGCCGGGTTGGGGCGCCTCGGGGCGTAATGGCGGGTTTTGCTGTGTGGGCGGGGCCAAGGCCAGTAGCGCGCAGATTGGCGCACGTTACGGTGCGCAGGAATTGACGCGCTTTTTCGCCGCCGAACGCGCCGCGATTGAGCAGGTCTCAGATCGTATCGCGGCGCTTGAACTGTCGGTTGATCGCCACTCACAAGGTGAACTGCAACTGGCTCACAGCCCCAAATTGTTTGCGCAGATGCGCGCCGAGGCCGCGAAAATCAGCGCGACTTACGGCGTTCAGGCCGATCTGATCGCACCCGGCGATCTGGCGGGCATAGGGTTGAACGCGCAGGGGATGCATGGCGGCTTGCGACTTGATCTGGGTTTTGCGCTTAATCCGCGCAAATATGCGTTAGGGTTGGCGCATGCGGTGCAGGCGTGCGGCGGGACGATCCATGCCGATAGCGCAGTTCTGTCGATTGCGCGCGAGGGCGATCATCATGTTTTGCGCACCAATCATGGCACCTTGCGCGCGCGTCATCTACTGATTGCGACCAACGGTTATTCCTCGGATGCGGTGCCGGGCTGGATGCGATCGCGGTTCTTGCCGATGCAATCGTCCGTAATCGTGACGCGCCCGTTATCTGATGATGAGATCGCCGCGCAGGGTTGGTCGAGCGATTTGATGGCTTATGATTCCCGCAACCTGCTGCATTATTTCCGCCTGATGCCGGATCGGCGGATGCTGTTTGGGATGCGCGGCGCTGTGCGCTTGACGCAGGCCAGCCAGCACGCCCATCGCACCGCCACGCGCGCCCATTTCGATGCAATGTTCCCCACGTGGCGTGGCGTTGAAGCGCCTCATTTCTGGTCAGGCCTGATCTGTATGGCGCGCGATCTGGTGCCGTTTGTGGGCGCGTTGGGGCAGGGAGATAACACCTATGCCGCCTTTGCCTATCACGGAAATGGGGTGGCGATGGGCTCGTGGAGCGGCGATCAGATGGCGCGGCTGGCGCTGGGTCAACCCACCGAGCTGCCCGACTTCTTTCAGCGCATGCCGAAGCGGTTTGAACTGGGTCCGCTGCGCCGTCTGTCGCTGCCGATGGCGCTGCTTCACTATCGCATCAAAGACGCGCTCAGCTAACGCAGCGCGGGGCCGCGTCTTGTTGTCGCCCATGCGCCTTGCTGCCTTGTCCGGCACATGCCTGCCCCCTAGATCAAGTCCACGTTTCCTCTGTGCGATTGGTGATACCCGTGACAACTGCGACTCTGACCTATCTGGCGCTTGCGCTTGTCATTTTTTTAGGCGCGCGTTGGCTGGTGCATTGGACGCTGCTGCGCGGGCTGGCGGCGCCTCGTTTGGCTCATGAGGTTACACCCGCAGACGTGGGGTTGACGGCCCAAAACACGCAAGACATTTGCCTTGCGGGACCGAATGGAAAGTCGCTGTTTGCATGGCTGGTTCTACCCGACACACCCGGGCCCCATCCGGCGGTGTTGGTGATGCACGGATGGGGGGCGAATGCGTCGATGATGTTGCAAATCGCGCCCCCGCTGCGGGCGGCGGGCTATGCGGTATTGTTTGTGGATGCGCGCTGCCATGGTGAAAGCGATGATGAGCGATTTACCTCGATGCCGCGTTTTGCCGAGGATATCGGCGCAGGGCTGGCCTATCTGCGCACCCGCCCCGAGATTGATCCCGACGACATCGCGCTATTGGGCCACTCGGTGGGGGCCGGGGCCGTGCTGCTGTATGCCGCGCATCACGATGATATTCGCGCTGTGATCAGCCTGTCCGCCTTTGCTCATCCGCGCGAGGTGATGCGCGCATGGTTGGCGCAGTATCACATCCCGTTTACGGTGATTGGCAGCTATATCTTGCGCCATGTTGAACGCGTGATCGGCGCGCGGTTTGATGACATCGCGCCGATCAACACCATCACCCAAGTCAAATGTCCGGTGCTTTTGGTGCATGGGCGCGAGGATACCAGCGTGGCGTTCAATGACGCGTTGCGCCTGCAAGCCGCTCAGCCCGCGGCGCAGCTTTTAGCGGTGACGGGTGATCACGATCTGCGCGAAACCCTGCGCCCGCACGGCGATGAGCTGGTGGCGTTTCTGGATAGCGCCTGCAAGCCAGCGCAACAGCAACGCGTTGGCTAAGGTCGCGAGATAAAAAGCGGCGCGGGGCAGGGGGGCCACGCGCCGCTTTGGTTTTTAGATCACCTTTGAGAGGTGAGGGGGCTTAACCCGCCAGATCAAAGCGATCTGCCATCATCACCTTGTTCCAGGCCGCGACGAAATCACGCACGAATTTCTCGTGGTTATCGTCTTGGGCATAAACCTCGGCGTATGCGCGCAGGATCGAGTTCGATCCAAAGACGAGATCGACGCGGCTGGCGGTCCATTTCACCGCGCCAGTCTTGCGGTCGCGGATCTCATAGCTGCCGTTTTCCACCAGATGCCAGCTATTGGCCATGTCGGTCAGGTTGACGAAGAAATCGGTCGTCAACTGGCCTTTGCGGTCCGTAAAGACGCCATGATTGCTGCCGCCGTGATTGGTGCCAAGCGCGCGCATTCCGCCCACCAGCACCGTCATTTCCGGCGCGGTAAGACCCATCAGTTGCGCACGATCCAGCATCATCTCTTCGGGGCTGACGATGTAGTCTTTCTTGAGCCAGTTGCGAAAGCCATCGGCCAACGGTTCAAGCACGTCGAAGCTATCGGCATCGGTCATCTCATCAGTGCAATCGCCTCGGCCCGGTGCGAAGGGCACCGCGATGTCAAAGCCTGCGGCCTTGATCGCCTGCTCAAGCCCGACATTGCCCGCCAGCACGATCACATCCGCGATGGACGCGCCAGCCGCCGCCGCGATCGGTTCAAGCACGCCCAGCACCTTGACAAGGCGGGCAGGCTCGTTGCCTTCCCAATCCTTTTGCGGGGCAAGACGGATGCGCGCGCCATTGGCTCCGCCACGCATATCCGAGCCGCGATAGGTGCGCGCACTGTCCCAAGCGGTCGAGACCATCTCAGCAATGCTTAGCCCGCTCTGCGCGATCTTTGCCTTAACCGCGTCCACGTCCCAATCCGTCGAACCGGCGGGAACCGGGTCTTGCCAGATCAGGTCTTCGCTTGGCACCCACGGCCCGATATAGCGCGCCCTCGGTCCCATATCGCGATGGGTCAGCTTGAACCAGCCGCGCGCAAACGTGTCTTTGAAATACTCGGGATCGGCCATGAATTTATGGCAAATCTCATTATATATCGGGTCCACTTTCATCGCCATATCGGCATCGGTCATCATCGGCATCCGGCGCTGGGTCGGATCGGTGGTATCGACCGGCATATCGGCCTCGGCGATATCGACGGGCTTCCACTGATAGGCGCCTGCGGGGCTTTTGGTGATTTCCCATTCATGCCCGAAGAGCATGTCGAAATAGCCCATGTCGAATTCCAGCGGATTGGTTGTCCACGCGCCTTCCGGGCCGCCGGTGATGGCGTTGGTCGCTTTGCCGTCCATTGCGGGGTTGAACCAGCCAAGACCCTGCTGGGCCACATCGGCTGCCTCGGGTTCTGCCCCCAGCTTGGCTGCATCGCCATTGCCGTGACATTTGCCCACCGTATGCCCGCCTGCGGTCAGCGCCGCGGTTTCCTCATCATTCATCGCCATGCGCTTAAATGTTTCGCGCACTTGGGCAGCAGTTTTCATCGGGTCGGGAACGCCGTTTACGCCTTCTGGGTTGACGTAAATCAGCCCCATCTGCACCGCAGCCAGCGGGTTTTCCATCGTGTCGGGCGTATCGACATCGCCATAACGCGCATCAGACGGCGCGAGCCATTCCTTCTCGGCGCCCCAATAGGTGTCGATCTCGGGATGCCAGATATCCTTGCGCCCAAAGCCAAAGCCGAAGGTTTTCAACCCCATGCTTTCATAGGCGACATTGCCCGCCAGAACGATCAGATCTGCCCAACTGACCTTGTTGCCGTATTTCTTCTTGAGCGGCCAGAGCAGGCGGCGTGCCTTATCCAGACTTGCATTGTCGGGCCATGAGTTGAGCGGCGCGAACCGCTGGTTGCCCGAGCCTGCGCCACCGCGACCATCGGCCAGCCGATACGAGCCCGCAGCGTGCCACGCCAGACGGATCATCAAGCCGCCGTAATGGCCCCAATCGGCGGGCCACCACGTTTGACTGTCTCTCAGCAGCGCGTGCATATCCGCCTTGAGCGCGTCAAAATCAAGCGTCTTAACGCTCTCGCTGTAATCGAAATCGCGCCCCATCGGGTCGGTCTTGGTGTCATGCTGGTGCAGAATGTCGAGGTTCAGCGCATTGGGCCACCAATCCATCACATTCGACCCCATCGCGGTATTGCCGCCATGCATCACCGGGCATTTGCCAGCCGTGTTCACATCATTTCCGTCCATGATCGCTCTCCCTTTGCGCGTGTCGTGGGCAGGGGGCCTACAATGCGCCCTGACCTGCCAGATCTGGGTTGCGTCCTGCAGCCCCGATCAAACCCAAATTTCTGCTTTCAACATAGCAGGCTTTATCATAATTAAAATTTTGATTTCCTAATGTGTGATATAAGGCTGGCTTATGATTCCGGTGACGCTGAAACATCTGCGCTATTTTGAGGCCCTCGCGCGTCATGGCCATTTCGGGCGTGCTGCCGAGTCTTGCGCGATTTCGCAGCCAGCACTTTCGTTTCAGATCAAAGAGCTGGAGGAGATCCTCGGCGCGCCTTTGGTTGAGCGCGGGGCGCGCCAGATCCGGTTGACGGGTCTGGGTGAGGCTTTGGCAAAGCGCGCGCGTCTCATCTTGCGCTCGGTGGATGAGTTGGGCGATTTGGCGCGCGCGGCGCATGGGCCGCTCAGCGGGCGGTTGCGGATCGGGGTGATTCCCACCGTCGCGCCCTATCTTTTGCCCGATCTGATCCGTCAGTTGGGCGCGCAGTATCCTGACCTCGACATCCGCCCGCGTGAGGCAATTACGCAAACCCTCATCGCTAACCTGAATGAGGGGCGCATGGATATCGCTGTCGTCGCCCTGCCGGTTTCCGAGACAAGTTTGCACGAAGAGCCGATTTTCGATGAGGAATTCGCGTTGGTGCGCCCGCGCGCGGATGCCGATAAACCCGTGCCCAGCCGCGAGGGACTGTTGGAAATGCGCCTGTTGTTGTTGGAAGAGGGGCATTGTTTCCGCGACCAAGCATTGTCGTTTTGCAAGGCCTCGCGCCTTGGCACCCAAGACCTGATGGAGGGTAGTTCGCTCAGCACACTTGTTCAGATGGTCGGGGCGGGAATCGGGATCACCCTGATCCCGGAAATGGCCGTGCGGACCGAGATGCGCGCCGCGGACGTCTCAGTTGCGCGCCTGCCCGCGCCACGCCCCAAACGCACCATCGGCCTTGTCTGGCGCAAATCCAGTCCGATGGCCCCACAATACGCCCAGATCGCGCGCCACCTGCGCCAGCAGTTTGATGCGCTTAAAACCGGTTGGCGTGCGGACTAACCTCGTCGCAGACTCAAGGTTTGCGACGTGACGTTCCTGTCCCCTCGCGCTCAGGAGGCGGATGCGGGTTCAGTGCCAGTGGGGCATAAGCTTGTGCGCATGGCGCCGTCAGCGCCTAGAATTGCCCAATAAAATCATTGAATTTCAGGATGATACCGTGATGTCGCTTCGCGAAGGCTGGAAAAACATGTATTCCGATGGTATAAGTATGCAAATTCTAGATACGCAAACAGCAAACAAAAAACCCGCAAATCGCCGACCTAATTCAGCTGAGATATTGGCTGTTTTCAGTGCTTGTCTTTGATCTGCTTCATCAGAACGACCGGGTCGAACGCCTGTTCGTAATCATCGACTTCAAAAGGCCTTACTAGGAGGTAGCAACGCGCCGCCTTCAGCCCCTCGCACACGACGCTCCCACCGCCACCCTCTTCCCCGAACGCTTCGGCCCCGGCGACCTGCAAAGGAGGGATTGGGCGACAAGATCATTGGCTGGTCTTGTCACCAAGGCAGCATTGCGCCCAGAGAGTGCAATTGCGTGCCATCACGGCGGGGCGACGGGTCAAAGGCCTTATCTAACGTCGCCGGTTTTACATCAAAACTCGTGCGCCAAGTCAGCGATGTGCAATCTATCAAGCAATTCCGCGCGCGATAGACATCGCTTTGATTGACACGCTAAGAACGTGAGATGGCATTTTCACTTAAACAGCTTCGCTACTTTATCGCGGTCGCCGAGACCGGCACCGTGTCGGGCGCCGCGCAGACGCTTGCGATCTCACAATCCGCGGTCACCGAAGCGATCCGCGAGTTGGAGGCCGATCTCGGTGTGCCATTGTTCACGCGGCACGCGCGCGGGCTAGAGATCACCCATAAGGGGCATCAGTTTCTGCGCCATGCCACGGGCATTCTCGCGGGGGTCGCCGATGCCCGCCACGCCCTGACGCAGGAGAGTGACGACCTGACCGGGACGCTGCATGTCGGGGTGACCTCGCTGGTGGCGGGCTATGTGCTATCGGATATTCTCGCCCGGTTCCGGCGTGCCAATCCGCAGGTTGAGGTGACGGCATCGGAAGATTCAGGCGATTATCTCGAGCATCTCTTGGTCGGCGGAGAGTTGGACGTGGCGGTGATGGTGACGAGCAACATGCGCGACCGCATGGCGCTGCAGACCGAGATCATCGATACCTCGCCCTACCAGCTTTGGCTGCCCAACGGACACGAGTTGACGACGCGGCCCTCCGTCTCGATCGAGGATCTCACGGGTGAGCCGATGATCATGTTGAGGATCGACGAGGTCGAAGAAGCGACGCGCAAGTTGCTGTCGGCCTTTGGGGCGCGCCCGCGTGTGGCCTTTCGAACCCGCTCTGTAGAGGCGGTGCGCTCATTGGTGGCGACGGGCGCGGGAATCGCGCTTTTGCCGGAGATGGTTTATCGCCGCTGGTCTCTTGAAGGTGACCGTATTGTGTCCAGAGATGTATCGGGAAGCCTGCCAGTTGTGCAGGTTGGAATCGTCTGGAGAAAAGGCGCCCCCCTTTCGCGTGTGGCGCGCGAATTTGTTCTTGCAGCGCAAGTTCATAAAAACACGCGATGATTTCTAGGTATCAGTTTTTCCGATAGCTAAAACCTGAGAATTGAATTTGTGAAAGCTCACGGAGTTTCACAGGCTCGTGCGCAAGAGAGTTCCAACTCTCGTTGCAACAGGGAAAGTCATGATGAAACAGATTTTCAAAGGCTGCGTATCTGGCCTTGCACTCACCGCTGCCACAACGCTTCCGCTGCAGGCCGCCGATATGCTGAGCGAACTGGGCGCGGGGGAAGGTAGCGTCTCCATCGTCGCATGGCCGGGCTATATCGAGCGCGGCGAAACCGATCCGGCCTTCGACTGGGTCACCAAGTTTGAAGAGGCGACAAGCTGCAAGGTCGAAATCAAGACCGCCAACACCTCGGACGAAATGGTCGCATTGATGAACGAAGGGGGCTTCGATCTGGTGACCGCATCGGGTGACGCCTCACTGCGCCTGATTGCAGGCGCTCGTGTGCAGCCGGTCAATATCGATCTGATCCCAAGCTGGTCGCGCGTCGATGATCGCCTGAAGGACGCCCCGTGGCACACCGTCAAGGGCACGCATTACGGCACGCCCTTCATGTGGGGGCCGAACGTGCTGATGTATAACACCGAGGTGTTTGGCGAGGCGCCCAAAAGCTGGAACGTCGTGTTCGAGGAGATGGCTCTCCCGGATGGCGAAAGCAACAAGGGGCGCGTGCAGGCCTATGACGGGCCGATCTATATCGCGGATGCTGCGATGTATCTGATGGCCCACAAGCCCGAGCTAGGTATCACCAGCCCCTATGCGCTTAACGAAGACCAATACGCCGCCGCGCTGGATCTTTTGCGCGTCCAACGCACGCTGGTATCGCGCTATTGGCATGACGCCTTCATCCAGATCGATGATTTCAAGAACGAGGGCATGGTGGCCTCGTCCTCATGGCCCTTCATGGTCAATCTGCTGAAAGCCGACGGCTTGCCGGTCGCGTCCGTGATCCCCGAAGAGGGCGCAACGGGTTGGGCCGATACGCTGATGCTCCATTCCGAGGCGGCACATCCGAATTGCGCCTACATGTTCATGGAGCATTCGCTGAATTCGAACCTGCAATCCGATCTCTCGGTGTGGTTTGGCGCCGTGCCCTCCGTGCCCGAGGCTTGTGCGGACGGATCGGGGATGCAAACCGCTGCAGGCTGTTCCGAGAACGGTCTCGACGATTTCGACAAGATCAAGTTCTGGCAAACTCCGGTGTCGAACTGTGACGGCCAAGACAACTGTGTGCCCTACTACCGCTGGGTGTCCGACTACATCGGTGTGATTGGCGGCCGCTGATCGCTATAAACCGCCCGGATCCGACCCCTTTTCGGGTCCGGGCGCATTCCCCCCGAAAGACCAAAGATGACTGATGCCGTGACCTTCCAAGGCGTTTCGCGCCATTTCGGACCCGTAAAAGCCGTGGACGAGGTCGATCTTTCGATCCGTGATGGAGAATTCTTCGCCATGCTCGGCCCGTCCGGTTCGGGCAAGACGACTTGCCTGCGCTTGATCGCGGGGTTCGAACAACCGACCGCCGGGCAAATCGAGATTTTCGGTGAACGTGCGGAGGGCGTGCCGCCCTATCTGCGCAACGTGAATACCGTGTTTCAGAACTACGCGCTGTTTCCGCATATGAACGTGCGCGAAAATGTGGCCTTCGGGTTGCGGGTCAAGGGCGTGGGCAAGGCCGAGCGGCACCGCGCCGCCGAAGAGGCCTTGGAACTTGTCGAGCTGGGCGGCTATGGCCACCGCCGCGCCGGAGAGTTGTCGGGCGGCCAACGTCAGCGTGTCGCGCTGGCGCGCGCGCTGATCAATAAGCCGCGCGTGGTGTTGCTGGACGAGCCTTTGGGCGCGCTCGATCTGAAGCTGCGCGAACAGATGCAGGAAGAGCTGCGCAAGTTGCAACGTGCGCTGGGGCTGACCTTTGTCTTCGTCACCCACGACCAAGATGAGGCCCTGTCGATGGCCGACCGTGTGGCCGTCTTCGCTGAGGGAAAAATCCAGCAAATCGGCACCTCCGAAGACATCTATCGCTGCCCCAATACGCGCTTTGTGGCCGATTTCGTCGGCTCCTCCAACGTGCTCCCCGCCGATCTTGCGGGAGTCGGGGGTGTGGGCCAATGGGCCTCGCTGCGCCCCGAGGATGTGGTCCTTGATCCTGCCGGCCGAGAGGCGACGGTCACGGGCCGGTTCTTTCACGGCCGGGTGACCAAGCTTTCGCTTGATCTTGCGGGGCAAAGCCTGACGGCCCTGATCCCGGCGCGCGAAGATACCCCTGATGTGGGCGAGGCGGCACGGATTTCCTGGGATCCTGCGCGGGTGCATCTGATGGAGCGAGAAGCATGAGCGATCTTAGCTCAAATGCGGCGCTTTTCGCCCCGCGCTCCGGGCCGCTGGCGCGCGCGGTGGACTGGATTATCCGCCACCCCCGCATGTTCGTCTTTCTGTTGGTGCTGCCGATCACGCTGTGGCTTGGGATCGTCTATATTGGCGCGCTCATTGCCCTTTTGATCCAGAGCTTCTTTTCTATCGACGAGTTTTCGGGCGTCGTGGTTCATGAGTTCACGCTGAAAACCTATGGCGAGCTGCTGCGGCCCTACAATCTCGACATCATCCTGCGCACAGTGGCGATGGCCGCATCTGTCACCATCGCCGCTGCGATCCTGGCCTTTCCTATCGCCTATTTTGCCGCCCGCTATGCGAAGGGCAAATGGAAGGCGCTGTTTTATGTCGGCGTCATGCTGCCGCTCTGGTCAAGCTATCTGGTCAAGGTTTACGCTTGGAAACTCGTGCTTGCCAAGGAAGGCATCCTGAACTGGATCTTCGCCAAGCTGCATCTGACTTGGCTGCTGGACGGGTTTCTGTCCCTGCCCGTGATCGGCGGAAACTCCTTGTCGGTCAGCTATATCGGCACCTTCCTCGTGTTTCTCTATATCTGGCTGCCCTACATGATCATTCCCATGCAGGCGGCGTTGGAACGGGTCTCCAAGGATCTCACTGAGGCCGCCTCCGATCTTGGCGCAACGCCGCGGCAGAGCTTTCGCATGGTGTTGCTGCCTCTCGCGCTGCCGGGAGTGGTGGCTGGCTCGATTTTCACCTTTTCGCTGACGCTGGGCGACTACATCGTGCCCCAAATCGTGGGCAATTCGCGCCTGTTTATCGGGCAGGCAGTCTATACTCAGCAAGGCACGGCCGGGAACATCCCGCTTGCTGCGGCCTTCACTGTGGTGCCGATCGTCATCATGGGCATCTACCTTTGGGGCGCGCGCAAGATGGGGGCGTTCGATGCACTCTGACAACCGATCTCCGTTGGCTCTCAGGCTGGCCGCATTCGGTGGGCTCGTTTTCCTGCTCGCTCCCATCGCGTTGATTTTCCTCTATGCCTTCTCGACCGAGGAGAAGAGCTTTCAATGGCCGCCGCCCGGTTACACGCTGAAATGGATCGGCGTCACCCTTGGGCGCGCGGATGTCTGGGAGGCCATGGCCCTATCGGTGAAAGTGGCCGCGATCTCGACCACTCTGGCGCTGATCCTTGGTACATTGACCGCTGCCGCCGTGGCGCGCTCCAAGTTTTTCGGACGCGAGACGATTTCGCTTCTGGTGATCCTGCCCATCGCCTTGCCGGGGATCATCACCGGGATTTCGCTGCGCTCGGCCTTTTCGCTTTTGGACATTCCGTTCAGCACTTGGACCATCGTCTTGGGCCACGCGACCTTCTGCATCGTGATTGTCTACAACAATGCCGTGGCGCGGTTCCGGCGCACATCGGGGGCGCTGATCGATGCGGCCATGGATCTGGGTGCGGACGGGGTGCAGACCTTCCGCCTCGTGATCCTGCCCAATATCGCAACCGCCTTGCTGGCGGGCGGGATGCTGGCCTTTGCCCTCAGCTTTGATGAGGTCATCGTCACCACTTTCACCGCCGGCAATCAAACCACGCTGCCGATCTGGATGCTCGAAGAGCTCGTCCGCCCACGCCAGCGCCCTGTGACCAATGTGGTCGCAATGGCGGTGGTCCTTGTGACAGTCCTTCCAATCCTCGCGGCCTACTACCTCACAAAAGACGGCGAACACACCGCCGGTTCAGATAAATAAAAGCAGGGAGACCCCCCATGGATACGCAAATGCTGATCGGTGCAAAGCTCGTTTCAGGCACGGAAACTGAGGAGCGCATCCTCAATCCGCGCACCGGCGAGATCATCACCACGCTGCCCGAAGCTTCTCTCGCGCAGGTCGAAGAGGCGGTGGACGCGGCCGAGAAGGCTTTCACGGCTTGGTCGCGCACCACGCCTGCCGAACGTTCGGGCTATCTGCTCAAAATCGCGGACCGGATCGAGGCGGAGGCGGAGAACCTTGCGGCGCTGGAGGCGCTCAACTGCGGCAAACCCGGCCCGCTCGCGTTGGGGGATGAGCTTCCCGCCATCGTGGATTGCTTTCGGTTTTTCGCGGGCGCGGTGCGCTGCATGACCGGGCCAGTGGCGGGGGAATATCTCGAAGGGCATACTTCGATGGTCCGGCGCGATCCGATCGGCATCGTCGCCTCGATCGCGCCGTGGAACTATCCGCTGATGATGATGGCCTGGAAGATCGCGCCTGCGATTGGGGCGGGCAATACGGTGGTGTTCAAACCGTCCGAGCAGACCCCGCTGACCGCGCTGGCCATGGCAAAGATCTTTGCCGAGGTGCTGCCCGAAGGCGTTGTGAACATCATTCTGGGACGGGGCGAAACGGTGGGCTCTGCGCTGATCAACCATCCGAGAGTGGCGATGATTTCGGTTACCGGCGATATCGCGACGGGGCGTAAAATTTTGGAAGCCGCCAACAAGACGATCAAGCGCACGCATCTTGAGTTGGGCGGTAAGGCTCCGGTCATCGTGTTCAACGATGCTGATCTCGAGGCCACCATCGAAGGGCTGCGCGCCTTCAGTTTCTACAATGCCGGCCAGGACTGCACCGCCGCCTGCCGCGTCTATGTGCAGGGCGATGTGTATGACAAGTTCGTCGCTGGTCTGACGGATGCCGTGGCAGAGATCTCTTATGGTCACGAGGATGACAGCCTTAACGAGATCGGGCCGCTCATCTCGCAGCGCCAAAGCGACCGGGTGGCGAGTTTCGTCGCGCGCGCGAGAGAGGCCAATCATATCGAGATCACCACGGGGGGCGAACGTCCTGAGGGTCCGGGCTTTTACTACAAGCCCACCGTGGTCGCGGGCGCGCTTCAGACCGATGAGATCGTGCGGCGCGAGGTCTTTGGCCCCGTGGTCTCGGTGACGCGGTTCGACGATCCCGACGATGCGATCAAATGGGCCAATGACAGCGATTATGGCCTCGCTTCGTCGGTTTGGACCAAGGACGTGTCCAAGGGGATGCAGGTTGCAGCAAGACTGCAATATGGCTGCACTTGGGTAAATACCCATTTCATGCTGACCAACGAGATGCCGCACGGGGGCATGAAACAATCGGGATATGGCAAGGACATGTCATCCTACGCCTTGGAGGATTACTCGGTCGTCAGGCACGTTATGGTTGCCCATTAAACGTGGCACGATGAGCTAGTATCGACCGCCACGAAGACGAAGCGAACCGGCGTGCGCAGGTCGATGGGTGGAAAGGGCCGCGTATTCGACTACGTCTTAGGGTCCGCGGCCTTAGATCCAGTAGATGACAGTAGCAGCGAGCGCGATAACCGAGAGGAAGGCATTGGGGCCGCGATCATACCGCGTTGCTACGCGTCTCCAGTTCTTGAGCCTGCCGGACATGATCTCTATGCGGTCGCGGCGTTTGTCGTATTTCACAGGCAACTTGAGCTGCTTGCAGCGTCGAGAGGTGGGATCGGCAGTGACGCATAGGCTCAATGGGCGCCCTTTTCGCTCCATCGATTCCATCGGTTTTAGAGCGTCTTGTGAGGACCGTATTCCTTCGGGGCGTCGCGCCATCGTAAGCCATTGCGGTTGATAAAGATAATCCCGCTCAATACCCTGCGATCATCGACACGTGGCTTGCCGTGCGATTTCGGGAAGTAGGGCTCGATACGCGCCCTCTACGCATCGGTCAGTCAGAAAAGATCAAACATATAACGGCTCCGTTTTCGAACGCTGAAACACGCCAAGAAACTGGAATCAATGGGTCCTGACCCCAAGATGGCTACCGGTCGTTCCTTTCCAGAGATTGGCAAGCCAAGGCGCGACAAATCTCACGTTACTGGCAATATAACTTTCCCCCTTCAATTTCCGTCGCGTTCCGCCTGCACCGCCTGCATTCGGTCGGACCATGTCGAGCGGATGAAGGCGAGAATGTCGAGGATCTCGCTATCTTCGAGGGTTTCGGCGAAACCGGGCATGCCGCTGGCGAAATCCCCGACTCCACGGTCGGTAAGCGCCGCTGCGCCGCCGCGTTTGACGTAATCGAAAAGCAGCCCGGTATCGTGGTGCCAAGTGTGGCCGCTTTCGTTATGTGGCGGCGCGGGCAGAATGCCGTCAGCTCCTGGCTCGCGCCAATTTGGCTGGCCCTCAAGCTGCGCGCCGTGGCAGCTTGCGCAGGTCTCGCCATAGAGCCGCTTACCCGTCGCTATATCGCGCCCATCAAGCGGGCCAGCACTTGCTGGCATCGCCAGCCCAGACAGCACACCAAGCGCGTAAAATGCAGGGGTCCAATTCATCACGCCACCTCGATCCAAGCTGTCATCCCCGCCGCCGCATGGGCGAGCATATGACAATGCAACAGCCATTTGCCCGGGGTGTCGGCGATGAAGGCGATCTCCTGGCTCTGGCCCGCCATCGTCAGGATCGTGTCGCGCATCGGACCGAACTTACTCTGGGGTAATACCTCGCGGAAATGCATCCCGTGCAGGTGCATCGCGTGGGGAAAGGCAGTGTCGTTGAGCAGGCGCAGCCGCACCGGTTCGCCGCGCGACAGCCGGGCAAAGGGAGCCTCGCCCAACCCGGCCTGACCAGCCAGCGTCCAGAAATTGCCGCCTTGCATCAGAGTGCGCATCTGACCCATCGCCATCCGCCCCATCGCGCCGCCTTCGATCTTCATCTCAAGCGAGCGCGCCTGCGCAAGATCGGGCAAATCCATGCGCGGGTTGGGCGGCAGCGCCGATGGTGGATCGCGCCGTGCACGGCTGGCTTGGCCTGCGATTTCGAAACCGACCTGCGTATGCCATTGATCATCATTGCCCAAGCGCTCGATCGCGGACTGCGCGCCCTCGGCCGTGACATCGACGATCAGGTCGATGCGCTGCGCAGGTGCGATGACCATCTCCTGCGCGACGGGTTGCGGTGCTGGCAAGGGCATTCCGTCCAGCGCCACCTGCCAGCCGCTCAGCCCGACAAGCCGCAGCACGAAGATCCGGGCATTGGAGGCGTTGATCAGACGCAAGCGCAACCGTTCGTGGCGCTTGACGGCAAGCGCGTAGTTGAAACGCCCGTTCGTGCCGATCAGGTTGCCAAGGCGACCGCCATGGCTGAGAGTCATCGGCTGGCTGAAATCCGGGTCGATCTGCGCGGTCTCGGGGTCGAGCAGCCAGTCATCAAGCATTAGAACCTCGTCGCGATCGACATCCGGGGCCTCGGGTTCTTCGACGATCAGCGCGCCTGAAAGCCCCCGCGCCACCTGCTCCATCGAGTTGGTATGCGCATGATACCAATAGCTTCCGGCATCGGGCAGCATGAAATCGTACGCGAAACTGTTCCCCGGCGGCACGGCGTCTTGCGTGAGTCCCGCCACACCATCCATTGCATTGTCGATGCGGATTCCGTGCCAGTGGATCGAGCTGGCCACATCAAGCTTGTTGACGAAACGGCGGCGCAACCGCGCGCCTTGGGGAACGCGCAATTGCGGGCCGGGCAGCGCGCCGTCATAGGCCCAGACTTCGGTTTGTGGGTAGCCCTCGGGCGCGATCTGCGCGTTTGCGCGCTGCGCGGTCAGAACGACGGCTGCGCTCTGGGCGAAGCCCGCGCGCCATGTCAGCGCGCTTGCGCCCGCTCCGGCAAGAACGGCACGGCGGTTCGGTTTGAAAGTCTGCATCTCAGTTGATCCCGTTGGCGCGCTGCAATTCGCGCACGTAAGTGACGATATTTGCGGTGTCGGCGCGGGTCAGGCCCTCTTGCGGCGGCATATTTCCAAAACGCCAGTGATGGGCGCGCACGCCGATCTGCGCGGCAGCGAGGAAGGCCATGTCGCCGTGATGCGAGGGTTCGTAAATCTTATGCACCAGCGGCGGTCCGAAACCCGCTTTGCCGGTTGCGTTCGCGCCGTGACACGCCACGCATGTTGCGTTGAATGCTCGTTCGCCCATCCGAGCTTGCGCGGAAAGCGACTTGGGAAGGGTGATCGAGACAATCGGGTCACCTTGGGTCGGTGTTGCGGCCTCCGCCTCGGTCCCGCTTTTGGGTTGCATCGCGAGCCATCCGCCCGCAGCGATTGCCGCGATGATGACGGCAGTGAGAATGTAGGGTTTCATTGTGTATCCAATTCGATCATGCGCCCGAGTGCGGACGCGAAACACGAGTTCCCGCGCCGATGGGAGCGGGGCATGCGAAAGTGTGATCGATCAGATACGAGGTGGTGGAAGGTCGAGCTGGGGCTCATGTGCCAATGGGGCCGCTATGACGGCAGGCCGGAGCGGAACAGACAGATCAACTCGGCTCAGAGAAAGCTCGGGCGTAAAGACCAGAGTAGCCGAGACCAGCATTTGCGCATGCGGACAGGGCATGTCCTGCGCGGGTTGGCCCGTGTGATGTCCGTCGGGACAGGCCGCGCAATCTGTGATCGTGGACGCGTCCATCGCGCGCGCATGGGTCATCGCCGCAGCGGGTGCACCCAGCTGCGATAGGCCCATCATCACAACCAGCCCGACCACGAAGATATGCAGCGCCTTTCGCATGTCTCTCCCGTTTGTCTCACAATTATATCTGCTAGGCTTGCACGCGCCTGTCAATCCGTGCGCAGGCCCATCAACTCGTCGAGGATCGCGCAATCGGGGGCGTCATCGCCGTGGCATTGCGCGATGAGCCCTTCAAGCTGCGCCTCTAGCGCATTGAGAGACGCGATCTTTTCGCGCACCGCTTCCAGATTTTGCTGCGCTAGCGCGCGCACATCGCGGCTTGCACGGCCTTCGTCGGCGCTCAACGCAAGCAAGCGGCGACATTCCTCAAGCGAAAAGCCGAGATGACGCGCCTGCGCCAAAAGCCGTAGCTGCTCAACGCAGCCTGCGTCGAAATCGCGATAGCCATTCGCGCGCCTGTCCGGCGTGACGAGGCCGATTTCCTCGTAATAGCGGATGGTTTTGACCGGCAACCCGGTCTGCGTCGCGGCGGATCCGATATTCATCTTAACATTCCTCCTGAGGGCAGGATAAACCCTCCAGTAGCAGGAAGGAAAAGTCACGCTTGCGTGATGCGCCCTTAGCAAGTGCTATTGCATCAACACGCCGTGAGATTTGCGCAAATTGGCGGTTGAATCGTCCAACAACCATTTCTACCCCCTTGAGCCTCCACCTGCTGGAACCCCTATCTCTGCCTCAAGAGGTCGGCAGATTCCGATTTTCAACGCATACGATCAGGAGAACGCACATGGACATGAGCACCAGTTCCAACGGCGAAACAAGCGCTTTTGAAACACTGTCCGTCGATGTCGAGGGCATGACTTGCGCGTCTTGCAGC
>NZ_JBLXEM010000009.1:0-105095 GCF_048263065.1 Thioclava sp.
CTCAACCGCGCGCATTCGGTCTTCGTAGCTGTACATGAACTATCTCCAAGATAGTCCAACTTTTCGTCCGCACCCCCACCCGGTCTCTTTCAAGGCCAGCTTGACAACTTTGTCCCTGATCGCGTCTGGGATGCCCCTCAAGGCGGTGCCAAGCATTTCGTCATCAGCATCACTGGGAAGGACGTGTTCTCCCCCTCGAGGATCCACATACCTTCCGGAGGTGTAGCCGGAGCGCGTAACAATCGAACAGAAGTCCTGATTTTTCATTACTCCGGCCCAACGTCTGGTGACTATAGGTTCTTTCATCACGCTCATCTAAATTCAGTCATGAAAAGTTACTATCGTCGCAATGGCGCCGTCGCCTGGTAAAAGACAATGTGTTTATCAACAAAAGCGTTGTCAAAGAAGTTCCCTCGAAATTTCCTTCCCTGAGCAAGAAACAAAGACTTTTTGTGCCAGATACCAACACGATTTGAGCACATCTCCCTTCTTTATCCAGCGAACCTGCACCGCAAGAGAAACAGGAATTAGAGCGTTCGTTGAGGCTCTTGGAGCCCCCGGATTGAAGACGGCAGGAAGCCACGCTTCCCTCCTTCCACGACTGCGATAATGAAAAATGCCTCCTAAAAGATCGAACCTAGGACTCATTTCCCATTTATCAGAATGCGCCTGCTGCAGTGCTACTATATTTCTGTTGTTTTTGGCGCTATTTCAAAGCCATAAGCGCATTTTTATCCCCTTGCACTCGCGGCCTGTGGATAGACTATCCCCAGATATCGTAGCTCACCCCCGACTTATCCACTAGAAATTGCTTTACACAGCGCGTCCCCACCTACACGATATGTGGTAGGGAAAGGCGCACGAACCGCCGATCCTTGTATAGCCGACAAGCCTTTGGGGAGCTGCACCTCAGGGCACCAAAAAAGCCGGGGGGGTACGAGCATGGCACTGAGTGAAGACTATCTGAACGTCGAAGAACTGCACCCGATCGACATCGTCGAGACGCTGGCCGAGGCGCATGACTGGCAATTCGACCGCGTCACCGACGATCAGATCGCGATGGCCGTCGAGGGTCAGTGGCGCAGCTATTCGATCACGCTCGCCTGGTCTGATTCCGATGAAACCCTGCGCCTGATCTGCACATTCGAGATGGACCCGCCCCCTGCGCGCGAACCGGCGCTTTATGACCTGCTCAACCGCGTCAATGACCGGGTATGGACGGGTGCGTTTACCTTTTGGCCCGATCAACGGCTGATGGTGTGGCGCAACGGCCTTGTGCTGACGGGTGGGCAGATGCCCGGCCCCGAGCAGATTGACCGGCTGATCGGCGCTGCGGTTGCCTCGTCAGAGCGGTTTTACCCTGCGTTCCAACTGGCCACTTGGGGCGAGCGCACGCCCGAGGATGCGATGCAGGTCGCCATTGCAGAGGCCTACGGGCGCGCCTAATCTGCCCCCGAACACAAAGGGGGCAACATGAGTTTCGACAGCATTTCCGATCGTGGTTTGGTGATTTTGGGTTGTGGCCGTATGGGCGGCGCGATTTTGCAGGGACTGCTCAAGGGCGGCCTGCCTGCAAGCTCGGTCTGGGTGATTACCCCGCACCCGTCCGACTGGCTGCAAGCCACGGGCGTACATCTGAATACTGATCTTCCAAAAGACCCTGCGGTTGTATTGCTCGCCGTCAAGCCGCAGATGATGGCCAACGCGCTGTCACAGCTTTCAGCGACGCCAACGGGCGATACGCTATTCGTAACCGTCGCAGCCGGCATCACGATGGCGGGCTATGAGCGGATGCTGGGCGAGCAGACGCGCCTTGTGCGCGCGATGCCCAACACCCCCGCAGCCATCGGGCGCGGTGTGACAGCGATTGTCGGAAACGCCAATTCCACCGCGCAAGACCTTGATATCGCGCAAGAGTTGATGTCCGGCGTGGGTCAGGTCGTGCGCCTTGAAAACGAGGATCAGATCAATGCGGTGATCGGGATTTCCGGCTCTGGCCCGGCTTATGTGTTTCATCTGATCGAGGTGATGGCCGCCATTGGCGAGGCCGAGGGGTTGGCCCCCGAACTGGCGCTTCAACTCGCCAAGGCAGCCGTTGGCGGCGCTGGCGCGCTGGCGGAGCAGAGCGACGAAACGCCCGGCAAGCTGCGTGAAAACGTGACCTCTCCGGGGGGGACCACGGCGGCGGCGCTTGAGGTGCTGATGGATCCTGAAACCGGCATGGCGCCCCTGATGCGCCGCGCCGTAGCTGCCAATATCGCGCGCAACCGGGAGCTGGGGAAATGACGATCTCTTTCGATGATTTCATGAAGGTCGATATCCGCTGCGGGCGCATCACTGAGGCCCAGCCCTTCCCCGAGGCACGCAAACCCGCGATCAAGCTTTGGGTCGATTATGGCCCCGAGATCGGCGTCAAGAAAAGCTCGGCGCAGATCGTGACACATTACACCCCCGAAGAGCTGGTCGGAAAGCTGGTCTTTGGCGTGGTGAATTTCCCGCCCCGCCAGATCGGCCCCTTCATGTCCGAGGCGCTGGTGCTGGGCGTGCCCGATGAGGCGGGCGAGGTGGTGCTGCTGACGCCCGACAAGGACGTGGCTATCGGCGGGCGGATGTTTTGATGAAACTGCTTGTCACACGCCAGCTCACCCCCGAGGTCGAGGCGCGCGCGGCGCGCGAATTCGACGTGACCTTCCGCAATGGCGGCGCGCCAATGGATGAAGCCGAAGCCACGCAAGCGCTGGCCGAATACGACGCGCTACTGGTGACGCTGGGCGATCAGGTTACGGCGACGGCCCTCAAAACCGCGCCGCGCGCCAAGATGATCGCGAATTTCGGCGTCGGCTATAATCATATCGACGTCGCTGCGGCGCAGGCGGCGGGCGTCACGGTTTCCAACACGCCCGGCGCGGTGACAGATGCTACCGCCGATATCGCCCTGACGCTGATCTTGATGAGCGCACGGCGCGCAGGCGCAGGCGAGCGCTATGTGCGGCGCGGCGACTGGACCGGCTGGACGCCAACGCAGTTTCTGGGCCAACATGTCAGCGGCAAGCGCGTGGGCATCATTGGCATGGGGCGGATCGGAACCGCGATTGCAAAGCGCTGCCATTACGGCTTTGGCATGGAGGTGCTGTTCACCAAGCGCAGCCCCCTGCCCGATCCCGGCCTGCCTGCGCGCCAGGTCAGTCAGGAAGAATTGTTGAAAATGTGCGATTTCGTCGTCATCGCCGTGCCCGCAAGCCCAGCAACGCATCACCTAATCGGCGCACCCGAGATCGCAAAACTGCAACCCCACGCGCATCTGATCAACATCGCGCGCGGCGATATCGTGCAGGAAAGCGCACTGATCGCAGCGCTGCAAGCGGGCGCGATTGCCGGGGCGGGACTTGATGTGTATGAGCACGAACCGCATGTCCCCGAGGCTCTGCGCGCGCTTGATAACGCAACGTTACTCCCGCATCTGGGCACGGCTGCGCTGGAGGTGCGCGACGCGATGGGCCATATGGCGCTCGACAATCTGATGGCGTTTCGCGACGGCAATTCCCCGCCCAATCGCGTCACCGCTTGACCTTTTGCACGCCCCGCCCGAGTGTCGGGACAGGAGGAGCCAATGCAGCAAGCCGTCATCACCGGAACCGGGGTTTTCACCCCCGAACAGACCATCACAAATGCCGAGCTGGTCGAAAGCTTCAACGCCTATGTGGATCGTTTCAACGCAGAAAATGCCGCCGCGATTGCCACAGGCGAGGTCACGGCGAAAGATCATTCCTCGGTGGAATTCATCCTCAAAGCCTCGGGGATCGAGCAGCGCCATGTGATGGACAAAGACGGCGTTTTGGACCCCGCGCGGATGTATCCGCGCCTTCGCCAGCGCTCTGATGACGAGCCCGGCATCATGGCCGAAATCGCGCTGGATGCCTGTAACAGGGCGCTGGAAATGGCCGGGCGCGAGGGCGAAGACATCGACTTGGTGATTTGCGCCGCCTCGAACATGGAACGCGCCTACCCCGCGATTGCCATTGAAATTCAAAAGCTTCTGGGCGCAGGCGGCTTTGCATTCGATATGAATGTCGCCTGCTCCTCGGCCACGTTTGGCGTTCAGGCGGCGGCGGACATGATCCGCACCGGATCGGTGCGCCGTGCATTGGTCGTCAATCCTGAAATCACCTCAGGTCACCTCGAGTGGCGCGACCGCGACTGCCATTTCATTTTCGGCGATGTCGCCACCGCCACCTTGATAGAGCGGCGTGAAGACGACACGCAGGGGTTCCTGATCCGGTCCAGCCGCTGTGCAACGGAATTTTCCAATAACATCCGAAATAATAACGGTTTTCTGCGCCGCACGCGACCTGATGGCGTTGCGGATCGGCGCGACATGCAGTTTATGCAAGAGGGACGCAAAGTGTTTAAAGAGGTGATGCCGATGGTTGCGCAGCACGTCCTTGAACACCTTGGCGAAACCGGCGTCAGCCCGCAAGATCTGCGCCGTCTCTGGCTGCATCAGGCCAATAAAACGATGAATGATTTTCTGGGCCGCAAGGTGCTGGGCCGCGACCCGGAACCCGGTGAGCAGCCCAATATCCTGCAAGACTACGCTAATACTTCATCCGCCGGTTCCATCATCGCTTTTGCAAAACATTCCAATGACTTCACCCCCGGCGATCTGGGGTTGATCTGCTCCTTCGGGGCGGGGTATTCGGTGGGATCGGTTGTGGTCGAGCGGATCTAGACGCGCTCTCCCATCGCTTCGCGCCAGTGACGGCGGCACAGGCTGACATAGGTTTCGTTGCCGCCGATTTGCACCTGATCCCCGTCATGCAAGGCGGTGCCATCCGGCCCCATCCGCACCACCATCGACGCCTTTTTTCCGCAATGGCAAATCGTGCGCACCTCGCGCATTTCATCGGCCAGTGCCAGCAAAGCGGCCGAGCCGGGAAACAGCTTGCCCTGAAAATCAACGCGCAGGCCGTAACACATCACCGGCACGCCCAAATCATCCACGGCGCGGGCCAGTTGCCAGACTTGTGCGTCATTCAGAAATTGTGATTCATCAACAAAAATGCAGGCACAGGGGCCGGAATTAAGCCGATCCTTGACCATTTCGAACATATCGGTGTCTGGCGTAAAGCTCTCGGCCTCTGCCCCAATGCCAATCCGGCTTGCCACTTGATTATGGCCCGCGCGGTGGTCTAGCCGAGCCGTGATCAGCATCGTTTCCATGCCGCGTTCGATGTAGTTGTAGGAAGCCTGCAGCAGCAACGTGCTTTTGCCCGCATTCATCGTCGAATAGTGAAAATACAGCTTTGCCATGCGCTACGCCTTACCGCCCTGAAACTGCGGCGGCAAGGCTCTGCCTTCCGACTTGGGGTCCGTCAGGCAGAGCCCGTCAACACTGGATGATTTGGTATCCAATGTTGAAACTCACCGTGCGACAGGGTTTAGCCCCCGTTCTTATTGGCATATGATGTGACAAATCGTGCGGCGCGGTTTAAGGGGAATGGTAGGGGCATTTTCCCACAGTAAGGCGTTGAGATGAGCAATCAGGTCGGCAGCTATTTGAAGAAGCACAGTGAAGCGCTGGTGAAAGACATCGGTATCGAGGCGGCGGCACGTATTTGCGGCAAGTCCAAAGCGACGCTCGGGCGCTACTATTCAAACGATCCCGACAATGGCGCGCGCTTCATGCCCCTTGATGTAGCGGCCCGTCTTGAGGCCGAGGCAAGCTATCCGCATGTAACCGCCGCCATGGCCGATCTGGCGGGCGTAACACTGAGTTGGAACGAGGCGCGGCGCAACGCGTCGGGCAGTTCGATCAACTCGGATGTGGTCGCGTTAAGCCAGCGGTTTGCGATGCTGATGGCGGAATATCACGTCTCGATTGCCGATGGCACGATCAGCCTGAATGAGGCGAAACGGATGCTCAAAGAGGCGCAAGCCCTGCAAGAGGTTTTGTTAGAGGTCAAGCTCAAGCTTGAGGAAGGCGCCGCCTGCTAGGCACGATCTGCGCTGTCCATCCAGATTGTTACCGGCCCGTCATTTAGCAATTCTACCGCCATATCCGCGCCGAACTCCCCCGTTTGAACCGGCAGGTCCAGCGCCGCCAGATGATCGGCGAAATGGGTGTAAAGCTGCTCGCCCTGATCCGGCGGTGCGGCGCTGGAAAAGCCCGGGCGATTGCCGCGCGAAGTATCACCTGCGAGGGTAAACTGGCTCACAACCAGACAGGCCCCCCCGACATCGCTAACCGAAAGGTTCATCTTGCCCGCATCATCCTTGAAGATGCGCAGCTTGGCGACACGCGCGGCCAGCTTCTCGGCGGCAGTCGTATCATCGCCCGACATCGCGCAGACCAAGATCAGCAGCCCATGTTGGATTTCTGCTATTTTCGCGCCTGAAACCGTCACTGACGCCCGCGAGACACGTTGGATTAGTGCTCTCACGCGAGTTCCTCTGACCATGGTGGATTGGCCCCCGCGCGGCTAACAACCACGGCTGCCGCCGCAACGCCAAGATCCAGACAGGCGCGGATCAGCCCCTTATCGGCGCTTGCAACAGTGGCCTTATCCAGCGCATTGGCACGATCAAGCGCCGCCAATACGCCCGCGTTGAACGTGTCGCCCGCGCCGACTGTGTCGACCACTTCGACCTTGCGCGCCGGAGCAAAGACCGAATGCGCTGCGGAAAACCCGTGCGCGCCCGTCGCGCCTTCGGTCACGAACACCAGTTTCGCGCCGCGCGCCAAAACCTTTCGCGCCAATTCGTCAATCGTTCCGGGTCCTTCGATCCAACGAAGATCCTCATCCGAAATCTTAACGATATCGGCGACCGCTATCATCCGGTCCAACCGGGCGCGATACGCGGCCTCATCGCGGATAAAACCGGGGCGAATATTGGGGTCGACCATCGTGACGCGGTTGGGCGCCTCGCGCAGCATCAAGGCCTCGTAGCTCGCACCGCAAGGCTCCACCGGCAAGGAAATCCCACCGAAAAACATCGCCTTGACGCTATCTGGCACGGTTGGCAGATCATCCTCGGAAAGCATACGCCCGGCGGTGTTCTCATCATAAAACGCATATCGCGCGTGACCATCCACCAGCGTCACGAAAGCCAGCGTGGTGGGCCTGTCCGAGCGCACTGCCAGCCCTGCATCCACCCCCGATTCCGCCAATGCATTAACCAGCATCTGGCCAAACAGATCTTCTGAGAGCCCCGAGAAAAAACCCGAGCGCGCGCCCAATCGCCCCAGCGCAATCGCCGTATTGAACACCGCGCCCCCCGGATAAGGCGCAAAGGCGCTTTCGCCCTGCGCGCTTTGACGCGGCAGCATGTCGATCAACGCTTCCCCACAGCTCAGGATCATCTCGGGCCTCCCTATGTTAACGCAAACATTGCTACACTGCGCGGCTGTCTGCGACAATCCCTCTGCCTTCCAAGTGTTTTAAATATCCCGGGGGGTCTGGGGGGCAGCGCCCCCCAGCCTGTTTATTCTGCTGCTTCCACATAGGCCTCGAGCGGAGGGCAGATGCAGACCAAGTTACGATCACCGAACACGTTGTCAACGCGCCCCACGGGTGGCCAATACTTGTCCACACGGAAGGCTCCGGGCGGGAAACAGCCCGCCTCGCGCGAATAGGCACGGTCCCAGTCGGTCACCAGATCCTCGACCGTGTGGGGCGCGTGACGCAACGGGCTTTCCTCTGCGGTGATCTCGCCGTTTTCCACCGCCGTGATCTCCTCACGAATCGCCAGCAACGCGGTGATAAAGCGGTCGATCTCGGCCTTGGTTTCGCTTTCGGTCGGCTCCACCATCAATGTGCCCGAGACCGGCCAAGACATCGTGGGCGCGTGGAACCCGTTGTCGATCAGGCGCTTGGCGATGTCATCAACGCTCACCCCGACCTCGGCGAATTTGCGCGTATCCAGAATGCACTCATGTGCCACACGACCTCGGTTGCCCATGAACATAATCGGATAGGCCGATTTCAGCCGTGCCGCGATATAGTTTGCATTCAAGATCGCCACACGGGTCGCTTGCGTTAACCCCGCGCCGCCCATCATCAGGACATAAGCCCATGAAATCAACAATATGGAGGCCGATCCGTAGGGTGCTGCACTGACCGGCCCCGCGCCTGCCTCGGTCTGCGAATGGCCCGGCAGGAACGGCGCAAGATGCGCGCGCACGCCAATCGGCCCCATGCCCGGCCCACCACCGCCATGCGGGATCGCGAACGTCTTGTGCAGGTTGAGGTGGCTGACATCGCCGCCAATCTCGCCGGGTTTCACCAGCCCGACCAGCGCGTTCATATTGGCCCCGTCGATATAGACCTGACCGCCGTGGCTATGGGTGATCTCGCAGACCCGTTTGACGGCTTCCTCAAACACGCCATGCGTCGAGGGATATGTGATCATGCAAGCCGCAAGGTTGTCGCCGGCCGCCTTGGCTTTAGCCTCGAAATCCTCAAGGTCGATGTCCCCATTAGGCGCGGAATTAACCACAACCACCTTCATCCCCGCCATATGCGCCGAGGCCGGATTGGTGCCATGCGCCGACATCGGAATGAGGCAGACATTGCGTTGATCATCGCCATTGGCGCGGTGATAGGCCGAGATCGTCAACAGCCCCGTATATTCGCCTTGCGCGCCGGAATTGGGTTGCATCGAGAACGCGTCATAGCCGGTGATTTCGCACAGCTTTTCGGTCAGATCGGCGATCGCCTCGTGATAGCCCGCCGCCTGATCGGTAGGCACGAACGGGTGCAAGGACCCAAATTCGGGCCATGTAAGCGGCATCATTTCGGCGGCTGCATTCAGCTTCATCGTGCACGATCCCAGCGGAATCATCGCCCGATCCAGCGCCAGATCGCGATCAGAGAGGCGGCGCATATAGCGCATCATTTCGCTTTCCGCGCGGTTCATGTGAAACACCGGATGGGTCAGATATTCGCTGTCGCGCAGCATCGCTTCGGGCACGCCCAGGCGTCCGGGTTGCGGGCCCGCTGCCTCAATCCCGAAGGCATCCAGCAGCCGCGTCACGATCCCCTCATCGGTAGTTTCATCCAACGAGATACCAACGCGATCTCGCCCCACTTTGCGCAGGTTGATCCCGCGATGACGCGCGGCGGCCATAATGCCTGCCTGCCCCACGCCGACCTCGACGGTGAGCGTGTCAAAGAACGCATCGGGTTCGACCACGGCCCCCGCCTCACGCAGCGCGTTGGCGACATGGGTGGTGATGAAATGCACCCGCTCGGCAATCGCGCGCAGCCCCATCGGGCCGTGAAAAACGGCGTAGAAACTAGCCATGACCGCCAGCAGTGCCTGCGCGGTGCACACGTTCGAGGTGGCTTTTTCACGCCGGATATGTTGCTCGCGGGTTTGCAGCGACAGGCGATAGGCGCGGTTGCCATGGGCATCGACCGAGACCCCCACGATCCGCCCCGGCATCGCGCGCTTCATGTCATCGCGACACGCCATAAAGGCGGCGTGCGGGCCGCCATAGCCCATCTGCACACCGAACCGCTGCGCCGAGCCGACTGCGATATCGGCCCCCATCGCGCCGGGTTCCTTAAGCAGGCACAGTGCCAGCAGATCGGTCGCAATGATCGCGACGGCCTTCGCGCCGTGTAGGGCCTCGCATTGCGCGCTGAAATCACGCACATGGCCATAGGTGCCGGGATATTGGAAAATCGCACCAAAGACCTGATCGGCCACCAGATCATCCGGCGCGCCTACGATCACCTCAATCCCCAGCGGATGCGCGCGGGTCTTGATCACGTCGATGGTCTGGGGATGGCAATTTTCATCGACGAAAAACGCGCCCGCTTTGGATTTCGCCACGCGCTGCGCCATTGTCATTGCCTCGGCCGCCGCCGTTGCCTCATCCAGCAGCGAGGCATTGGCTACGGGCAGCCCGGTCAGATCGGACACCACCGTTTGAAAGTTCAGCAGCGCCTCAAGACGGCCCTGCGCGATCTCGGGCTGATAGGGCGTGTAGGCGGTATACCAAGCCGGATTTTCAAGGATATTGCGCTGGATCGCTGGCGGGGTAACCGTGCCGTAATAGCCCTGCCCAATCAGCGAAACCATCACGCGGTTCTTTTTACCCATCTCCTGCATCTTTTGCAGCAGCGCATATTCGGTCAGCGGCGCCCAGCCAAGCGGCTCGGCCTGACGGATGGATTTGGGAACCGTCTCATCAATCAGCGCATCCAGATCGCGCGCCCCCACGGCCTTAAGCATCTCGGCCATCTCGGACGGGGACGGCCCGATATGGCGGCGATTGGCGAAATCATAAGTGTCATAGGTCGAGGGGGTGAACATGGCGATTATCCGATAAATTTGGTGTAAGCGGCTTCATCCATAAAGCCATCAAGCGCGGTCATGTCCGCCAATTTCATCTTGAAAAACCACGCCTTACCCGTCGGATCTTCGTTCACAAGGCCCGGATTGTCAGCCAGTTCGTCGTTCACTTCGACGATCTCGCCATCCAGCGGCGCCATAATGTCAGACGCAGCCTTGACGCTTTCGATCACGCAAATTTCGTCGCCCTTGGACACCTCTGTGCCGGCCTCGGGCAGCTCAACGAACACTACATCGCCAAGCTGTTCGCTTGCGTGTTTCGTGATGCCGACGACGACCACGTCGCCCTCGGTTTTCAGCCATTCATGGTCTTGCGTGAATTTCATCTTTTGCTCTCCTGTTGATCGTTTTTCAGCGTTTGTAGGTGGTGGGTTGGAATGGCATCGCCGCGATCACGGCGGGCAGGCGTTTGCCGCGAACCTCGCCGTAAACGGTGCTGCCCTCAGCCAGATCGGCGGGCAAATAAGCCATCGCCATCGGGGCCTCAATCGAAGGGCCAAAGCCGCCCGAGGTGACGATGCCAATCGCCGCGCCCCCTTCGGCATTGGCGTAGATCTTGACGCCCTCGCGCATCGGAGCGCGGCCCTGCGGGCGCAGGCCAACGCGTTGGCGCGCGGCCCCGTTTTCAAGCTGGGCAAGGATCACGTCGGCACCGGGAAAGCCGCCCTCGCGCGCCCCGCCCTTGCGCCGGATCTTCTGGATCGCCCAAGCGAGATTGGCCTCAACGGGCGTTGTCGTGGTGTCGATATCATGACCATACAGGCACAGCCCCGCCTCAAGACGCAGGCTGTCACGCGCCCCCAAACCAATCGGCTCGACCGTCTCGATTGCCAGCAACGCGCGCGCAAATGCGTCGGCCTGCGCGGCGGGAACCGAGATTTCAAAGCCATCCTCGCCCGTGTAGCCCGAGCGCGAAATCCACAACTCTGCCCCCTGCCAGCCAAACGTGGCGACATCCATGAACCGCATCGCGGCCACGCCCGTCACCAACGTTTCCAACGCCGCTTCAGCCGCCGGACCTTGCAGCGCCAAAAGCGCACGGTCGGTGATTTCGACAACCTCGGGAATATTGGCGCGCAGATGGGCCAGATCGCCCTCTTTGCAGGCGGCATTGACCACGACGAACAGATGATCGCCGCGATTGGCGACCATCAGATCGTCCAATATCCCGCCCGTGTCATTGGTGAACATCGCATAGCGCTGCCGCCCTTCGCCCAGCCCGACCAGATTGACCGGCACCAGCGCCTCAAGTGCCGCCGCCGCATCCGGCCCCGGCAAAATCACCTGCCCCATATGGCTGACATCGAACAGCCCGGCCGCGGCGCGAGTGTGCAAATGCTCTTTCATCACGCCCAGCGGGTATTGCACGGGCATCGCATAGCCCGCAAACGGCACCATTTTCGCGCCAAGTTCGATGTGTAGATCGTAAAGCGGCGTCTGTTTCAGATCGCTCATCCGGCTCTCTCCCTTTAGCCGGATTGTCCGGCATCGACCAATGGGCCAAATGGCCCGCCCGATGCCCCCTCTGTCCGTACCCAGCCCTTACGGGTTTCGGGCGCCTGAGATCGTTATCCCTTCGGCGGGCGCATCTGCGCCACTCTCCAGAGTCCTTGGTGAAATGCGGTCCTTTTGCCTGAGAGTTTACCGGGGCGGTTGCTCCTTCGGCACCGCAGCTTTCGCCGCAGCTTCTCCCGTATTCCACCCCAATCGCATAGCCGAGGCGCACGCGCCCTGACAAGCCTGATTCGCCAGATGCGCCGTTTTGAGGCCAAAAGCGACCTGCGCGCGCGCGCAAAATGCCCAAGGAACAGGCGATGCGGCGCGCTAAAAACGCGCTGCATTCAAATCTTGCTGACCGGACATTGGCTCAGCAGTTTTTTCACATCACGCGCACTGCAAAGATCGGTCGCCGGCGAGGTCACCGCCGCCGAGGCCCCCGCCGCCCCGTGACGCAACGCCTCGGGCAAGGGCTTGTCGCGCGCCAGTGCCAGCGTAAAGGCCGCCACGAAACTATCGCCCGCCCCGACCTTGGAGACGACCTTGACCTTGGCGGCCTTGGCAAACCAGCGCCCCTCGCGCGTGGCCAGCACGTTGCCCTCAGAGCCGCGCGCCACGATCACCGCATGGGCCAGCCCACGCCCCACAAGGTCTTGCGCGAAATCGGCGCTGTCGGTGCGGGTGGGCAAGGGGTGGCCTGCGAGTTCCTCGGCCTCCAGCTCATCCATGCGCAGCAGATCGGCGGGGGGCGATTTCGCCCTAAGCAGATAGTGCAGCGCCTTGCCCGAGGTATCAAGGAACAGCCGCGCCTTCGTGCGCGCGATTTTGGCGGCAAGCCTTGCGGGGAAATCCACTGGAACACCGGGGGGTTGGCTGCCTGACAGCACCACGATCCCGCCCTCGGGCGCGGCGCGCGCGATCCGGCTGAGCGCCTTTGACACGTCGCGCTCGCCCCAATCGGGGCCGGGCATGACGAAACGATATTGCTCGCCCGTGGCGGTGTCGGTGGCGGTCAGGCTCATGCGCGTTTCACCCGGCGCGGGAAAGGGATAAACGCCGATCCCCGCCTCAGCCAGCAGCCGCATCACCTTGTCGCCCGTCGGCCCGCCCAGCGCCACGAAGGCGGTCGAGTTGCCCCCAAGCGCCGTGATCGCGCGGCTGACATTCAGCCCGCCACCGCCGGGATCGGTTTGCGGGCGCGTGCAGCGCAGCTTGCGCTCGGGCAAAATTCCCTCGGTCGAGGTCGACAGATCAACCGTGGGGTTGAGCGTGATCGTCAATATGGCCGTCATCGCGAAATCCTTGACTGGCGGAAGGGTCTTGGGCGCAATCATCGCAGGTCACTGCTCGCGATCCAAGAGGAGTTGCGCCCGCTTATAAAAGCAGTACGGGCCGCACTTTTCCAGTGCCGCCCGTTCCAGTTCTAAACCCTTATATCACGCTCGTGCGTCGCAGCTTACAGATCAAGCTGGTATCCGGTCGGCACAAAGCGATAGCCCGGCCCGGCCGTTTCAAGAAAACCCGTGCCGGGGAACGGCATGTGATAGCCGATAAAGGGTAGACGATCGGCAGCAACCATGCCCAGCAGCGATTTGCGCGTCGCGGCAGCCTTCGTCTTGTCCATGTCAAAGCGCACTTCCCATTCGGGGCGGCGCAGCGACCAGACGTAGTGGTTGGCAGTATCCACGGCCAACACCAATCCCTTGCCACCGCTTTCCACCATAAAGGCCATGTGGCCCGGGGTATGACCAAACGCCTCAACAGCCGTAATCCCCGAGACAACCGAATCCCCGCCTTTGATAAAGGCGAATTGATCTTCGAGCGGGCGCACTTTGGCCTCGAACGTGTCATTGCCCGCCTTGGACCAGTGATCGAACTCGGTCTGGCCGGTGATGTAGCGCGCATTCTTGAACGTCGCGCCACCCTCGCCCATCAACCCGCCGATGTGATCGCCGTGCATGTGGGTGATGACAACGGTGGTGATATCTTCAGGCGCATGACCAGCAGCGGCAAGCGCTGAACTGGTGCCATCGGCACTCAGCCCTGTATCGAACAGAATCTTCTCGTCGCCCGCCTCGATCAAGGTCGGAGTGAAGAAATTGAGCGATTTGTCAGCGGGAATGAACGCTTCTTTCGAGAGGTCGGCGAACTCTTCGTCGCTGGCGTTCAGGCCAAACGTGCCGTGGGGGTCTTCCATCGGGCGATTGGCTGCAAGCAGCGTCGTCACGGCCATATCGCCAAGCTGCATACGGCGGTAAGGCGGAATTGCGGGAGGGGCTTTGGCCATTTCGTCTTGGGCCTGCGCCATCGTAGCGCCAAGAATTGCAGGGGCGGCAGGCAGGGCAGCGGCGGTCATAATGGCCGTTCGGCGTGTCATAAGTCTGCGGGTCATCGGTCTCTCCTGGTCGGCGGACATGTATCTTGCGGGTCAAAAGTAGCGCAAAGCACCCTGATGACGAAGCCCAAACGCACGAGAACGTGATTGGGTTCGCTCCTGCGAGAGAATATTTGCCGCGCCATCGCGAATTTGGTGCTGAAAGAAACGCCTCGACCGTTTACCTCCTTACCGGGATTGCCCTGCACGCATAGCCCTTCATATGGACAAACGCGCCCCGCTATGAAACAGCAGGCGCCAACAGGAGTATGCCGAAATGACCACCATTACCCGTTTTGCCCCCTCGCCCACTGGCTATATCCACGTCGGCAATCTGCGCACCGCGCTGATGAACTATCTGATTGCGCGCAAGACGGGCGGCACGTTCATTCTGCGCCTCGACGATACCGATCAGGAACGCTCGAAGCAGGAATATATCGACGCGCTGAAATCGGATCTGGAATGGTTGGGCATCGAGTGGGATCGCGAGGAACGCCAGTCGCTGCGCCTTGATCGCTATCGCGAGGTCGCCGAGGAATTGAAGGCGGCGGGCAAGCTGTATGAGTGCTTTGAGAGCCCGACCGAGTTGGATCTCAAACGCAAAAAACAACTCAACATGGGCAAGCCGCCGGTTTATGACCGCGCCTCGATGCACATGTCTGAGGCCGAGAAAGAGGCCGCGCGCGCCGCTGGCAAAGATGGTTACTGGCGCTTTAAACTGGAACTCGAACGGATCGAGTGGACCGATGGCATTTTGGGCGATCTGTCGATTGATGCGGCGTCGGTGTCCGATCCGGTGCTGATCAAGGCCTCGGGTCAGGTGCTTTATACCTTTGCCTCGCCCGTGGATGACGCGGATATGAACATCACCCATATCGTGCGCGGGGGCGATCACGTCACCAACACCGCGACGCAAATTCAAATCATCAAGGCCATCGGCGGCAAGGTTCCCGCCTTTGCGCACCACTCGCTGCTGACCGGCCCGCAGGGCGAAGAGCTGTCCAAACGTCTCGGCGCGCTCTCAATCCGCGATCTGCGCGCCAAGGGTATCGCCCCCGAGGCGTTGCTAAGCATGATGGCGCGGCTTGGATCAAGCCAGCCGATCGAGCTGAAAATGAGCATGGATGAATTGGCCGAGGGCTTTGATCTCAGCCAGTTCGGCTCGGCCCCCACCAAATTCGACGCCGAAGACCTGATCCCGCTGACGCGCACGCGCAACCAGCACCTGCCCTTCTCGGCGGTACAGGACCGTATCGCTGCCCTTGGTATTCCTGCCGAGCAAGCCGAGCAGTTCTGGGCCGTGGCCTCGCAAAATATCGACACGCTCAGCGATCTCGATCACTGGGCCGATCTGTGCCTGAACGGCGCCGAGCCGGTGATTGACCCCGAGGACACCGATTTCATCGCGCAGGCCATGACGCTGCTGCCCGCCGCGCCCTATACAGACACGACGTGGAAAGACTGGACCAACGCCGTCAAGGACGCGACGGGGCGCAAGGGCAAGGGCCTGTTCATGCCGCTGCGCAAAGCGGTGACGGGACAAGCCCACGGCCCCGACATGGGCAGCCTGATGCCGCTTTTGCACAAGGTGCGCGCGCGGGGCTGAGCGCGCGCCCCGTTGATACCGTAGCCCGAAACGGTCGCTTTCCTACCTTGAGGTCCATCAAGGCGGCATTATCTCGAACTTGGTAGAATCATTCTCTATTGAGGGAGAGAAGCAATGATCACGTTGGAAGATGTCGAAGACATGTCTGCGCTAAGTCGTGCAGAAATTGATGCGCTGTCTGAGCATGAACACCTCAGCGCGTATGACGCGACGCTGTTGGGCGAATACATGATGCACGTCCATCATGGGCCGCAAAAAGTAAACGAGATGATTTGCGATGATATCCGCGCCGCTTTGCATGCTGACAACGTGCCACAAGCGCACGAATTATTTGCCGTCTTGCGCGCCTTCTTGGCCGAGCATCCAGAAGCTGCCCGTGGTGCAAGTTGAGAGTAGGCACCTCGCTCATTTAGATCGAAAATTCCGCAACGTCGCGCAATACCGCCCAACCTTTCACCGCCTGCTCACACGGGTCAGGGCTTTCGCATACCTGCGTGATTGAGCGACATATAATTCCCAAATCTATCGTGATATAAAATGCTGCAACAGCGAGGGAATCATTTGGCGCATATCATCACGATCGCTCAACAAAAGGGCGGAGCGGGGAAAACCACGCTCGCGGTCAATCTCGCCATCGCATTTGCGAAACAAAATCAACGCGTGGCGATTCTTGATACCGATCCGCAAGGCTCGCTTGGTCGCTGGTTCATGACGCGACGCGAATTGCTGGGCGATCCCGGTGTGGAATTTGCCACCTCCTCGGCTTGGGGTGTTGGATACGAGTGCAGTAAACTTAGCGCAAACAATGACATAGTAATCATTGACACGCCGCCCAAGGTGGATAGCGATTTGAAACCCGCCCTGCGCGAGGCGGATCTGGTGCTGGTGCCGGTGGGGTCTTCTCTGGTCGATCTTTGGGCGACGGATGGCGTCGTTGATCTGGCGGAGCGGGTCGGCAAACCCTGTGTTATCGTCCTCAACCGCGTGAAATCGGGCACCCGTTTGGCCGAGGAAGTCGCGGCGGCCGCCGCCGCAATTTCCTCCGAGGTTGCCACGGTCACTCTTGGTCACCGCGTCGTCTATGCACAGACCCTTGGCCAAGGGCTCGGCGCGCTTGAGGCCGGAAAATCCGCCGCCACGGCCGAGGTGAACGCCCTTGTCGCCGAAATTTCGGCGCTGCTGGACGCGACAGACTAAACGGCGCTTAGGATTCCGGTTCGCGCGGCTCTGGACGGGCGCGCCCATGGCCGGTATCGCGCCAGCGATTGACCATCGGATAGCGCCGATCCAGCCAGAACCCTTTGCGCGAAATGCGCGGCCCCGGCGCTGACTGAAAGCGTTTCCATTCCGCGATATACAGCAGGTGTTCGACCTTTTTGATCGTATCGTGATCGTAACCGCGCGCGACCAGATCGACGACCGAGGCGTCATCCTCGACCAACCCCTCCAATATGCCATCCAGCACCGGATAGGGCGGCAAGCTGTCATCGTCGCGCTGATCGGGGCGCAGCTCGGCTGACGGCGGCTTGTCGATGATATTGGGCGGGATCACCTCGCCCGGCGCGCCTTTCATCCAGTCGCGATGATTGGCATTGCGCCAGCGGCAGGTTTCGAACACGCGGGTCTTATAGAGATCCTTGATCGGGTTATACCCGCCGTTCATATCGCCATAGATCGTCGCATAGCCCACCGCCATTTCCGACTTGTTGCCAGTGGTCAGCAACATCTCGCCAAACTTGTTCGAAATCGCCATCAGCATCACACCGCGCAGGCGCGACTGGATGTTTTCCTCGGTCACATCAGGCTTGGTGCCCGCCATCAAATGCGCCAGCGCTTCGTTCACCGCATCGCGCGCCCCGTCGATCTTGACCGTATCAAGACGCATGTTCTGCCGCGTAGTCAAATCAGCGGCATCCGTAAGCGAGCTGGCAGAAGTATATTCCGAGGGCAGCATCACGCAATGCACGTTTTGTGGCCCCAGCGCATCGGCGGCAATCGTAGCCACCAGCGCGGAATCAATCCCGCCTGACAGGCCCAGCACCACCTTGGAAAACCCCGATTTGCCAAGGTAATCCGCCGTGCCCATCACCATCGCGCGGTAATCCTGCTCCCACTCGGAGGGCTGCACATCATCGCGCCCCGCCACGCAGGCCCAGCCATCAGGCCCGCGTTCGAAATCGACGTGATCGACAATTTCATCGAAAGGCGCGAATTGCGCCGCCAGCGCGCCGTGACGGTTGAGCACAAAGCTCGCCCCGTCAAAGACCTGATCGTCCTGCCCGCCCACGGCGTTGAGATAGACCAGTGGCAAACCAGTCTCGGTCACGCGCGCAACCATGTGGTTCATCCGCGTATCCAGTTTACGCCGATAATAGGGCGAGCCATTGGGTACGATCAAAATCTCGGCCCCCGTCTCGGCCAGCGTCTCGGCCACATCGGGGTGCCATGCATCTTCGCAAATCGGCGAGCCGATGCGCACCCCATTGATCGCGTAGGGCCCTGAAATCGGGCCGATATCGAACAGACGATACTCGTCAAAAATCCCTTTATGGGGCAGCTCATGCTTAAGCATCCGCGCCACCAGCTTGCCGTCTTTCCAGACCCAATAGGCGTTGTAATGCCCATTCTCGTCCCAGAACGGCCCGCCAATGCCCAGCGCGGGACCATCAGTGATACGTGCCCCCAATGCCTCCATCGCGGCTGTGGCATCGCGCACGAACGCGCGCTTGGCGATCAGGTCCTGCGTTTGATAACCCGTCAGGAACATCTCGGGCAGCACGACCATATCAGCCCCCGCAGCGCGCCCCTCCTCCCAGGCGGCGTAGGCGGCCTCGGCATTGGCATGCAGCGCCCCCACGGTCGGGTTCAATTGGGCAAGGGTCAGGCGGAAACGGTCGGCCATGGGAAGTCCTCGGGTTCTTTATCAGCCCTTCGTTTAACAGAAAGCAGCGGGCAGAAAAGGGCGCGCGGGCAAAACCACACGCCGCGCACACGGGGCACTACCACAGATGCTTGTCACCCTGCGCCCTGCCGCATACTCTAAAGGTTAACAGCGACGGGGCGAATCCCGTTCAAATCCGGGCAGAGCATATCGAGGGCAGGCATGGCAGGGGCGCGGCTTCGCATCATGACATCGGCGGCAGTGATCGCCACAGTGCTGGGGGCGCATGGCGCGCTCGCACAAGAGGTCATCACCAAGCAATATGACGATGGCGGGCTCTATGAGGGCACGTTCACCGATGGCAAGCAGGACGGCTACGGCACCTATAAACTCCCCTCGGGCTATGAATATGAGGGCCAGTGGGTCATGGGCGAGATCCGCGGCCAAGGGCGTGCACGCTTTCCCAACGGCTCGGTCTATGAGGGCCAGTTCGCGCGCGGCAAGCCCGATGGTCAGGGCAAAATCACGTTCGCTGATGGCGGCACCTATGAGGGCGATTGGGTCGGCGGTGAGATCACCGGCACTGGCGTTGCGCATTACGCCAATGGCTCGATCTACAAAGGCCAGTTCCGCAACGCGATGCATGACGGCAAAGGCACGCTCGAATCCGCCAATGGCTATCGCTATGAGGGCGACTGGGTGGCGGGTATCAAAGAGGGCACAGGGCTGATCACCTATCCCGATGGCTCCACTTATGAAGGCCAGATGAAGGACGGGCAGCGCGCCGGCGAAGGCACGCTGAAAATGGCGAACGGGCTTATCTATGAGGGCCAGTGGAAAGACGGCCAGATGAACGGCATGGGTAAGCTGACCCAGTCCAACGGCGATGTCTATGAAGGCCAGATGGTCAATGGCAAACGCCACGGTCGCGGCCGCGTCACCTATGCCAATGGTGATGTCTACGAGGGCGACTTCCTCCTAGATAAACGCCACGGCACCGGCACATTCAAAGGCACGGATGGTTACCTTTACGAGGGCGACTGGAGCGAGGGTCGCATTGAGGGCACCGGCAAGGTCACCTATCCCGACGGCTCTGTTTACGAGGGTCAGTTCAAAGGCGATCTGCCCGATGGTGAAGGCAAAATCACCTATCCCGATGGCTCGAGCTATCAAGGCGGTTGGGTCGCGGGCGTCATCGAGGGAGCTGGCATCGCGCGCTACGCCAACGGGCTGGTCTATGAGGGCCAGTTCAAGGATGCGCGCAACCACGGCACCGGCAAGATGACCTACCCCGACGGCTATTCCTACGAAGGCGACTGGGCCGATGGCCAACGTCAGGGCACAGGCATCGCGCGCTACGCCGATGGCACAGTCTACGAGGGTCATTTGAACGCCGGTCAGCGCGATGGTGAAGGCAAACTCACCATGCCCGACGGGTTCGCTTACGAGGGCCAGTGGCGCAATGGTGCAATCGCCGGTGAGGGCCGTGCCACCTATGCCAATGGCGACATGTATGAGGGCCATTTCAGCAATGGCAAGCGCGAGGGGCAAGGTACGATGACCTATGCCTCGGGCAAGGTTGCAGCAGGCAAATGGAAAGAGGGCGCATTTAGCGAGGCGGTTTCGCCGGGCACGGAGACGCCGGACGGTACCCAGACCGAGGCGCCCCCAGCCGAGGCCACGCCCGACGTTGTCGCCCCTTCGACGCCGGAGCCTGCCGTGCCGCAAGAGGCGGGGCCGAACGGTAATTAAGCTGCGGCAACCCGCTGCGTTATTGAAAAGGTCGGATGCCTCCGGCGCGAGTACTTATGGCTAGATGAAAGGCGTTTGCGCTCCGCGTCATCGCCGCGCGGCTATGGTTGCGGCTCACCATGGAATTTCCTTTCCAGCATAGTCAAAAAAGCCGCCAGTTTGCGCGGGTTCCAAGGCGATCAGCACGTCGATTAACTGGCGCGCGGATTGCGCAGGGGACAGCTTGTCGCGCGGATAATTGGCGGTAAAGGGCGTATCGACCGTGCCCGGATGCAGGCAGGCGACAACTAGGTGCGGGTGGCTACGCGCGAGTTCGATTGCCGCGCCGTGCAGCAACTGGTTGAGCCCAGATTTCGCGGCGCGGTAGCTATACCAGCCCCCCAGACGGTTATCGCCGATTGAGCCCACCCGCGCCGAAAGTGCCCCAAATTGCGCGGGCCGGTCGCGCGGCAAAAGGGCGCGCGCATGTTTAAGCACCAACGCAGGGCCGATCGCGTTCACCGCGAATTGGGCCGCCATCTCGGCGGCGCTAAGCTGGTTAAGCGATTTCTCGGGGCGACCCAGTTGACCGGTGGCCACGAAGATCAGATCGAACGGGCCGCTGAGTGACCCAAGCCCCGTACGAATGCTGGCCTCATCGCCTACGTCAAATCCATCGCGCGATCGTGACAGCCCCGTCACGCGATAGCCGCGCGCATTCAACTCGGCGCTGATCGCCGCGCCGATCCCGCCGCTATCGCCGATCACGAGTGCTTGCTTTATCATCGCAGTCCCTGCTCCTTCGGTTCACCATCTCGACTTCCCGTCTACGCTGCTCGCCAAGGCGCGGTTCTTTTTTCCTTTTCATTCCGAAAACAGCACCTATAGTCGCCCCCATGACACGGGACCAACATATCCAATCCAACGCAGCCGGGGCGCAAGCCTGTGGCGCGCTGACCCGTGGTCTCCTTCTACTTAGCAGCCTCTGAGCGTGCCTTACCCGGGCGCGACCGCTCAGGGGTAGACAGCGCCCGGACCGCCCCCGACTGCCACCGCGCAACGCTGGCCTTCGGGGCAAACTGACGCTAAGACCGCTAGGAAAGAGACAACAGATGGCACCGACCATGACCGACAAATCCAAAGTCCTGATTTTTGACACCACCCTGCGCGATGGCGAGCAATCGCCGGGCGCCACGATGACGCATGATGAAAAGCTCGAGATCGCAGCACTGCTTGACGAGATGGGCGTGGACATCATCGAAGCGGGGTTCCCGATTGCATCGATTGGTGATTTCGAGGCCGTCAGCGAGATTGCCAAACGCTCGAAAAATTCGGTGATCTGCGGGCTGGCGCGCGCTAAAATGCCCGATATCGACCGCGCTTGGGAGGCTGTTCAACACGCCGCGAAGCCGCGCATCCACACGTTTATCGGCACCTCGCCGCTGCATCGTGCAATCCCGAACCTGAGCATGGATGAAATGGCGCAGGTGATCCATGACACCGTCAGCCACGCACGCAATCTGTGCGACGATGTGCAATGGTCGCCAATGGATGCCACCCGCACCGAGCATGATTATCTGTGCCGCGTGGTCGAAATCGCGATCAAGGCGGGGGCCACCACGATCAACATCCCCGACACCGTGGGATACACCGCGCCGCGCGAATCTGCGGCGCTGATCAAGATGCTGATCGACAAAGTGCCGGGCGCGGATGAGATCATCTTTGCCACGCATTGTCACAACGACCTCGGCATGGCGACGGCGAACTCGCTGGCCGCAGTCGAGGCTGGTGCGCGTCAGATCGAGTGCACCATCAATGGCTTGGGCGAACGTGCGGGCAATACCGCACTCGAAGAAGTCGTGATGGCAATGAAAGTGCGTCATGACATCATGCCCTACGAGACCGGCATCGACACCACCAAGATCATGAACCTCTCGCGCCGTGTCGCGCAGGTCTCGGGCTTTGCGGTGCAATTCAACAAGGCCATCGTGGGCAAAAACGCGTTTCTGCACGAAAGCGGTATCCATCAGGACGGCGTGCTGAAAAACGTCGAGACCTTTGAAATCATGAAACCCGCCGATATCGGGCTGAATGAGGCCAATATCGCGATGGGTAAGCACTCTGGGCGCGCGGCGCTGCGGGCCAAACTTAACGATCTGGGCTACGAACTGGGCGATAACCAGCTCAAGGATGTCTTTGTGCGCTTCAAGGCGCTGGCCGATCGCAAGAAGGAAATCTACGACGACGACCTGATCGCTCTGATGACGGATAGCGCCGCCAATACCGACAGCGATTATCTGCAGGTGAAATGGCTGCGTGTGATCTGCGGCAGCGATGGTCAGGAAGCCGAGCTGACGATGCTGGTGGATGGCCAGGAGAAGTCGTGCAAAAGCGAGGGCGATGGCCCCGTCGATGCCGTGTTCAAATGCGTGAAGGAGATCTACCCGACGCAGGCCAAGCTGAAGCTGTATCAGGTTCACGCCGTGACCGAGGGCACCGATGCGCAAGCGACCGTATCGGTGCGGATGGAAGAAGACGGTCGCATAGTGACCGGCTCGGCGTCAGATACCGACACCATTCTGGCCAGCGTCAAAGCCTATGTCGGCGCGCTCAATCGGTTGCGCGTGCGCAGCCAGAAAACCGCGCCGGATGCCGATGTAAAATCGGTCAGCTACAAGCTTTGAGTTTGGGGTGAGTCGAATCTGAAGGGGCAGCCCCAGCGGCTGCCCTTTCGCATGACGCGCAAACCCGTCAAAACATATGAAAATAGCACGTTTTCGTGACGCATCGCATAATGAACATTTTCCCCGTCTCATATACGGCTCTCACGGCCTAGAAAGTTGAAAAAGGTCAAGTGCTTGGTTTCCCTTGCGCGGATTGCCGCGAGTAGGGTGACGGGCGCGCGCAAATCCGCTTCCACGTCATGCAGGCTTTGACTATACCGACGCGAGCCACGGCTGGGACGAGTCGGGGGCATTTTAAGTTTTTGACGACGGGACAGGCGAAAAATGGTAGGCGGGCTCTTTTCCTCGGACATGGCGATTGACCTCGGCACGGCGAACACGCTGGTCTATATCAAAGGCAAGGGGATCGTGTTGAACGAACCCTCGGTTGTTGCCTATCACGTCAAAGATGGCAAAAAGCAGGTGCTTGCCGTGGGTGAAGACGCCAAGCTGATGCTGGGGCGCACGCCCGGCTCCATCGAGGCGATCCGCCCGATGCGCGACGGTGTTATCGCCGATTTCGACTCTGCCGAAGAGATGATCAAACATTTCATCCGCAAGGTGCATAAACGCTCGACTTTCTCGAAACCGAAAATCATCGTGTGTGTCCCTCATGGCGCGACCCCGGTCGAAAAACGCGCGATCCGTCAGTCGGTTCTTAGCGCTGGCGCACGCCGCGCGGGCCTGATTGCCGAACCGATTGCCGCCGCGATTGGCGCGGGTATGCCGATCACCGATCCCACTGGCTCGATGGTGGTGGATATCGGCGGCGGCACGACCGAAGTCGCGGTCCTCAGCCTTGGCGATATTGTTTACGCGCGCTCGGTGCGGGTGGGCGGCGACCGCATGGATGAGGCGATCATCAGCTATCTGCGGCGCAACCAGAACCTGTTGGTGGGCGAATCCACCGCCGAGCGGATCAAGACCACGATCGGCACGGCGCGGATGCCCGACGACGGGCGCGGCATGAGCCTGCATGTGCGCGGGCGCGATCTGCTGAATGGGGTGCCGAAAGAGACCGAAATCACCCAAGCCCAAGTGGCCGAGGCGCTGAGCGAGCCGGTGCAGCAAATCTGCGACGCGGTGATGCAAGCGCTTGAAACCACCCCGCCCGATCTGGCCGCCGATATCGTGGATCGCGGTGTGATGCTGACAGGCGGCGGTGCGCTGCTGGGCGAGTTGGATCTGGCGCTGCGCGAGCAGACGGGCCTGTCGATCTCGATCGCGGATCAGTCGCTTAACTGTGTTGCTTTGGGCACCGGCAAGGCGCTTGAATATGAAAAGCAGCTTCGCCACGTCATTGATTACGATAGCTAATCCGGGCTTGCCCCGGTCAGCCGCGCTAACCGGAGACGGAATTGGCCAGAAACCGCGATAACGAGGATTATCTTGGCCCGCTGCGCCGCGTGGGCGTGGCGCTTCTGGCGTTGTTTTTGCTGGTCTTCTTCATACTCTGGCGCGCCGACAGCCCCCGGATGGAGCGCGTGCGCTCGGCTTTAGTGGACCGGTTTGTGCCCAGCTTTGACTGGATGATGGCGCCCGTGGGCAAGCTGACCGATATGGTCGAGGGGTTCCAATCCTACGCCCGTATCTATGAGCAAAATCAGGAATTGCGCCGCGAATTGCAGCAGATGAAAAGCTGGAAAGAGGCCGCGGTTCAACTGGAGCAGCAAAACGCGAAATTGCTGGCGCAAAACAACGTGCGGCTTGATCCGAAGCTGACTTCGGTTTCGGGGCGCGTGTTGGCCGATAGCGGCTCGCCGTTTCGTAAATCGGTGCTGTTGAACGTGGGGCAGCGCGACGGGATCGTCGATGGCTGGGCGACGATGGACGGGTTGGGTCTGGTCGGACGGATATCGGGCGTGGGCAAATCCACTAGCCGGGTGTTACTGCTCACCGACGCCTCAAGCCGCATTCCGATCACGATCCCCGCCTCGGGGCAAAACGCGATTCTTGCGGGCGACAATTCGCCCTATCCGGTGATTGATTTCCTTGAACACCCAGAACGGGTGCGCCCCGGCGACCGCGTGATTTCCTCGGGCGATGGCGGGGTGTTTCCGGCCGGTCTGCTGGTGGGGCAAATCTTTCAGGGGCGCGACAAACGGATGCGGGTGCGCCTTGCAGCCGATTATGAGCGGCTCGATTTCCTGCGTGTGCTGCGCTCGCACCCCGCAGAGCGGATCGACGCGGCAGGCGGCTTGATCGCGCCCGATCCGGCGCTGATCGAACGCGAGGCAGCGCAAAAAGCGCGCGATGAGGCTAGCGAGGGCACATTGCAACCCGAAGACGGCAACGCGACCGGGGGCGATGACAACGGGACGGCAAGCCAATGATCGACCCGCTCACCAGCCGCCGCATTCGCTACCGCGCGCTTTATGTTGCGATTGCGCTGGTTCTGATCTTGGTGCGCATGCTGCCTGTCGATCACACGCCCGGCGGTCTGCCCGGACCCGATCTGACGCTGGCGATCACTCTGGCCTGGCTGCTGCGCCGCCCCGAATATGTGCCCGCTCTCCTAATCGTGGCCGTGTTTTTACTGGAAGACATGCTATTCTGGCGACCAATCGGGCTTTGGGCGCTGATCGTTTTGGGAGCGACCGAGTTCCTGCGCGCGCGTGAGCAATCTTTGCGCGATCTGCCTTTCGCGCTGGAATGGGCGCTTGTCGCGGTGATTTTGGTCGTGATGATGGTAATCAAACGGGTGGTGCTGGTAGTGGTTCTGCTCGATCAACCCTCGCTGGGACTAGAGCTGTTCCAGATGCTGATGACGCTGGCGGCCTATCCGTTTGTGGTGCTGGTGTCGCGGGTCGGGTTCGGGTTGCGTCGGGCGGCACCGGGTGAAGTCGACGCCTTCGGGCACAGATTGTAAGGAAAGGGGCACGCGATGAGACGATCCCCGAAAGAGACGCAGGAAAGCACCCGCCGCATCACGCGTCGCGGGCTGATGCTGGGTGGCGCACAGCTGGCCGTGGTTGCCGTGCTGGCCGCGCGGATGCGAAAAATGCAGCTCGAAGACGCCAGCCAATACCGCCTGCTGGCCGAGGGTAACTCGGTCAAGATCCGGCTGATCCCGCCGGCGCGCGGGTTGATTTATGATCGCAACGGCGTGTTGCTGGCGGGAAACGAGCAGAACTACCGCGTCACGATTACGCGCGAGGATAGCGATGATGTGGACGCCACGCTGGCCGAGCTGCGCCGCCTTGTGCCCATCACCGATAGCGATGCCGCCGATATCCTCCACGACATCCGCCGCCGCCCGCCGACCACGCCCGTTACGGTCGCGGATCGTCTGACATGGGACGAGTTTTCGCGCGTCGCCGTCAACAGCCCCTCCCTGCCCGGCGTGAACCCCGATGTTGGCCTGTCGCGGCTTTACCCGCGCCGTGATGATTTCTCACATGTCATCGGCTATGTCGGACCGGTTTCGGATTACGACCTGAGCAAAATGGATGATCCCGACCCGCTGCTGATGATCCCGAAATTCCAGCTTGGCAAAACCGGCATTGAATCCAAGGAAGAAAGCGTTCTGCGCGGTGAGGCGGGGCAACGCCGGATTGAGGTGAACTCGGCCGGGCGAGAAATGCGTGAACTCTCGCGTGAGCCGGGCAAGCCGGGGGAAAACCTGCAACTGACCGTGGATTACCGGCTGCAAAACTACGCGCTCAAGCGGCTGGAAAATGAATCCGCCGCGACCGTTGTGATCGACGTGACCAATGGCGATGTGCTGGCCTGTGCCTCGGCGCCCTCGTTTGACCCCAATATGTTCGTGCGCGGCATTTCGGTCGCGCAATATCAAACGCTGACGCAGGATGATCACCGCCCGCTGGCCGATAAGACGGTGCAGGGGCTGTATCCTCCGGGCTCGACCTACAAAATGGTCACCGCGCTGGCAGCACTTGAGGCCGGGCTGGTCACGCCCAACGAAACCGTCTGGTGCCCCGGCTATGTCGAAATCGCGGGGCGGCGTTTTCACTGCTGGAAACGCGCAGGCCACGGCCATGTCGATATGACTAAAAGCATGGAGCAAAGTTGCGACGTTTATTATTATGAAATGTCGCAACGCGTCGGCATCGACAAGATGAGCAATATGGCCGAGCGATTGGGCATCGGCGTGCGCCCTGACCTTCCGATGTCAGCCGTCAAAGAGGGCGTCGCCCCTACCAAAGCGTGGAAGAAGGAACGCTACGGCAAGGATTGGTTGATTGGCGACACCGCCAACGCGGCGATTGGTCAGGGCTATGTGCTCGCCTCGCCGATGCATCTGGCTATCATGACCGCGCGCATCGCGAGCGGCAAAAAGGTTGAACCGCGCCTGATCCGCACCCGCGACGGGATCGAGCAACCGGTGCGCGTTACCGACGATCTCGGCATCCCTAAGGCCTATCTCGACGATGTGCGCAAGGGCATGACAGCGGTGGTGAACTCGTCACGCGGCACCGGGCGGGGCTCGCGCATCGCGATGGCGGAATGGAAGATGGCGGGCAAATCGGGCACCAGCCAGGTGCGCAACATCTCCAAGGCCGAGCGCGCGCGCGGCGTCATCCGCAATGACCAACTGCCATGGGATCGGCGCGACCACGCGCTGTTCGTGGCCTTCGCCCCGATCGACAATCCGCGCTACGCGGTGTCGGTGGTGGTTGAACATGGCTCTGGCGGCTCGACCGCTGCCGCGCCTATCGCGCGCGACGTGTTGCTGTTTGCCTTGGCCGGAGGTCTGCCCCCGGATGAGGCCTATCCCTCAAGCTCGCGCGCCAAAGCCAAGGCGCTGAACACGTCGCTGGATCTGGTCGATCCGGAAACCGTGCAAAAACCACAGGCGAAATCGCGCGCATGAGCTATCTCGAATCCAATCTCAAGACCGTGCCCACGGGCTGGCGCAAGCTGTTCTACATGAACTGGCCGCTGGTGTTTTTGCTGACCGCCGTCGCCTCGGCCGGGTTCTTGATGCTGTATTCCGTCGCGGGCGGCAATATTCACACATGGGCCGAACCGCAAATGAAGCGTTTCGCCGTTGGCATGGTGGCGATGTTCGCCGTCGCCTTCGTGCCAATCTGGTTCTGGCGCAACGTCTCGGCGCTGGCCTATATCATCGCGCTTTTGCTGCTGGTGGCCGTGGAATTGTTCGGCGCCATCGGCATGGGCGCGCAGCGCTGGCTGGAAATCGGCCCCGTGCGTATTCAGCCCTCAGAGCTGATGAAAATCACCTTGGTGATGCTGCTGGCGGCCTATTATGACTGGCTGCCGGTCGAAAAAGTATCGCGTCCGCAATGGGTTGCGGTGCCGGCGCTGATTATCTTGGTGCCCACGTTTTTGGTGCTCGCGCAGCCCGATCTGGGCACGGCAGTGATGCTGGTGTTGGGCGGGGCGCTCGTGATGTTCGCAGCCGGGGTGTCATTTTGGTATTTCGGCACGGTGATCGCGCTGGTGATGGCGCTGATCTTTGGCGTGATGGAAAGCCGGGGCACCGATTGGCAGTTGCTGCATGACTATCAATACAAACGCGTCGACACGTTCCTTGACCCCGGCAGCGACCCGCTTGGCGCGGGCTATAACATCATGCAGGCGCAGATCGCGCTGGGATCAGGGGGCTGGTCAGGGCGTGGATTTATGCAGGGCACACAATCGCGGCTGAACTTCCTGCCCGAGAAACACACCGATTTCATCTTCACCACTTTGGCCGAGGAATTCGGCTTTGTCGGCGCGTTCTCTTTGCTGGTGCTTTACGCCGGGATCATTGGCTTTGCGCTTTATACCGCGATGATGACGAAAGACCGCTTTGCCTCCTTGCTAAGTTTTGGGGTGGCGGGGACGTTCTTTTTCTTCTTCGCGATCAATATGGCGATGGTGATGGGGCTGATGCCGGTGGTCGGCGTGCCGCTACCATTAGTCAGTTACGGGGGTACCGCAATGATGATCCTGCTCGCAGCCTTCGGGCTGGTGCAAAGCGCGCATATTCATCGACCGAGGCAGGGATGATCCGGGTTCTTTTTGCCGATAAGGCCGAAAATTGGCCGCGTTACGAGGCCGCGCTGAATGCAGCTTTCGCGCAGGCGGGGTTGAACGCCGAGGTCTTTCAGCCCGGCGAGGCCGCGCCCGACAGCATCGACTACATCGTCTATTCCCCGCAAGGTCCGGTGCAGGATTTCACGCCCTTCACCCGCGCCAAGGCAGTGCTCAACCTGTGGGCGGGGGTCGAGCGTGTGGTGGGCAATGCGACCCTGACCCAGCCGCTGTGCCGGATGGTCGATGCCGGGCTGGAACGCGGCATGGTCGAATATGCCACCGGCCATGTGCTGCGCTATCATCTGGGTCTGGATGCAACGCTTGCCCAGCAGGACGGGATCTGGCGCCATGACGGAGGTGTCCCGCCACTGGCGCGCAATCGCAGCGTCGTTGTGCTGGGGCTGGGAGCGCTCGGGGCAGCCTGTGCGCACGCGCTTGTCGCGCTTGGGTTTGACGTAACCGGCTGGAGCCGCACGCAAAAGGAGATCACAGGCGTCGCGTGTCTCAGCGGGCCAGACGGGCTAAATCAGGCGTTGAGCCGCGCGGAAATTCTTGTTTCGATTTTGCCGGATACGCCGGAAACAACTGACCTGCTGAACGCGCAAACGCTGGCGCTGATGCCCAAGGGGGCGGCGATCATCAACCCCGGACGGGGCACGCTGATTGATGATGACGCCCTATTGGCAGCACTGAATACGGGGCAGATCGGCCATGCAACGCTGGATGTGTTCCGCATCGAACCCCTGCCCCCCGAACATCCCTATTGGGCCCATCCGCGCGTTACCGTCACGCCCCATATCGCAGCTGAAAGCCGCGCGGAAACCGCCTCTGAGGTGGTCGCAGAAAACATCCGGCGCGGTGAGGCGGGTGAGCCGTTTTTGTATCTCGTTGACCGCGCGCGTGGGTATTGAGCGGCTGGGGGTTTCACACCCCCAGACCCCCGTGGAGTATTTCGCGCTAGATGAAACTCAAAGCTTCGGTGCATCGAACCCAAGTTGATGGGAAAGCGCGTCAAAACCGTTTTGCTGGCCCGACCAGTCTGCCGCACGCGCGGCGAACAGCGTCGCCTGAGATTGATGAATCAGCGCATCGGACAGGATTTTTAGGTGGTTGGCACGCAGCGTTTCGCCTGACGAGGTGATGTCGGCGATGGCCTCGGCGGTGAGATTGGCGATTGTGCCTTCGGTCGCGCCTTGACTATCGACCAATTGCCAATCGGCGACGCCCTGTTGAGTCAGGAATTCGCGTACCAGACGGTGATATTTGGTTGCGATCCGCAAGCGAAACCCGTGTCCGGCGCGAAACTGATGCGCTGCGGCATCAAGGTCTTCGAGGCAATCGACATCGGCCCAGCAATCGGGCACAGCGATGATCAAATCAGCATAGCCAAACCCCATCGGGGCAAGGCTGGCGACCTGACTTTCCCAATCGGCCAGCTTTTCTTGCACAAGGTCCGATCCGGTCACGCCCAGATGAATGCGCCCCGCCGCCAATTCGCGCGGGATTTCGCCCGCCGACAAAAGCACAAGGCTGACGCCCTCCGCGCCCTCGACCGCGCCTGCGTATTCGCGTTCCGACCCGCTGCGTTTCAGCGTGATGCCGCGCGCGCCGAACCACTCGAACGTCTTTTCCATGAGCCGCCCCTTGGAGGGCACGCCGAGTTTGATCGTGCTCATATCTGCGCCTCCAGATCGGCCAAAAGCCCCGCGCGGATCACGCCGCCGACTGCCGGAATTTCGCGGCCCTGCCCCAGATGTCGGGTCAGCGCATCATAGCGCCCGCCCGTGGCCACCGGGGGCAGCGCGGGATCGGCAGCCGTAAAGGTAAAGACGAACCCGTCGTAATATTCCATCGTGGAGCGGCCATGACTGGCGTCAAATTGCAGCGCAGACAGGTCGATGCCACGGGTGGCGAGCGCATTGAGGCGGTGCTCAAGCCGGATGATGGCAGGGTCGAGGCTTGCGATATTCAACGCCCGCAACTGCGCAGGTGCATCGCTTGCAGGGCAACGCAGCGCGGCCAGCGCGTTAAGTGCCTTCACTGAAGTGATCGGCAGCGGCGGGGCGGCGGCATCGGCCTGCAGTGCGGCAATGCGGGCTGCCATTTCGCTGGCTTGGCGCAGGCCGATCCAAGGTGCGTCCGACCGGGCACCGTTAAGCAGGTCAACGCGTGACTTTGGCACCGCAATTTGACCACTATAGCGCGCCAGCAGATGCTGGAACCGCTTGGGTCGCCAGATGTGACGCGCCAGCGCCGCTTTGCGTGCGGGCAGCGTATCAAGCCCGTCCACCGCCGCGCGCAACAGCCCCATATCGCCAATCGTCGCGGACAGGTTTACATTGGCCAAAAGACCGGCGAACAGCGCGAAAACCTCGGCATCGGCGGCTTGCGGATCGGCGCGGTCGAAGATCTCGAACCCCGCCTGAAAGTATTCGTTGCTACGCGCCGGACCACGATGATCCTGACGGCGAAACACCTCACCGGCATAGGCGTAGCGTGCGGGGTCCGCGCCATTGGTCATGTGCGCCTGCACGACTGGCAGGGTGAAATCGGGGCGCAGCATCATCTCGCCACGCAAAGGGTCGGCAGTGACATAGGCGCGCGCGCGAATGTCCTCGCCGTAAAGGTCCAAAAGTGCCTCGGCAGGTTGCAGGATGTCGGGAGTGACCTCTTGCGCGCCTGCGGACAGAAATGCCTGCAGCAGCCGCGCCGCCATCGCCCTTGATTGCGCCTTATCGGCCATGACTTAGCCCTCGTAGCGCGCAAGGATCTCTTGCACTTTTTTAACCATTTCGCCCAATGGAACCTCGAATTGAGCCGGTTGGGATTTCCATTCTTCAACTGTTGCGTCTTGCGCGATCTTGGCACCAAGGATCAGGTCCTTGACCTGAACCACGCCGCGCTCTGCCTCGTCACCGCCCTGGATGATCGCCACCGGGCTTTGGCGTTTATCGGCATATTTCAGCTGATTTCCGAAGTTTTTCGGATTGCCCAAATAGACCTCGGCGCGGATGCCAGCCGCGCGCAGTTGCGCCGCCATTGCCATGTAATCGCCCATCCGGTCGCGATCCATCACGGTCACCACGACGGGGCCTTGCGCCACGCCGCCCAAGCGACCCTTGGTACGCAATGCCGCCAACAACCGATCTACCCCGATAGAGACGCCGGTTGCAGGCACGGCCTGGCCGGTGAAACGCTTGACCAGATCGTCATAGCGCCCGCCGCCCGCGACCGACCCAAAGCTGCGCTTGCGCCCCTTTTCGTCGAGGATTTCAAAGGTCAATTCGGCCTCAAACACCGGGCCGGTGTAATAGCCCAAGCCGCGCACGACGGAGGGGTCGATCACGATGCGGTCAGGGCCGTAGCCTTGCGCGTCGAGCAATTGGGCGATCTGTTCGAGTTCGGCCACGCCTTCTTCGCCCAGCTTCGACCCGACCACCAAATCCCGCAGCCGCGCGCAGGTCGCAGTGTTATCGGCGCGCTTGGCCTCCATAAAGCCCATCACCGTGTCGGCCTGCGCATCGCTTAGCCCCGCGCCCTTCGTAAAATCGCCCGACTCGTCCATGCGGCCCGGACCGATCAGCGCGCGCACGCCCTCCTCGCCGAACTTGTCGAACTTGTCGATGGCGCGTAGGACGATGCCGCGCTCGGCCTCGAATTTGGTGGGATCGGAGGGGTCGAGCACGCCCGCGACCTCCATTACACCGTTCAAAACCTTGCGGTTGTTCACCCGCACCACATAATCGCCGCGCTCGATGCCCACGGCTTCCAGCGCATCGGCCAACATGGCGCAAATTTCGGCATCCGCCGCCACCGAAGGCGCGCCAACCGTATCAGCATCGCATTGATAAAACTGACGAAAACGGCCCGGACCGGGTTTCTCGTTGCGCCAGACCGGGCCCATCGTGTAGCGCCGATAAGGACTGGGCAGATCGTTGCGATATTGCGCGGCCACGCGGGCGAGCGGCGCGGTCATGTCATAGCGCAGCGCCAACCATTTGCCGTCATCGTCCTCTTGCCAGGCGAACACACCCTCGTTCGGGCGGTCCACATCGGGGAGGAATTTCCCAAGCGCCTCGACCGTCTCGATCGCCGAAGTTTCCAGCGCCTCGAACCCGTGCGCACGATAAACCCGCGCAATCGCGTCGAGCATCTCTGCCCGCTCAGTCACCTCGGCGCCGAAATAGTCGCGAAAGCCTTTCGGGGCTTCTGCGCGCGGGCGGGACTGTTTTTTCTCTTTGGCCATTGGCTTGCACCTGATCTGATCTCGCGCGAGGGTGTAGCCCAAGGGGCAGGCCCCGGCAAGCGATAGGGACATCAGATGCAGGATCGAGTGGAACGGGCGGAGGAACAGATCGCCCATCTGAGCAAGATGGTAGAGGATCTTTCCGATGTGGCGGTCGAGCAATCGCGCCGGATCGAGCGATTGGAACGCCAATTGGGCCTGATGATGGAGCGCGAGGCGGAACGCGAATATGACAGCGGCGGTTCGGTTCCGCTGGCCGATCAAAAGCCACCCCATTGGTGAAGATGCGCGCGCTTTGGGCCTTTGGGGCCATGCTGATCGGCTTGCAATTGCTGGTCTATCTCGGGCTGCTGGTGTGGCCCGGGCGCACCGATCTGCAAGGGGCAATGATGCGGTTTTCGGACTGGCAGGCTACGGGCGCGCTGGCGGTGCAGATATTTGCGCTGCTGCCGCTATTGATGGTGCTGGCATGGCAATTGCGCCGTCACACGCAGGCGCGGTTGTTGCTGCTCGGGACGCTGATTTTAAGCGGCGCGCTTGTGGTCTGCGCTTGGTTTGAGCTGTGGCTAATCCAAGCGGCGCTCACCGATCTGATCAATATGGGCGATCGCGCGCAACAACTTGTTGTTCTGCGCTGGGCTGAGGCCGCGCTTGCGGTGGCGGCGGCGATCACTTTGCGCCTTAGCTATGTTTCGCGCGGGCTCTAGACCTCTTCGACCTGCCCGACGCCGCGCAAAGACCGCAGCGCGCCTTTGACCTGCGGATTGACCGGGAACTCGCGCCCGGTGGCGATTCTATAACGGCAGTTGCGTTCAGAATCGTAGACCATGAAGGCGACGGGGCCACGCGTGCGCACCTTGCCCTCTTGTTCCAGCCGCTCTAGCAGCGAGGCGATCGAGGGCAGCGCAAGCGCGTCATCGACGTGAATCAGCAGCCCCGAGGCCCCCGCATCCGCCGTCGCCTTGTCCATTGGTTGCGCGGATGAGGCCACCATGCGCACCGACTCGCCGTCAACCTCGACTTTGACGGTCAGCACCAGCAGATTGCCGGTTTCCAACACGTCGCGGCACGCCTCCAGCGCCTCGGACCAGAAGGCCACCTCATAGGGGCCGCTGGCATCGGAAAGCGCGACAAAGGCGAACCGGTTGCCCTTGGCCGATTTCTTTTCGCGCACCGAGGCGACCTCGCCCGCGATTCTGGTCACGAACGACCCATCAACCGCCTTGCGCTGCACGTTTTCCCAGCTCAGCACGTTCTTGCGCTTGAGCGCGGGCAGGAAATCTTCGATCGGGTGGCCCGATAGATAAAACCCGATGGCCTTGTGTTCTTCTGACAACCGTTCGCCGGGCAGCCAGTCATCGGTGTCGGCCAGACGCGGCGGGGGCAGATCATCGCCCGCCTCACCAAATAGCGAGACCTGCGCCGACTCGCGTGCCTCAATCACGGCGCCCGACCACGCCATTAGCGATTCGAGGCTTTCAAACACCCGCTTGCGGTTGGGATCGAGCAGATCAAACGCCCCCGCGCGTGCCAGCATTTCCAGCGGACGCTTGCCCAGCCGCTTCATATCGACCCGGCGCGCGAAATCGAACAGATCGGTGAAATCGCCCCCCGCCTCGCGCGCATCCACGATCATCTGCATCGCATCCGAGCCGACATTTTTCAGCGCGCCCAGCGCATAAACCAGCTTTTGATCGACCACATCGAAACTCGCCAGCGAGCGGTTCACACAAGGCGGGATAATCTCGATCCCCAGTTTTTTCTGCACCTCATCGGCATAGACGGCCAGCTTGTCGGTGAGGTGAATATCGCAATTCATCACCCCGCCCATAAACTCAACGGCATGGTTGGCCTTGAGCCAGCCAGTGTAGTAGCTGACCACCGCATAGGCGGCGGCGTGGGATTTGTTGAACCCGTAATTGGCGAATTTTTCGAGCAGATCGAAAACCTCGGACGCCTTTTTCTTGTCGACCCCGTTCTGCGCGGCACCTGCCTCGAACTTCGGGCGCTCGGCGTCCATCGCCTCTTTGATCTTTTTCCCCATCGCGCGGCGTAGCAGGTCAGCGCCGCCAAGCGAGTAGCCCGCCATGACCTGCGCGATCTGCATCACCTGTTCTTGATAGACGATAATCCCCTGTGTTTCCTCAAGAATATGGTCAATCGTGGGGTGAACAGAGGTGATGGGTTTCAGCCCGTTCTTCACCTCGCAATAGGTCGGGATGTTCTCCATCGGCCCCGGACGATAGAGCGCCACAAGCGCCACGATGTCCTCGATACAGGTGGGTTTCATCTGGCGCAGGGCCGATTTCATGCCCTCCGATTCCACCTGAAACACCGCGACAGTTTTGGCGTCAGCGTAAAGCTTGTAGGTTTTCTCATCATCCAGCGGGATCGCGTTGATCTGGTTCTCGGCCCCCTCGGCGGGCTCATACAACCGGTTTCCGGCGGCATCGACATGCAGCGGACGCCCCGATTTGAAAATCAGATTCATCGCCGATTGCACGACGGTCAGCGTTTTCAGACCCAGAAAGTCGAACTTCACCAGCCCGGCCTGTTCCACCCATTTCATGTTGAACTGGGTCGCGGGCATGTCTGATCGCGGGTCTTGATACAGCGGAACCAGCTCATCAATCGGGCGATCACCAATCACCACACCGGCAGCGTGGGTCGAGGCATTGCGCAGCAACCCCTCAATCGCCTTGGCGTAATCCAGCAGACGCGCCACGACCTCTTCGCTGCGCGCCGCTTCACGCAAACGCGGCTCGTCAGCCAGCGCCTTTTCGATGGAAACCGGTTTGACACCCTCGACCGGGATCATCTTGGACAGCTTGTCGACCTGCATATACGACATCTGCAAGACGCGGCCCACATCGCGCACCGCGGCCTTGGACAAAAGCGCGCCGAAGGTGATGATCTGGCCCACCTTGTCGCGACCGTATTTCTCTTGCACGTAGCGGATCACCTCTTCGCGGCGATCCATGCAAAAGTCGATATCGAAGTCGGGCATCGACACCCGCTCGGGGTTCAAAAATCGCTCAAACAGCAAGCTATAGCGCAGCGGGTCAAGGTCGGTGATGGTCAGCGCATAAGCCACAAGGCTACCTGCACCTGACCCCCGCCCCGGCCCGACCGGAATGTCGTGATCCTTGGCCCATTTGATGAAATCAGCCACGATCAGGAAATAGCCGGGAAAGCCCATCTGCTCGATGATGCCCAACTCGAATTTCAGCCGCGCCTCATAGTCTTCGACCGGGGCGGCATGCTCGATCACGGCGAGACGCGCAGCCAACCCTTCCCACGCCTGACGGCGCAATTCCTCAACCTCGTTATCGGCGAATTTCGGCAAGATCGGATCGCGGCGATAGGTGGCAAAGGCGCAGCGTTTCGCGATCTCGACCGTGTTTTCGACCGCTTCGGGCAGGTCTGCGAACAGGGCCAGCATCTCGCCCTCGGATTTGAAATAATGCTGCGGAGTCAAGCGTCTGCGCGGTTCTGACTGATCGACATAGGCGCCTTCGGCAATGCAAAGCATCGCGTCATGCGCCTCGTAAATATCGGGCTTGGGGAAATAAACATCGTTGGTCGCAACCAGTGGTAACCCCATCTCATAGGCCCACTCGACAAAGGGGCGCTCGGTCGCGGCCTCGCCTTCGGTCAGCGCACCGCCCTCACCCGGATGGCGCTGCAATTCGACGTAAAGCCGCGTCGGATAGATCGACGCCAGCCGTTCCAGCAAGCTGCGCGCCTTGTCGGTTTGGCCGGCTTGTATCAACCGACCGACTGGTCCATCCGCACCGCCGCTCAGGCAGATCAGCCCCTCGCCATGGGCCTCTAGCTCATCAACCGTGACCTGAATCTGCGCGCCATGTTTATCAAGATAAAGGCACGAATTCAGCTTCATCAGGTTTTCATAGCCGCGCTCGGATTGCGCCAGCAGCACAACCGGCGCAGGCAGGCGCGGTCGCTCGCCGGGCTGAGCGGGATCATATTCCACCGAGACCTGACAACCGATAATCGGCTGCACCCCCGCGCCCAAGGCCGTTACGGAAAACTCCAATGCGGCGAACATGTTATTGGTGTCCGTCACCGCAACAGCGGGTATTTTCGCGCCCTCGCACAACTTCACCAGTTTCTTGGCGGGCACCGCGCCTTCCAGCAGCGAATACTCGGTATGGACGCGCAGATGAATGAATCGGGGGCTTTTCATGGCGCCACGATAGGGCGGCACGCGCGCGACGAAAAGCGCCAAATCCACCGGCTGGCAATTCCGCCCTATCGCCCAAAATTTGATCACCAGATCAGTTTTCGGGCATTGAGCCTGCGCAAAATGCTTGCCAAGTCCGCCCCTGATCGGCTTTGCTAAGCAAACGCGCCTTCTCTACGCCGCATCGAGCGGGCGCGCTGTGATCGGGACACGGGGTAAGGCGGCGGAATACTAGCATGGACATCACGTTTCTTCTCAACGGAGAAACCCGGCGCGTCGCGGTCACGGACCCCACGCAATCGGTGCTGGACTGGCTGCGCGCCGAGGGGCTGAGCGGCACGAAAGAGGGCTGTAACGAGGGCGATTGCGGGGCATGTTCTGTCCTGCTCACCGATGGAAATGGCACCAAGCCGCTCAATGCCTGCCTGATGATGATGCCGCATTTACAGGGCAAAGCCTTGCGCACGGTTGAGGGGATCGCGGGGCCGGATGGCACGCTGCATCCGGTGCAACAGGCGATGATTGATCATCACGGCTCGCAATGCGGATTTTGCACGCCGGGGTTTGTGGTCACGATGGCGGGCGCGCATCTGAACGGCGCGCGCGATCACGACGACCAACTGGCGGGCAACCTGTGCCGCTGCACCGGCTACGCCCCGATTATCCGCGCCGCCAAGGCTGCGCAAAGCGCGCCGGTGCCCGACTGGATGCGGGATCACCCGGTCGATCTGGCTGAAATTTCCTTGGGAGATGAGCAACTCGCATTTTTGCCGCGCAACTCAGATGACCTCGCCGCGTGGTATCTCGATCATCCCGACGCCACGCTGATCGCGGGCGCCACCGATGTTGGGCTGTGGGTGACCAAGCAGCTGCGCAATCTCGACACCGTCGCGTTTCTTGGCGGCTGCACTGATCTGCAACAGATCGAGGAAACCTCTAACAGCTTCATCATCGGCGCGGGCGTCACCATTGCCGCGCTACGCAAAGCCATGACCACCCCGCATCCCAGCTTCGCCGAGCTGTTGCGTCGTTTTGCTTCGGAACAGGTGCGCCAAGCCGCCACGATTGGGGGCAATATCGCCAATGGCTCGCCGATTGGCGACAGCCCGCCTGCCTTGATCGCGATGGGCGCGCAACTGACTTTACGTCGGGGCGATGCCCTGCGCACCATCGCGCTTGAGGATTTCTTCCTAGACTATGGCAAGCAAGACCGCGCGCCGGGCGAGTTTGTGCAAAGCGTCACCATACCGAAAACTGCGCCCGGGCTAGCGTGCTACAAACTGTCCAAAAGGTTCGATCAAGACATTTCTGCGGTCTGTGGATGCCTGAATCTGACGCTAAAGGATAGAAAAATTGCAACTGCGCGCATCGCCTTTGGCGGCATGGCAGCCACTCCGAAACGTGCGGGCGCATTGGAAGATGCACTGATCGGGCAACCGTTAGACGAGACCACGTTGACCGCCGCCCTGCCCGCATTGGAGGCCGACTTCGCCCCGATGTCAGACATGCGCGCCTCTAGCGCCTATCGGATGCAAACTGCCAAGGCGATGGTGTTGCGCTATGGCCGCGCGCCAAGCGGCCAGCCCTCAATCCTTGAGGTGCAAGCATGAGCGTCGGCACCACCAAACCCCATGATTCCGCCCGGCTGCATGTCACGGGCGCGGCGCGCTATGTCGATGATATTCCCGTGCCTGCGGGCACGCTGCATCTGGCCTTCGGGCTGTCTGAGCAGGCCCATGCCGAGATCACCGAACTTGACCTTTCAGCGGTGCGTGCCGCGCCCGGCGTTGTCAAAGTGCTCGTGGCTGGCGACATGCCCTTCGCCAACAATGCCTCGCCTGCGCCCGACCCTGAACCGGTGCTGGCCGAGGGCGTGGTGCACTATATCGGTCAGCCAATTTTTCTGGTCGCTGCCACAAGCCATTTAGCCGCGCGCAAAGCCGCGCGTTTGGCGAAAATCACCTACGATCCGCGCCCCGCAATCTTGACGGTCGAGGACGCGCTGGCCGCCACTAGCCATTTTGAGGGCGGCCCCGTGACATGGGCGCGCGGCGATATCGACGCAGGGTTTTCTCAGGCCAAACATGTGATTGAGGGCGCGTTTGATATCGGCGGGCAGGAACATTTCTACCTTGAAGGCCAAGCCGCGCTTGCGCTGCCCGACGATCTGGGCATGGTGATCCGCTGCTCTAGCCAGCACCCGACCGAGATCCAGCATAAGGTGGCCGAGGCCTTGGGTTGCGCGATGCATGATGTGCGCGTCGAAATGCGCCGGATGGGGGGCGGTTTTGGTGGCAAGGAAAGCCAAGGCAACCATCTTGCGATTGCTTGCGCGGTCATGGCGCGCGCGACGGGGCGGGCCTGCAAGATGCGGTATGACCGTGACGACGACATGATGATTACCGGAAAACGCCATGATTTCAAAGTGAAATACCGCATTGGCGCGGATGAAAGCGGTAAGATCGTGGCCGCCGATTTCACCCATCTCGCGCGCTGCGGCTGGTCACCCGATCTCAGCTTGCCGGTTTGTGACCGCGCGATGCTGCATGCGGATAGTTCATATTTCCTGCCCAATATCCGCATCGAAAGCCACCGCCTGCGCACCAATACCCAATCCGCCACGGCGTTTCGCGGTTTTGGCGGTCCGCAAGGGATGCTCGCGACCGAGGCAGCAATGGATCATCTGGCCTTCGTAATGGGGCTGGACCCGCTGGCGCTGCGTCAGCGCAATTATTATGCGGCGGCGCTGGGGGCTGCCTGCCCCCAGACCCCCGGGGATATTTCGATCAAGAGGAAGATACAGACCACCCCTTACGGCCAGCCGGTCGAGGATTTTATCCTGCATGAGCTGACCGCAAAATTGCAGAAATCCGCAGATTTTACCGCGCGCAAGGCGGCTGTAGCGGTGTGGAATAGCACTAATGCGACATTGAAGAGGGGCATTGCGCTCGACCCGGTGAAATTCGGCATCTCCTTTACGCTCACCCACCTCAATCAGGCGGGCGCGTTGGTGCACGTCTATACCGACGGCTCAATCCAGCTCAGCCATGGCGGCACCGAGATGGGCCAAGGCCTACATCGCAAGGTCTGTCAGGTGGCCGCTCAGGTGTTCGGGGTTGACGACAGCTCGGTGCGCATCACCGCCACCGCGACCGATAAAGTGCCCAACACCTCGGCCACGGCGGCGTCCTCGGGGGCCGATCTGAACGGCATGGCGGTGAAAGCGGCGTGTGAGACGATCAAGGCGCGCATGGCCGAGTTTTTCGCCAAGCAGGTAGGTTGTGCGGCCCAAGATGTGCGCTTTGACGGCGGCGAAGTGATCGCGGGCGACACTGTCTTGCCCTTCGCGACGGCAGCCAAACTGGCCTATGAATCGCGGATTTCTCTATCCTCCACAGGCTTTTACGCCACGCCCGAAATCAGCTGGGACCGCGTCAAAGGCCAAGGCCGCCCGTTCTTTTATTTCGCCTACGGCGCGGCAATTACCGAAGTGGTGATCGACACGCTGACCGGCGAAAACCGCATTCTGCGCACGGATATCCTGCATGATGCGGGGGCCTCGCTAAACCCCGGAATCGACATTGGCCAGATCGAGGGCGGCTATGTGCAAGGCGCGGGTTGGCTGACCACTGAGGAGTTGGTTTGGGATGACAGCGGTCGCCTGCGCACCCACGCGCCCTCGACCTATAAGATTCCGGCCTGCTCGGATAGGCCGCGGATTTTCAACGTCGCGTTGTGGGACCAGCCCAATCGCGTTGAGACGATCTACCGCTCCAAGGCGACGGGTGAGCCGCCCTTCATGCTTGCGATTTCGGCCTTTCTGGCGCTTAGCAATGCCTGCCAAGCCTGCGGCCCGAACTGGCCAGATTTGCAAACGCCCGCCACCGCCGAGGCGGTTCTGGCCGCAGTGAACCGAGCGCGGGGGACGCCATGAGCCTTGATCCAAAACACCTCGCCCAAATGGCCGAACACGGCCCGTTCACGCGCGTCGTCGTTGCACGCACACAGGGCTCAACCCCGCGCGAGGAAGGGGCGGCAATGCTGGTCTGGCCCGAACGGGTAATTGGCACGATTGGCGGCGGCGCGTTGGAGTTTTTTGCCATCGAGAACGCGCGTAACGGGTTGCAAGAATTACAAAAAATTCCGCTTGGTCCCGCGATGGGTCAATGTTGCGGTGGGGCAGTGGTGCTGGGCTATGAGGCATGGGACAGCGCAAAAATAGCGCAAATCCCGGATGATTTCCATGCCCGCCCGCTGGGAAGCTCCATCGCCCAACCGCTCGCCGTTACCCGCGCGCTGGCGCGGCTGCGCGATCGCGGTGAGGTGCCCAAAATGCTGATCGAGGATTGGCTGATCGAACCGGTTACTCCTCCCGCCACGCCGATCTGGGTCTGGGGGGCTGGCCATGTCGGACGCGCGCTGGTGGGCGTGCTGCATCCCCTACCGGGCCTTGCAATCACTTGGGCCGATAGTGGTGCCGAGCGGTTTCCCGACGCGATCCCCCTAAGCGTCACGCCGCTGATCGCGGAGAACCCCGCCGATCTGGTCGCGCTGGCCCCGCGCAACGCCCGTCACATCGTTTTAACCTATTCCCACGCGCTTGATCTGGAGCTGTGCCATCGCTTGCTCAATCACGGGGTTGGCGCGCTTGGCTTGATCGGGTCGCAGACGAAATGGGCACGGTTTCGCAGCCGCCTCGCGGCCCTTGGCCACACAGATGCACAAATTTCAGGCATTGCCTGCCCAATAGGCGATCCAAGCCTTGGCAAGCACCCTCAGGCCATTGCTTTGGGCGTCGCGAGCGCGCTAGTGAAGAGGTTAAGCGCAGGACACGCTGCGCCAAGGGAAAGGGTGCGCGCCGGGTGAGCGAGCTGTTACAGATCGAGGGCCTTACCAAGGCCTATCCCGGGGTCGTGGCCAACGATGGCGTGGCCCTGCGCGTGCGTCCGGGTGAGGTGCATGCGCTGCTGGGCGAGAATGGCGCGGGCAAATCCACCTTGGTCAAGATGATCTACGGTTTGGTCAAGCCCGATAGCGGCACGATGATGTTTCAGGGCGCGCCCTACGCCCCCGTCGATCCGCGTGCGGCGCGCGCGGCCGGCGTGGCGATGGTGTTTCAGCATTTCTCGCTGTTTGAGGCGCTGAGCGTTGCCGAAAACGTCGCCCTCGGCATGGAAAATCCGCCACCAATGCGCCAGTTGGCGGCAAAGATTCGTGCAATTTCGAACGATTACGGGCTGCCCCTTGATCCCGCGCGTCTGGTCGGTGATCTGTCCGCAGGTGAGCGTCAGCGCGTCGAAATCGTGCGCTGCTTGCTGCAAGACCCCAAGCTGCTGATCATGGACGAACCGACCTCGGTTCTGACCCCGCAAGAGGTTGATATCCTCTTCAAAACGTTGCGCAAACTCTCGTCTGAGGGTACCGCGATCCTGTATATCTCGCACAAGCTCGAAGAGATCCGCGCGCTGTGTGAGGCGGCGACGATCTTGCGCGGTGGCAAAGTCGTGGATCACTGCGATCCGCGCGAGAAAAGCGCGCGCGAGCTGGCCGAATTGATGGTTGGGGCCGAACTGAAAGTGACCGATCGCGCCTTGCGTCAGCCCGGCGAGGTCGTGTTGAAAGTCACCAATCTGTCCTTGCCGCCGATGTCGCAATTCGGCCCCGCGCTAAAAGAGATCGGCTTTGAATTGCGCGCCGGAGAGGTGCTGGGAATCGGCGGGGTTGCGGGCAACGGGCAGGAAGAATTGCTGGCCACGCTGTCGGGTGAGCGCCCCTCGAAACATGGCACGGTCCTGCTGTCGGGGGCGGATATTTCCGCGCTCGGCCCTAATGCGCGGCGCGCCAAGGGCCTTCTGGCTGCGCCCGAGGAGCGGCTCGGCCATGCCGCCGTGCCCGCGATGAGCCTGACGGAAAACGCCATTTTGACCGGCACAACGCGCAAAAATCTAACGCGTAATGGCTTTGTCGATCAGGGCGCGGCGCGGCGCTTTGCCCAAGAGGTGATCGCCGCCTTTGATGTGCGCACTCCGGGCCCAGAAGTTGCCGCGCGCGCGCTATCGGGCGGCAATTTGCAGAAATTCGTCATTGGCCGCGAGGTGTTGCAAGCGCCCGAGGTGTTGGTGGTCAATCAACCGACATGGGGCGTTGATGCGGCGGCTGCGGCGGCGATCCACCAAGCGCTGTTGGATCTGGCCGCGCAGGGGGCAGCGGTGATCGCAATCAGCCAAGACCTTGATGAATTGATGGAAATCGCCGACCGTTTCGCCGCCCTCAATGAGGGACGCCTAAGTGAGCCGCGCGCAACCAAGGGCCTTAGCATCGAAGAGATCGGGCTGATGCTTGGCGGCGCGCATGGCATGCAGGAGGCGCAGATATGATCACGCTGATCCGCCGCCCGAACCCGTCAAAATTCTGGACCTACGCCACCCCGATTGTCGCCGTTATCGCAACAATGATCGCGGGTGGACTGTTGTTTGCGATGCTGGGCAAGCACCCGGTCGAGGCGATCCGCGTGATTTTCTGGGAGCCACTGTTCGGCGCGAATGCTAGCTATTTCCGTGGCCAGCTATTGGTCAAGGCCGGCCCGCTGATCCTGATCGCATCTGGCCTTGCCGTGGGCTTTCGCGCGGGCATCTGGAACATCGGCGCCGAGGGGCAGTATATCATGGGCGCGCTGGCCGCAGCCTGGCTGGCGCTGCATGTCTATCCCGCTGAAAATCATTGGCTTTTCCCAGCGATGATCGTGCTAGGCGCGCTTGGCGGGCTGCTTTGGGCGATGATCCCGGCACTGCTGAAAGTGTGGTTTGGCACCTCGGAAATTCTGGTCTCGTTGATGCTGGTTTATGTGGCAGAGAACCTGCTAGCCTACATGGCGTTCGGGCCGCTGAAAAATCCCGAAGGGTTCGGCTTTCCCGGCTCGCGCAACCTGCAAAGCTACCCCTCGGCCCATAACACCGACCTGATCGCGGGCACTGGTCTGCATTGGGGTGTCGTCACCGCCTTTGTTGCCGTTATCGCAACCTATATCCTGATGCATCGCCACATCACCGGTTTTCGCATCCGTGTCGCGGGGGAGGCCCCCCGTGCGGCGCGTTTCGCAGGCGTTATCCCTGCGCGTTTGGTGGTGTTCTGCCTTGGCTTGGCGGGCGCTTTCGCAGGGCTTGCGGGCATGTTTGAGGTATCGGGCCCCTCCGGTCAGGTCACCGACAGTTTCAACGTCGGTTACGGGTTCACCGCGATTATCGTGGCGTTCTTGGGTCGCTTGCACCCGATCGGAATTCTGCTGGCGGGCTTACTGATGGCGCTGACCTATATCGGCGGCGACATGGCGCAACTGATGCTGGGCCTGCCCTCGGCCGCGATTCAGGTCTTTCAGGGCATGTTGCTATTTTTCCTGCTGGGCTTTGACGTGCTGACCAATTTCCGCGTTCGTTTGGGCCGGAGGGCGAGCGCATGAAAAAGCTGCCCTCACTGCATCTTCCGATCCTTGCGCTGGCGGGGCTGCTGGCAGGGCTAGGGCTGTGGTATTTGCTGGCGCTGATGAATGCGCTGTGGGTGATGGTCGCAATCGGGATCGTGCTGCTGCTGGTGCTTGAAGCCGTAACGCGACTGTCACGCGCACTCGTGGCGCGGATCGGGGCGCGCGGCAATGAGGCCACGCCGCACATGCCCCATCTACATGGCCGCGAGCGCTATATCGTCTTGGCGGGGCTGGTCGTCGGGCTGGCCTGCGGTTACGCCTTGTGGGGGCCAGTGCTAATCATGAACCAATGGGGCAGCGCATGAGCATTGGCGGAATTGATATCATTACCCTTGCGGCGATGCTGATGGCGGCCTCGACGCCCGTATTGCTGGCCGCGACGGGCGAGCTGGTGGCGGAGAAATCGGGCGTTCTCAACCTTGGGGTGGAGGGCATGATGATCATGGGCGCGGTCGCGGGCTTTGCCGCCGCGGTGGCCACGGGCAGCCCCGTTCTGGGCTTTATTGCAGGAGCGCTGGCGGGGGCGTTGATGGCCACGCTGTTTGCCTTTCTCACCCAGATTTTCCTGTCCAATCAGGTTGCGACGGGCTTGGCGCTAACGCTGTTCGGGCTGGGTCTGAGCGCGTTGATCGGCAAGGGCTATGAGGGCGTGCGCCCGCCCCCCACCGCCAAGCTTGATTTCGGGCCTCTCGCGGATATTCCGGTGATCGGGCCGATTTTGTTTTCCCATGACTGGATCGTTTACGCCTCTATTTTGCTCGTTGCCGTGGTCTGGTTCGTACTGCGCTACACGCGGGCCGGACTGATCTTGCGTGCGGTGGGCGAAAGCCATGATGCAGCCCACGCGCTTGGCTATCGCGTCGTTGCGGTGCGCTTTGCGGCGCTGGGATTTGGCGGCGCGCTGGCGGGGCTTGGGGGCGCGTATCTGAGCCTCGTTCGGGTGCCGCAATGGACCGAAGGCATGACCGCAGGTGCTGGCTGGATCGCGCTGGCCATCGTCGTCTTTGCCAGCTGGCGCCCGTGGCGCGTTTTGCTGGGGGCCTATATGTTTGGCGGCATCACCGCATTGCAATTGCAGCTTCAGGCGGCGGGCTATGCCATTCCCGTTCACATCCTGTCGATGGCGCCTTATGTGATCACTATCGTCGTGCTGGTGATCCTGTCCGCTCTTCACCGCCACGGCGTGCAGGCAGCCCCTGCCAGCCTTGGCAAATCTTTCCACGCCTCAAGCTGAGGCATGAAACCTCAGGGCCCATCAGAGGCCCATTACCAACCGGGAGTTACACGATGAACCGCAGATCCTTCTTGAAAACCACTGCCGCGACCACCTTGGTCGCCGGTGTCGGCCTGCCCGCATTCGCCGCTGACGAGCCGCTGAAAATCGGCTTTATCTATGTCGGTCCGGTGGGCGATATGGGTTGGTCCTATCAGCACGATCAGGGCCGCAAGGCGATCGAGGAAAAATACGGCGACAAGGTGCAGACCTCGTTCATCGAGAGCGTTCCCGAAGGCCCCGACGCCGAGCGCGCACTGACCCAACTTGCCCTTGCTGGCAACAAGCTGATCTTTGCGACCTCGTTCGGGTTTATGGATGCGACCATAAACGTCGCCAAGAAGTTCCCCGATGTGAAATTCGAACACGCGACGGGCTACAAATTGGCCGATAATCTCGCGACCTATGACGCGAAATTCTATCAGGGTCGCGCCATTCAGGGCACTATCGGCGGGCGCATGACCAAGACCAACAAGATCGGCTATATCGGCTCGTTCCCGATCCCCGAGGTCTATCAGGGCATCAACGCCGCCTATCTGGCCGCCAAAAAGGTCAACCCCGATGTCGAGATGAAAGTCGTTTGGGCCTACACTTGGTTCGATCCCGCGAAAGAGGCCGATGCCGCCGCAGCCCTGATCGCCGATGGCGTGGACGTGCTTTTGCAACACACCGATTCCACGGCACCCCAAGCCAAGGCGCAAGAAGCTGGCAACGTGATCACCTTTGGTCAGGCCTCGGATATGTCGGGCTTTGCACCCAAGCCGCGCGTGTCCTCGACGATCGACAACTGGGCCCCCTATTACATCCAGCGCGCAGGCGAAGTGATGGACGGCACCTGGAAATCTGAAAGCACCTGGGGCGGAATTGATACCGGCATGGTCGAGATCGGCGAGATTTCCGACGCGGTTCCTGCCGAGGTCAAGGCAGAGGCGCTCAAGCTCAAGGACGACATCGCTGGCGGCACCGTGCATCCCTTTACCGGGCCGCTGAACAAGCAAGACGGGTCGGTCTTCCTCGCGGATGGCGAAGTGGCGACGGATGAGCAACTGCACGGCATGACGTTTTATGTCGAGGGGATCACCGCAGAAGCCCCCAAGTAAGACACCCTTACTGATATGATTCGGAAAGGCCGGTGCCCAGCGCTGGCCTTTTTCTTACAATTTCGCGTGTGTCGGACAGTCACTTTCGCGTTAGGCTTGTCGATAAGCCGGTTTCCGCGCAATGATGGGTTGACCGGCGCGCTTGACATATTCAAAAATCTGCATTCAACGGGTGGTCAAGCAAAAAACCGACATCCGGGTAATGGGAGGAATCAAAACTATGGCACATATCGTGGTGCTTGGCGCGGGCCTTGGCGGCGCTATCATGGCTTATGAGTTGCGCGATCAGGTTCGCACAGAAGACGAAATCACTGTCATCACCAAAGAGGAGAAATACCACTTTGTGCCCTCCAACCCCTGGGTTGCTGTTGGCTGGCGTGATCGCAAGGACATCACCGTCGATCTTGCACCGACGATGAAGAAAAAGAACATCAACTTCATTACGGTCGGCGCCAAGCGTGTGCACCCCGATGACAACAAGGTCGAACTCGATGACGGCCGTGAGATCAGCTACGACTACATCGTGCTGGCCACCGGCCCTGAACTGGCCTTTGACGAAATCGAGGGTCTCGGCCCCGAGGGCTTCACCCATTCCGTCTGTCACGTCGATCACGCCGAAGCGGCGAAGATCGACTTTGAGAAATTCTGCAAGAACCCCGGCCCGATCATCGTGGGGGCGGTGCAAGGCGCGTCCTGCTTTGGCCCGGCCTATGAGTTCTGCTTCATCCTTGATACCGCGCTGCGCCGCGCCAAGATCCGCGATCAGGTGCCGATCACCTTCGTGACTTCGGAACCCTATGTCGGCCACCTCGGGCTTGATGGCGTGGGCGACACCAAGGGTCTGCTGGAATCCGAGATGCGCAACAAGCACATCAAATGGATGACCTCGAGCCGCGTCAAAAAAGTCGAAGACGGCACGATGCATGTCGAAGAGATCGCCGATGACGGGTCGATCAAAGCGACCCACGAAATGCCGTTCAAATATTCGATGATGCTACCGCCCTTCCGCGGCATTCCCGCGGTCATGGGGCTTGAGGGTCTTGTGAACCCGCGCGGTTTCGTCATCGTGGACAAGCACCAGCGCAATCCGAAATACGCTAATGTCTTTGGTATTGGCGTGGGCATCGCGATCCCGCCGATGGGGCCGACCCCGGTGCCTTGTGGCGTGCCGAAAACCGGGTTTATGATCGAATCTATGGTCACCGCGACCGCCCATAACATCGGCAATATCGTGCGCGGCAAAGAGCCTGATGAAACCGGCACTTGGAACGCGATCTGCCTCGCCGATTTCGGCGATAGCGGGATTGCCTTTGTCGCCCAGCCGCAACTGCCCCCGCGCAATGTGAACTGGTCGAGCCAAGGCAAATGGGTCCACCTCGCCAAGATCGGGTTCGAGAAATACTTTATGCGCAAAATGCGCAAAGGCACCTCCGAGCCCTATTACGAGAAGTTCGGGATGAAAATCCTTGGCATCGACAAGCTCAAGGCCGTCAAAAAGACCGACGTTTAAGCTTTCAAAACGATTTGCGGGAAAGGCGGGCTTCGGCTCGCCTTTTTTCATGCGCGCCGCTTAATCGCCCCGCAGATGCAGAAAAGCGGCGCAAGCGCCGTTTGTCTGATCCGCAAAAAGGGGGATAAGTGGTGGCAAAGGGGGATAAGTGGTGGCGAGGGGGGGACTCGAACCCCCGACCCCACGATTATGAGTCGTGTGCTCTAACCAGCTGAGCTACCTAGCCACTGCGTGCGCTAACTAGGCAAACCCGCCCCCCCCGTCAAGGGCGTTTTGCACGAAAAGGTTCTCTCCTTCTGCGTCAGATTGGCGATTGGCGAATGCGCGACGAGCCGCTAGGCATGGGGCCATAAGGAGAGAGTATGCAAAATTCCGCCCCCCTGCCTTTGACCCGCGATCTTGTTCTTATCGGTGGCGGGCATACGCATGCGCTGGTTCTGCGGATGTGGGGGATGAACCCGCTGCCGGGTGTGCGCCTGACCGTGATCAACCCGATGCCCTCTGCGGCGTATTCGGGCATGCTGCCGGGCCATATCGCGGGCCATTATGCGCGCGACGAGTTGCAGCTCGATCTCGTCAAGCTGGCGCGCCATGCGGGGGCGCGGCTGGTGCTGGGGTTCGTAACCGGGATCGACCGCGACGCGCGCGAAATCCATGTGCCGGGGCGCGCGCCGATGGCCTATGACGTCGCCTCAATTGACATCGGCATCACCGCCGAGATGCCCCAGCTTCCCGGTTTTTCTGACCATGTGACCCCTGCCAAGCCGCTAGATGCGTTCGCCGATGCTTGGGCCGAGTTCCTTGCAACCGCCCCCGCCAATCCGCGCATCGCCGTGGTGGGCGGTGGCGTGGCCGGGGTGGAACTCGCAATGGCTTGCGCGCATCGCCTGCCCGGCGCTGAGGTCTCCGTCTACGAGGCCGCGCCGGAAGCCCTACGCGCGCTTGGCTCGGGCGCACGCGCACGCATGCTGGCCCATGCCGCGCGCCTTGGCGTGACGATTGAAACCAGTGCCGCGTTAGAAGGCGCGCGCGCGGGCGAGGTCGTGCTAACAGGCGGGCGCAGCGCCAAGGCTGATTTCATCATCGGCACGGGGGCAACGAAACCCGCCGACTGGCTGCCCGACACCGGGCTGGCGTTGCAAAACGGCTTCATCACGGTGCGCCCGACCTTGCAAAGCTCGGACCCGTTGATCTTCGCCACCGGAGACATTGCCGATCTGGCCTACGCCCCGCGCCCCAAGGCAGGCGTTTACGCCGTGCGTCAAGCCAAGCCGCTGTTTCACAACCTGCGCGCCGCGCTGTCTGGCAAAGCGATGCGCGACTATCACCCGCAGCGCGATTATCTCAAGCTGATCTCGACGGGCGGCAAGGGGGCGGTTGCCGATAAATGGGGCCTGCCGCTGGATGGCAAATGGCTGTGGCGCTGGAAAGACCGGATTGATCGCAAGTTCATGGACCGCGTGCATGATTTGCCCGACATGCCCGCGCCTGCGCTACCCGCCGCACGCGCGCTGGGAATTGAAGATGTGCTAGGCGACAAGCCACTCTGTGGCGGATGCGGTGCGAAACTGGGCGGCACCGCCCTGCGCACGGCCTTGGCCGGGCTGCCCGCGCCCGCGCGCGACGATGTGCTCTCGGGCACGGGCGATGACGCCGCTCTACTCGCCCATGAAGCGGGCGCGCAGGTCTTTACCACCGATCATGTGCGCGCCTTCACCGAAGACCCGTGGATGCTGGGCCGCATCGTCGCTCTACACGCCATGAGCGACGCTTGGGCGATGGGCGCAACCCCGCAAGCCGCGCTCGCCCAAGTCACCCTGCCCCGACAATCCGAAGATATGGGCGCGCGTGCCTTGGCCGAGATGCTAAGCGCCGCCGCGCAGGCCTTTGCCGAGGCAGGCGCTGATCTGGTGGGCGGGCATACCTCGATGGGGGCTGAACTGACTTTGGGCTTTGCCGTGACGGGGCTGTGTGCGCGTCCCATCGGGCAGGATGGCGCAAAGGCTGGCGACCGTCTGATCCTCACCAAGCCGCTTGGCACCGGGGTCATTCTGGCCGCCGAGATGGCGAAAGCCGCGCGAGGCGAAATTGTCGCACACGCGCTCGACTCAATGGCGACCAGCTCCGCCAAGGCCAGCGCGATACTTGCCCCCGTAACCCGCGCGATGACCGATGTGACCGGCTTTGGCCTCGCGGGGCACCTTCTGGGCCTGTGCAAATCGTCAGGTGTATCGGCTGCAATCAATCTGGACGCGGTGCCGCTGCTGGAAGGTGCCTTGGCGCAGTCAGAGGCAGGTCAGCACTCCACGCTATTGCCACAAAACATCGCCAATTGCGCAGGCCATATCACCGCTCCGCCGGGGCCGAAAAGCGAGCTGCTCTATGATCCGCAAACGTCGGGCGGTCTGCTGGCCGCCGTGCCAGCCGATCAGGCAGGCGCGGTGCTAAAGGCGCTGCACGCCGCCGGATACGCCGCCGCCGATATTGGCGAGATCACCCCCGGTCCGGCGATGCTGCGAGTCAGCTAGGCGCAGCTTGGGCAGCCTTGATCACCTGCGCCGCCAAACCCGCAATCGCATCAGCCTCAAGACTGGAAGCCTCGATAACCTGCTCGTCAAACGCCTGCCGCGCACGGTGTTTTTCATACCGCGGGTCATAGTGATCGGCCATCAATTCGCCCGCCAGCGCGGCGAATTCCCCCGCCGCCGCCTGCGCCTGCCAACGCTCGATCCGCTCAGCCGCATGAAACGGACGCAGCTTGTCGATTACGGCGCTCAGGCGCGCGCTGTCGGCGGTAATATCGCCATAGGCGCGTGCCAGATACGCCGCACGCTCGGCCAGCGGCGCTTTGATGCGAATGCGCGGCGCGCTGCAAATCGCGCCCCAAATCCCCTTGGGCAATTGCAGATCGCCGATTTTCGAACTTTCCGCCTCTAGCAACACCGGACGCGCCGGATCAAGCGCCGTAATCGCGCGCGCCAGCCGCGATTCGAAATCCTTCTGGCTGCTCTGCCCGCCCTCGCGCGCGCCAAATAACGAGCCGCGATGATTGGCCAGCCCCTCAAGGTCGATTACCTGCGCGCCCTGCCCACCAGCCGCCTTAAGAATATCCGTTTTGGCCGACCCGGTATTGCCATCCAGTACCACGACCGGGCACGGCATCGGCGCGGCGCAGGCCTCGACGACCAGCCGCCGCCACGTCTTATAGCCGCCTTCAACCAACTCGGCGCGCCAGCCCACTTGGCGCAGGATTGTGGTGAATGACCCCGAGCGCTGCCCGCCTCGCCAGCAATAAACCAACGGACGCCAGCCGCCATCCTTCTCTGCCAGCGCCTCGCGCAGATGGTGCGCAGCATTTTCCGCAACCAATGCCGCACCGATCTTGCGCGCATCAAAGGACGACACCTGTTTGTAAATCGTGCCCACCCGCGCACGCTGATCGTCATCAAGCACCGGCAGGTTTATCGCACCGGGGATATGATCCTCGGCGAATTCGGACGGGGAGCGGACATCAATAATCGTGTCGAAATCCAGTTCCGCAATCTGCGCGACAGAGTCGAGTTGCATTAGTAAACGGTCACCGGCGTGCCAACAGGGACCGTGTTGAACAGCGCGATCACGTGATCATTCACCATTCGAATACAGCCGTTGGACACCGCATGCCCGATTGAGCTGGGTGATGTCGTGCCGTGAATGCGGATCGCCGTGTCATGGCCGTTTTGATACAGATACATCGCGCGCGCGCCCAACGGGTTTTGCGGCCCGCCCGGCATCCCGTCGGCATATTTCGCGTAATGCTCGGGGCTGCGCTCGATCATCTCGGGCGTTGGTTTCCAGCTTGGCCATTCGACCTTGCGCGCCACCACGGCCTGACCGCGAAACTTCAACTCGGCTTTACCCACCGCCACGCCGTATCGCATCGCCACGCCCGGCGCGATGATGTGATACAGGAAAAACTTGTCCGACACGATGATAATCGAGCCGACCGCCAGATCGGGTTTCACCCGCACCTTGGTCGGGTAATATTGCGACCCGATAGGCCAAGTCTTGGCCGTCTCGACCTCGACATTGGCAGCTTGCACAGAGGCAGGCAGACCCGCAACAGACAAAGCGGCGAGCGAAAGAAGAAAGGTGCGGCGATCCATCGGCAACTCCTGAAACTCCGCAAATACATAGAGGTTGCGGCAAAAACTTGAAGACGAGGCTAGCAAAGCCACCCCGTCCTCTCAAGTTCTCGAGGGCCAGCAATGCAGATAAGACCGCCAGCGTGACCTATCCGCCTTACTTCTGGAAGGCGCAGCCCGATTTCACGCCGAACTTGCCGAAAATCCAAGCGGCGGGGCAAAATCCGCTAAAAGCCGATTGCAGCAGGTTCGCGCCGATAAAGGCGGTGAACCACAGCCAATAGATCGAAACAAACGCGCTCAGCAGCACGGAAATCAAAATCATGACGCCAGCAAAGGCGAAAATGGCACGATCGAGGTTCATGGGAAGGCTCCACATAGGAATTTCTGTTGATGAAGATTTAACACCGTCTCACGACAAATTCAATAGTTCGAATGTGTCCCGCGACGCTTGACCGCATCCCCTGCCCGCATCACATCAAGCGCAGGAGCGTATCTATGACCAAAACCTCGTTCACCATCGACGCGATGCATTGCGGATCCTGCACGGGCCGGGTCGAGCGCGTGCTGATGGGCGTGCCGGGCGTGCATCAGGCAAGCGCCAACCTGATGGCGCGCCGGGCCGATGTCGAATTTGACGCCCCCGCGACGCTGCCCGATCTGCTTGGCGCGCTGGACGCGGCGGGCTACCCTGCCACGTTGGGGACTGCGCGCCTGGACATCGAGGGCATGACCTGCGCCAGTTGCACCGGACGGGTGGAGCGCGCGCTGATGGCGATGCCCGGTGTCACCTCCGCTAGCGTCAATCTGGCCACGCAATCTGCACAGGTCAGCTATATCGAGGGCGCGGTAAGCCCCGATGATCTGGCCAAAACCGTCACCGACGCGGGCTATTCGGCGCACCGGGGCGATGCACATACCGCCGCCCCCGCCCCCGTCACGCAACGCCAAGCCGCCGAGGCCGCACGCCTCAAGCGTCATTTTCTGATCGCACTGGCGCTGAGCCTGCCGGTGATGATGCTGGCGATGGGCGGGCACTGGGTGCTGGATCAGCATATCCATCACGGCGCGCCGATCTCGCTGGCGATGCGGATCAACTGGTGGGTCCAGCTTGTCTTGAGCGCGCTGGTGCTGGCCTTTCCGGGGCGGGCGTTCTTGCGCGTCGGCATCCCGGCACTGCTGCGCGGCGCACCCGAGATGAACTCGCTCGTAGCGATGGGGTCGCTGGCGGCGTTCCTTTACTCAACGCTCGTCACCCTGCTGCCCTACGCCCTGCCCGCCTCTGCCCGCGTCGTCTATTTCGAGGCCGCCGCCACCATCGTCACCCTGATCTTACTGGGCCGCTGGCTGGAGGCACGCGCCAAGGGCCGTGCAGGCGAGGCGATCTCGCGCCTCATCAGATTGCAGCCCAAAACCGCGCGCGTGCAAACGCCAAACGGTATCGAAGAGCGCCCGATCAGTGCCCTCGCCACCGGCGATATCTTGTTGCTCGCACCGGGCGAACGCGTCGCACTGGACGGGGTGATCACCGAAGGCGCGGGCCATATCGACGAAAGTATGCTGACTGGAGAGCCAATTCCGGTCAGCAAATCCGAGGGCGACGCGATCACCGGCGGCACGATCAATGGCGAAGCCGCGCTCAGCTATCGCGTGACCGCCACCGGAGGCGATACCGTGCTTGCGCGCATCATCGCGATGGTCGAGACGGCGCAGGGCGCGAAGCTGCCCGTGCAGGCGCTGGTAGATCGCGTGACGCGCGTTTTCGTGCCCGCGGTGATGGTGCTGTCGCTTAGCACCTTCGTAATCTGGTTGCTGGCGGGGATGGGGTTCACCCATGCTTTCGTCGCCGCGATCTCGGTGATGATCATCGCCTGCCCCTGCGCAATGGGGCTGGCGACACCCGTTTCGATTCTGGTGGGCACCGGACGGGGCGCGGAACTTGGGCTGCTGTTCCGGCGCGGTGACGCGCTGCAACGGCTGTCCGAGGTCACGATCATCGGCTTTGACAAAACCGGCACGCTGACCCAAGGCAAGCCCGCGCTGACAGATCTGGTCCCGCTCGCAGATCTGACCGAAGACCAAATCCTCGCGCTGGCAGCAGGGGCCGAGGCGCGCTCGGAACATCCGCTGGCGCGCGCAATTCTTGACGCTGCTGGCGCGCGTGACATCGCCCACGCACCGGTCAAACGCGTCAAGGCGCTCGCGGGCATGGGGCTGCGCGCGCAGGCCGAGGGCGCGCAGCTATGGCTTGGCAACGCGCAAGCAATGGTGCAGGCGGGCGCTGATATCACCCCCTTTGCCGCAGACGCCAAGGCGCTTGCCGCCAAAGGCCGCACGCCCGTCTGGATGGCGTTTGATGATAAACCGGTTGCGCTCATGGCGCTGTCCGATCCGATTAAACCCGAGGCCCGCGCCGCCATCGACGCGCTGCATCGCGCAGGCGTGCAGGTCGCAATGGTCACCGGCGACACCCGCGCCACCGCGCAGGCCGTGGCCGATACGCTAGGCATTGACCGGGTGGAGGCCGAGGTGCTTCCTGACGGCAAACGCGATGCCATCGAGCGGCTGCGCAGCGATGGTCTGGTGGCGTTCGTAGGCGACGGGATCAACGACGCCCCCGCGCTGGCCGCCGCCGATGTGGGCCTTGCCATCGGCACTGGCACCGATGTCGCGATTGAGGCTGCGCAGGTCGTGCTGATGGGCGGTGATCCCCAAGGCGTGGCGCGCGCGCTGACCCTGTCGCGCGCGGTGATGCGCAATATCAAGCAAAACCTGTTCTGGGCCTTCGCCTATAACGTGGCGCTGATTCCGGTCGCGATGGGCGTGCTGGTGCCCTTTGGCGGCCCCGGCCTCTCGCCGATGCTGGCGGCGGGGGCTATGGCGTTTTCCTCCGTCTTCGTCGTCTCCAACGCGCTCCGACTTCGCCGCGCTGCAAGCTGATCGGCGATTGCACGCCGATGCGCGCCAAGCCCCCTTTTCCTTAACGCGCATCTAGGGCTTTGCTAGCGCCAGATCATGCCGGAGCACCTTATGCTGTCACGCCGCCTCATCTTACTGTCCTTGGCCAGCCTTGCCGCGTGCGGAGGCAGCCCGCATCCGCTGCCCAAACCCGATCAGAACATACCCCTGCACCGCAACGAAACGCCGCAACTGCGCGCGCTGATCAACAAGTATTCCGATCACTACGAGGTGCCGCGCAGCCTGACGCATCGCGTGATCCAACGCGAAAGCCGCTATCATCCCAGCGCGCGCAACGGCCCTTATTACGGGCTTATGCAAATCCTGCCGCAAACCGCGCGCGGTATGGGATTTCGCGGTAGCCCGAGCGATTTACTCGATGCCGAAACCAACCTGAAATACGGCGTGAAATATCTGCGCGGCGCATGGCTGGTGTCAGATGGGTCGCAGGATCGCGCCATGACGTGGTATGCGCGCGGCTACTACTACGAGGCCAAGAAACGCGGCCTGCTAAAGCAAACCGGCCTGCGCTAAGCTAATCCGCAGCGCGCGTGTCAGGCGTAGGACGCTCCGCGGGGAGTATTTAGGGCTAGATGAAAGTGCGGGCGGTCCCGCTTTCATCTAGCCCTAAATACTCCCGCCAGAGGCATCCCGAAAGTGCAACGAGCGCGCCCTTACTCAGAGGCGCGCAACACCCCCGCCGGGCGCGCGGCAAGCGGGCGTAGCGCAAAGACCAGCCCTGCGACCAGTGTCGCCAACACCCCACCCGCGACAATGATCAGCGCAGGGATCGGCGCGAACTGATAGCTCGCCCCCATCACCAGATCGACGACCGCCCAGCCCGCCAGCCCGCCAAAGGCAATCGCGACCAGCCCCGCCGCCGCGCCCATTAGCGCCGAGCGCAGCGCGAAGCTGAACAGGATCGTGGCGCGCGTCGCCCCAAGCGTCTTGAGCATCGCCGCCTCCCAGGCACGCGCCCGCTCACCCGCCGCCGCCGCGCCGATCAGCACGACAAAGCCCGTCAGCAGCGTAACCGAGGCCGCCAGCGAGGTCGCCCGCGCAATCGCAGAAAGCGCATCGGTGACGCGCGCAATCGCGTCGCGCACCCGGATCGCGGTGATATTGGGGAACGTCTTGGCCAGATCGCGCATCACCTGCGCCTCGGCCTGCGGTGGGGCGTAGATTGTCGCCAGCCATGTGTGGGGTGCCGCGCGCAGCGCCGCCGGGTCCAGCGTCAGCACAAAGCCGATCCCGCCGGTCGAGAAATCGACATCGCGAAACGAGGTGACCTTGGCCGTGATATCGCGCCCGAGAATATTGACCGTGAGATCATCGCCCAGTTTCAAGCCGATCTCTTCGGCCTCCTTGGCCGAGAAACTGGCCAGCGGCGGGCCGGCGTAATCCTTGGGCCACCATGTCCCAGCCGTTAATTTTTCGCGCGGCGTCTCGGAATAGGTCACGCCGCGATCTCCGCGCAGCACCCAGTGTTCACCGCCGACTTTACGCGCATCTTGCCCGTTGATCCTGGTAATCACGCCGCGCAGCATCGGCACGGATTCGACCTTGGTGACAGCAGGCATCTTCGCCAGCAGCGCTTTGAACGGTTTGATCTGATCAGATTGGATGTCGATCACGAAATAAGCCGGCGCGATCTTGGGCAGATCATTAGCAATCGCCCCTCGCAGACCCGCATCGACCTGCCCCACAGCGGCCAGAACTGACAGGCCAAGCCCAAGCGACAAGATGACCGAGCGCGCCTCGGATCGCGGCCCGCCAATCGCCGCCAAGGCCGCGCGCAAGGCAGGCCGACCACGCGCCAAGTGTTGCGCCGCGCGCGCGCCGCGCCGGATTGCCCATGCCGCGACGCTCAGAATCGCCAGCGCCAGCGCGATCCCGCCAAGGCTGGCCAGCGTCAGCCCCCACAGCCCCGAAAACCACGCCGAGACGACGACCAGCACCACTAGCAGCGCCCCGGTCAGCGCCATCGTCGGCCAAGGCGGCAGGCGGCGACCGTTCATCGTGTCACGATACAGCGTCGCCGCGCGCATCGCGGCCATGCGCGACAGCGGCCACAGCGCAAAAATCGCCGCAATCAGCGCACCATACAGCGCCGCCTCGCCCAGCGGGCCGGGTTGCAAGCGGATATCGACCGGGATCGGCAGCGCGTTTTCGATCAGCCCCGAGGCGGCAGACACCAGCCCCGCGCCTAGCGCCAGCCCGGCGACAATGCCCACCACGCCAAGCGCCACCAGTTGGATCAAAAAGGCCGCGCGGATCGTCGCTCCCGTCGCTCCAAGCGCGCGCAGCGTGGCGATTGTGCCCGATTTGCGCTCAACCCAAGACGACACGGTCGCGGAAATCCCCACACCGCCCACCGCCAGCCCCGCCAACCCGACCAGCACCAAAAACGAGCCGAGCCGCTCGACAAAACGCTGCGCGCCCGGCGCGGCGCGGCGGCGATCCGACCACCGCATTCCGGCATCTTTGAAATGGCTTTCGGCCTGACGCTTGGCCAGTGCCAGATCGGTGCCGGGCGGCAGGGTCACACGGTATTGAGTTTCAAACAGCGAGCCGGGGGCCAGCAGCGGCGTGCCCTCAATCGCGCTGAGTGCCACAATCGAATGCGGTCCCAGCGCAAAACCGGTTCCGGTGCTGTCAGGCTCGCGCACAATCCGCGCCATCATCACGAAATCTTGTCCGCCAAGGCGCACTTGATCGCCGGGTTTCAAGCCTAGACGATCCGCTAAGATTGGATCAAGGAAAATGCCGGCGACTCCGTTTTCGCCTTTGAGCGCGGCCCTGCCCAAAGGTGGGTCCAGCACCAGCTGGCCCACCAGCGGATAAGCCCCGTCCACCGCCTTAACCTGCGTCAGCGCGCGCTCGGTCGCGTCCATTCCGGTAGACAGCATCGAGCGGAAATCGACGACTTCCGAGACCGCCTCGGCGTGATCGGTGATCCATTTCAACTCATCAGGCTTGGCGCGCCGATAGGTGAATTCATATTGCGCATCGCCCCCCAGCAGCACCGCGCCCTGATCGCCAAGCGCCGAGGTGATCGCCCCGCGCACCAGCCCCACGGCGGCAATCGCAGCCACCCCCAGCATCAGACACAGCAGCATAACCCAGAAGCCGCGCAGACCCGCGCGCAGCTCGCGCCGGGCGATAATCAAAGCCAGATTCATGCGGGCGCACCCGTCAAAACCAAACCATCGCGCAGCTCAACGATCCGGTCACAACGCGCGGCAAGTTCAGGCGCGTGGGTGACAAGGATCAGCGTCGCACCATTGCGTTCTTGCAGGCCAAACAGCAACTCGATGATCGTGGCCCCCGTGGCAGTGTCGAGATTGCCCGTCGGCTCATCCGCCAGAAGGATCTCCGGGCGCGGCGCGACGGCACGCGCAAGGGCCACGCGCTGTTGTTCTCCGCCCGACATTTGCGAGGGGTAGTGATGGCCGCGATGACCTAGGCCCACGGCCTCCAATTCCGCCTCGGCGCGCGCGAAAGCATCGGGCACGCCGGCGATTTCCAGCGGCATTGCGACATTTTCCAGCGCCGTCATTGTCGGGATAAGGTGGAAGCTTTGGAAAACCACCCCCATATTACCCCGACGAAAGCGGGCCAGATCATCCTCGGACATCGCCGACAGATCATGGCCCAATGCCATAACCGACCCCGAGGTGGCGCGTTCCAGCCCGCCCATCAACATCAGGAGCGACGATTTGCCCGACCCAGAAGGCCCCGTAAGCCCAACGCTTTCGCCCCGCTCGATCGCGATATCGATCCCGCGCAAAATCTCGACCGTGCCAGCATTGCCCGCCAGCGCGAGTTTTGCCCCTTTGAGCGCGAGGATCGTGTCAGCCATGGCCACCTGTCTTTCTTTTGCTTCAAAGGGATATGGGCCGAAAGGTCGGATGCGCAAGCGGTTGGGGGCAGGAATTCTACTCTCAATGCTGCTGACCCTGCCGGCCGCGGCGCAAACCAAAATTCTCGCACTTGGGGATTCGCTGACGCAGGGCTACGGGCTGGACAACCCTGCCGATGGGCTAGTGCCACAGTTGCAGGACTGGCTGCAAGCGCATGGCGCGGATGTGACGGTGGCGAATGGCGGTGTGTCGGGTGACACCACGGCGGGCGGGCGCTCGCGACTGGACTGGCTGCTGACGCCTGACACCAAGGCAGTGATCGTGGCTCTTGGCGGCAATGATCTGCTGCGCGGCCTGCCCCCCAGCGAGGCGCGCGGAAATCTGGATGCGATCTTGGCCGATTTGCAGGGCAAACATATTCCGGCGCTTTTGGCCGGCCTGCCTGCACCGGGCAATTACGGACCGGATTATCAGCGCGAGTTCGACGCGATTTATCCCGAACTTGCGAAAGAGTATGATGCGGTCTTGGTGCCCAATCTGCTGGCGCCGATCATGGCCACACCGCTGGAAGAGCGCGCTAAGGAAGACTTGATGCAGGCCGACAATATCCACCCCTCACCTGCAGGCGTGAAAAAGGTGGTCGCGGCTTTGGGACCCAAGGTTCTGGAGCTGTTGGCAAAGGTGCAACCCGGCAGTTAAAGGCGCGTCCTTGGCCGATCGCAGGAGCCTCCGGCAGGAGTATTTTGAGCTAGATGAAAGAGCTTAGCTGCGCGCGGCGCGACGGTCCATCGCCCAAAGCGCGCCAGCCCCGATCACGCCTAAAACAGCGCCTGCTGCTGCGGCGAGTTCGTAGCCCGCCAAGGCTGTGCCAATTGCAAACACAGCTGCGGAAAACGCATCCCCCGCCAGCTTTTGCAGCGCCATCAGCGAGGCCCCCGCGCCGGGGCGGTTGGACAGCAGGTCTTGCAGATAGGCCATCGGCTGGGTCAGCACGACCGCGCCCCCTGCCGCGCCGGGCAGCGTGAGGAGCCAGACGTAGGGCGTAGGTGCAAGCAGCGGCAGCAGCCCCAGATGCAGCGCGTAAAGGGCCGCCCCCGCCCAGATCAACGCGGTGCGCGACACCCGCCCCACAAGGATCGGCAGCGCCAGCATAAACGGCACTTCCAGCCCCGCGAGAAGCCCCGCGTAAAGCGCAGTATCAGACGCCCCGCGCCCCGGCGTGGCGGCAAAGACCAGCCCCATCACAACCAGATACAGCATCACCGCGCCGTTGATCGTGCCCAGCGCGATGACGCGGCTCAGAATGGGCAGGTTCGCCATTTCGCGCAGGGATTGGCGAAAGGTCAGGCCCGATTTCGGGTCAGGCCAGCGCGTCGCCCCATCACGCGGCCAGAACGCCAGTGTCAGCGCGAGAATTGCCACCCCCAGCGTCAGCGTCACCGGGTAAATCGCCGTCAGTGGCGCGCCATGGTCAAACACCACCGCCCAGATCGGCAGCACCATCAGCCACGGCAGTGCAAACAGCGCGCGCAAGGTGGATAGAATCGCGGGGCGGTCATGCTCGGGATGGGTCGAGGCCGCCAGCCGCGATAGCGCGAAAAGCTGACCAAAGATCGAGGCGGACAGTGGCAAGATCAGCGCATTGGCAATCACGAACACCACCGCATTATTGCCTGCCAGCACTAGCGCTGAACCCGCGATCAGCATCGCGGATGTGCCCAGCGCAATGGCGCGGCGATTGGCGCGCTGATCGGCCAATATCCCAAGTCCCACCGAGGCCGAAACCGACAGCACCGAGGCCATCAGCAACACCCCCGAATAGGCGCTGTCAGACAGGCCAAACACCTTGATCGCCAGCGCCGAAACATAGGGTGCCATCGTCGCCGCATGGGCACCAAACAGCACCAGCAAAACCGCTGCCAAGCGCAGCGCGGGGTCTTTTGCTATCGGGCGGAACGGGGCGAACATACGCCCCCATTGCCCCCGTTTGCGGGCAAGTTCAAGGGGGGCTTAACGCCAGTCGAAAAAGCCCGTGGGGGCCTTGGCCAACAAGCGGCGCGCCAGATCATCGCCCAAAGCCGCGCCCTCGGAAATGGAGCCGCGCCCCTCACCCGAGATCGCCTCGGAGCCATCGGGGCGCAGGATTTCGCCGCGCAACCACAGTTCGTCACCCTCGATGATCGCAAGCCCGGCAATCGGGGTTTCGCAAGACCCGTCAAGCGTCGCAAGATAGGCGCGCTCTGCCGCCAGACGTTGTGCGGTGGGCAGATGGTGGATCGGGGCCAGCAGCGCCTCGCAGCGCGCATCCGATATCCGCCGCTCAATCCCGATTGCACCTTGCGCCACGGCGGGCAGCATCTCTTCCGGCGCTATCGCGGATTTCGCAACCTCGATCATGCCCAGACGAGTCAGCCCCGCCATCGCAAGAAACGTCGCCTCGGCCACGCCCTCTTGCAGCTTTTTCAACCGGGTCTGCACATTTCCGCGAAACTGCACCAGCTTCAGATCGGGGCGGCGATAGGCCAGTTGCGAGCGCCGCCGCAGACTGGAAGACCCCACAACCGCGCCTTCGGGCAGGTCCCCAATTCCGGCGTGGTTAAGGCTGACAAACGCATCGCGCACATCTTCGCGCGGCAGATAGCAGTTCAGGATCAACCCCTCGGGCTGCTCGGTGGGCATGTCTTTCATCGAATGCACGGCAATGTCGATGCGGCCATCAACCATCGCCTCTTCGATTTCCTTAGTAAACAGCCCCTTGCCACCGATTTCCTTCAGCGACATGTCCGCAGCAATCTGCGCGCGATCATCGCCCGAGGTTTTAATCACCACGATCTCAAAAGCGGCCTCTGGCAGGCCATGGGCCGCCATCAGGCGCGAACGTGTTTCATAGGCCTGCGCGAGCGCCAAAGGCGAGCCGCGCGTGCCGATCTTGAGCGGGGATTTCGCATCGGGCATCTGCATCATTCCTCCCGCTTACCCGCGACAGATGGCCCGCGCAAGACGGCGCGCGCTTGACATGGGCGGCAAGGTCGCGATGAAAGGGGCAAAGAGGAGACGCAAATGGCTGAGAAAACGATCCTGCGGGCACTGAATGGTGAAGTGCTGCCGACCCCCCCGGTCTGGATGATGCGCCAAGCCGGGCGCTACCTGCCCGAGTATCGCGCCACGCGCGCACAGGCCGGAGACTTCCTGTCGCTGTGCTACAATCCCGAACTTGCCGCCGAGGTCTCCTTGCAGCCGATCCGGCGCTACGGCTTTGACGCAGCGATCCTGTTTGCCGATATTTTGCTGTTGCCTCAAGCTCTTGGCGCTGATCTGTGGTTTGTCACCGGCGAAGGCCCGCGCCTTAGCACGACCACCACTTCAGCCGATTTCGCCAAGCTGAAAACGAAAGACGACATTCACGACACGCTGGCCCCGATCTATGAAACCGTTGGCATCCTTAGCCGCGAATTGCCCAGCGAAACCACGCTGATCGGCTTTGCGGGCGCGCCCTGGACGGTGGCCACCTACATGATCGCAGGGCAAGGCACCAAGGATCAGGGTCCGGCCCATGCACTGAAATCGCATGATCGCGAAACTTTTTGCAAAATTATCGACCTGCTGACCGAGTCGACCATCGAATACCTGTCCAAACAGGTCGAGGCCGGGGCCGAAGTGGTTAAGCTGTTCGATTCCTGGGCGGGCAGCCTCAAGGGCGACGATTTCCACGATTTCGCGGTTGAACCGACGCGCAAGATCATCGCCGAACTCAAGGCGCGCTTCCCGCAATTGCCCGTGATCGCCTTCCCGCGCGAGGCGGGCGAGGGCTATATCGGGTTTCACGAGAAAACGGGGGCCGATTGCGTGGCGCTCGACAACTCGATCACGCCGGAATGGGGCGCGGCCAATGTGCAAATCGCGGGCTGCGTGCAGGGCAATCTCGCGCCCAGCCACATGGTCACGGGCGGTCAGGCGCTGGTGGATGAAACCCGTCACGTCGTCGAAGCGTTCAAGAACGGGCCGCATATCTTCAACCTTGGCCACGGCATCACGCCCGATGCCGATCCCGAGAACGTGGCGCTGATGGTCGAGACGATCCGAAACGGCTGAGGCGCGCTTAGCGCTGCATGAACACCAGCGCGATCGAGGCCACCAACAGCCCCGCCATCAGCCAGTTAAACGCTCTCAGCCGCGGCCCCGTGCCAAGCCAGTGGCTGAGAGTTTGCCCCAGTCCCGTCCAGATCGACACCGCGATCAGGTCGATGACCACGAACACCGCGCCCATTAGAAGCGCGCCCAAACTGCCGTAAATCGTAGCCGCGCCCAGCGACATCGCCCAAGCCTTTGGGTTCACCCATTGAAACGCCGCCGCCTGCAAAAACGTGAACGGGTGCGTGTTGCTGCCCTGCCCCGGCGCGCCTGACTGCGCGATTTTCCACGCCAGCCACAGCATGTAAATCGCAGCCAACACCGTCAGCCCGTCATGCAGCGCGGGCAGGCGAATGAACACCTCGCCCAGCCCCAGCGCGATCAATACCACCATCCCCCCATGCCCCAGCGCGATCCCCAGCAAATGCGGCACCGTGCGACGAAACCCAAAGGTCGCGCCCCAACTCATCACCATGATATTATTCGGCCCCGGCGTGCCTGCCGCGACGCAGGCAAAACCGAGCAGGGATAGAAACAGACTGTGCATTATCGCTCCTTACCGTACTGTTTTCACTGCAAACAAAATCGCTACCAGTGCCAGCGCAACTGACAAAACACGACCTAAAACACGCGGGCTGGATCGTCAAAAAACCGATGCGTAGCCGCTGCGGCCAACGCGATGCCCGACAGGATCGACACCTCACCCCGCACCGCGTCACGCGTAACAAGAAGCTCGGCAATACCGCGATGTGAAACGCCGCCGCCTTGAGGCTCAAAAGATTGAAGATCAACCCGCCACTGCGGCCAATCCGGGGCGGCGCTGCTCAGACGCGGCAATCAAATCCAGATAGCCATTTCCGGCCCCGGCGTCAGCTCAATCAGAACCGAAGCCAGCGCGAACGCAAACAGTACGTCCAGCGTCAACGCCCCATCTTGCGCCCCTTCCTCTTGATCTAAATATCCCGGGGGTGAATGGCGAAAGCCGAAGGGGGCAGCGCCCCCTAACTACCCGCGCTCAATACCATTTTGCCACGGGCGGCAGGCTCATCAACACCGCATCAGCATTATGCCCGGTCTCCAGCCCGAATTTCGTGCCCCGGTCATAGACCAGATTATACTCGGCATAGAGACCGCGATGGAGCAACTGCGTTTCGCGATCATCCTCAGACCAGTCCTGCACACGGCGTTTCTCGATCAGCGGCAGATAGGCGGGCAGGAACGCCGCACCGACGGCTTGGGTAAAGGCGAAATCCTCATCCCAGTCTTCGGTATTGAGATCGTCAAAAAAAATCCCGCCAACACCGCGCGCACGGCCGCGATGAGGGATAAAGAAATACTCGTCCGCCCAAGCTTTGAAGTGATCGTAATAGGTGCCGTCATGGGCATCGCAGGCGCGTTTCATCTCACCGTGAAAATGCGCGGTATCTTCGTCATATTCGATGCAGGGGTTGAGATCGGCGCCGCCGCCAAACCACCACGCGCCCGGCGTCCAGAACATCCGTGTGTTCATATGCACGGCCGGGCAATGGGGGTTTTGCAGATGCGCCACAAGGCTGATGCCACTGGCCCAAAAGCGTGGATCTTCCTCCATCCCGGGAACCCCGCGCGCTGCCATCGCCTTTTGTGCGCGCGGGGCCAATGCGCCCCACACAGTCGAGATATTCACCCCGACCTTCTCAAATACGCGACCGCCGCGCATCACCGACATCTTGCCACCGCCGTGATCCTCACCGTCGGGGCCACGCCGCTCGGTCGGGGTGACCTCAAAGCGCCCTGGTGCTGCGTCAGAAAGCGGGCCTTGCGTGTGGCTGTCCTCAAGCCCCTCGAATCCGGCGACAATTCTGTCGCGCAGGTCAGAAAACCACTGGCTGGCCTGCGCCTTGCGGGCGTCGAAATCTTCGGCTGTGTCGCTCATCTCGGCCTCCTTGGGGGTTGCGCGATCCATATCAGGGCGGCGCGTGCGCGAAAAGGGCGCGATTGATTGCGCGCCGCGCGCGCATTAAGCTGGGTCAAAGGAGAACTTCAATGCGTCCTGCCCTTCTGTTGATTTCGCTGATCGTATTGACCGCATGCGGCACGCCCCAAGAACGCTGCATCCGCCAGTCCACATCCGAGTTACGCCGCGTCGACACGTTGCTGAGCGAAGTGCAGGCCAATCTTGCGCGCGGCTATGCGTGGCAAAGCTATGAGACCATTTCAAGCCGCTGGGAAGTTTGCGGCACCCGCACGATCAAGAAGGGCGACAAGATCGTCGAGACGCCGCGCATGTGCCTTGAGGATTATACCGTTACGCGCCGGCGCGCGGTGCCGATCGACCCCGTGATTGAGACCCGCAAGCGCGACAATCTTTTGGCGAAAAAGCGCGAGCTGACCGCTTTGGCGCAGCGCCAGATTGCGCAGTGCCGCGCGCTTTATCCCGAAGAAGCCAAATAAGCAGCGCTTCATTCGGGTGGCCCTAATTAAGCGGCCCTTATCTCATCTCTTAAAATGCAGGCACCTGAACGCGATCCAGCAAGCTACGCCCGCCATCAATTTTCACGATCTGCCCGGTGACGAAACTTGCCCCCGACGAGGCAAGATATTGCACCGTTTCCGCCAGCTCAGAGGGCGGCGCGATCCGACCCAGCGGCGTGCCCGCACAGATCGCCTCGCGCCAATCCTCGTTCTCTTTCAGCGTATCTTGCAGCGAACGCGACATCACCGACCCGAACGACACGCCATTGACGCGAATGCGATGGGGCGCAAGCGCCACGGCGAGCGAGCGGATCGACTGATCTTGCGCAGCACACGAAATTGAATAGGCCATCAATCCCGGCTGGGTGATGTTCGAGGCGAGCGAAGAGACATTCACGATCGAACCGATCTCGCCCTCTTCTCGGCCCTCGTCCTCTGCCTGTTTTATCATCCGCTTGGCGGTCATTTGAGAAATCCGCAGCGAGGATTTCATGTTCTTTGCCAGCATGTCATCAAGCACTTCGGTCGACGGGTCCAGCGGATCACAGGGCGCGAAGGCGCGCGCGGTATTGACTAGAATATCAATGCGATCAAAGGCATCGACTGTCGCCGACAGCAGGTTTTTCACCGTTAGTTTTTGACACAGATCGCCTGCGAAATAACGCGCGGGGCCTTCGGATTTTGCGCTTTCGCCCAATTCCGAGGCCATCTTTTCTTCGTCGATATCTGCAAACATCACCTGCGCGCCGCGATCAAGGAAATGGCGCGCAACAGCCAGCCCGATCCCATGGGCGGCCCCGGTAACGATGGCAGTCTTGCCAGAAATGGACAGCGACATGGCTCTCTCCCAATGGGTTAGCTTTGAGTCTGGTGGAGTTTAGCGGCGTTTAACGCCTAGTGCGAGAGGGGCGCGGCGGGGGTGCGCCGCGGGCTTGCTCGCGCGCGCTGATCACGCCTTGGGCGCGGGTGATGCGAAACCGTGTGGACGGCCCGCTTGGCGGCGTAACCTCTTGGATTTCGCGAAAGGTTTTGGCCAGCGCATCGGCGTAAGGAAGATGTCGATTGGCCACCATCCACAGCACACCCGAGGATGTCAGCAGACGCGCGGCGGCGGCGATGAATGCCTCGCCCAGGCCCGGCTCGGCGTCGCGGCTTTTGTGGAACGGCGGGTTCATGATGATCGCATCATAACGCGCGCCGGCGGGCAGGCGCGTCACGTCCTCCCAGTGAAACTGCGCGCGTGGGTCGGTGATGTTGCGCCGCGCACAATCAAGCGCGGAGGCGTCAGCCTCATAAAGTGCGATTTCCTGAACGCCCTGTCGTGCAAGGGCCTGCGCGGCCAGCCAGCCCCAACCCGCGCCCAGATCGGCCACCCGCGCGGGCAGCGTTTCGGGCAGGCAGGCAGCAAGCAGGGCCGAGCCTTCATCAACGCCATCGGCGGAAAACACACCCGGACGCGTGACGAACCCCGGTGCCGCCGCGATATCGCGCGCGGCCCAATCGGCCAGCGCCTTCGGATCGGCGGAGAAGCGTGCGATCTTACCATGTGCCTTGGCGATGGGCGCATCCAGCACTACCAACCCGCGCAATTCCCGCAGCAGCGAGTCGATGCCCTCGGATTTCGCGCCGTCGATATAGATCGAGCCACCCGGCGTGACACAGGCACAGGCCTGCGCCAGCAGTGCACGCGCCTGCGCCTTGGCGCGCGGGGCAAAGACCACAGCCGCCGCATACGGCCCCGCTGGCTCCTGCGCCATCGCAACACCGCGCGCGGCCAATGCGTCATGATCGGGCTTGAAGGGTTGGAACGCTACCAAACGATCCAACGGCAAAGCGTTTAGATCCAGCGCAGCACTGGGCGCAAACAGCGCAATCTGCCCGTGCTCGGGCAGCGTATCAGATGCCGAAAGGGCGAAAGACAGACGAGATTGGCTCATAGGCGACTGGGTATCCCAATAACAAAACGCGCCCGTCCCTTAGGGCCGGGGCGCAACAATAGCAAGCACAGCGCCATCGCGGCACACAACAAAGGGGTTACTCTTTTTCCATCGTGCATTGCAGCGGGTGCTGATGGCGACGCGCGAAGTCCATCACCTGCACGACCTTGGTTTCCGCCACCTCAAAGCTAAACACCCCGACCACCGCCAGCCCCTTTTTATGGACCGTCAGCATGATCTCGAAGGACTGCGCATGGTTAAGGCCGAAGAACCGCTCAAGGATGTGCACGACGAATTCCATCGGCGTGTAATCATCGTTGAGAAGCATCACCTTATACATCGGCGGACGCTGCGTTTTCGGCCGGGTCTTAGTGGCGACACCGGTCTCGTCTTCGCGGTCATCCTCATTGTCATGCGACATCATGTAAAACGGCTCAGTCAAGGCATCTCCGCCAGATCAGGAATCGTTGAGGGCTCTGGCGGAATATAGGGCCTTCGTGACATATGAAAAGACTCTGGGCGCGCTTAAGATAAGGGCAAGTGATGCAAATCAGCACAATCGGCTTTGATGCGGATGATACGCTTTGGCACAATGAGCGGTTTTTCCAGCTTACGCAGGCGCATTTTGCCGCGTTGATGGCGGATCATATGCCGCAGGATAGGAAAGGCCCGGATCACTTGGCCGACCGCCTTATCGCGGCGGAGCGGCGCAACGTCTCCCATTACGGCTTTGGCGTCAAAGGCTTTACCCTGTCGATGATCGAAACCGCGATTGAGGTTAGCGAGGGGCGTGTGCCGGCCTCGGTTCTCGCCGAAATTCTGGCCGCCGGGCGTGAGATGCTAAGCCATCCCGTCGATCTGCTGCCCCATGCGCGCGCCACGATCGAGGCGCTGTCTGGGCAGTATCGGCTGGTACTGGTCACCAAGGGCGATCTGATTGATCAGGAACGCAAATTGGCGCAATCGGGTCTGGGCGATCTGTTTGATGCGGTGGAAATCGTGTCTGACAAAAAGCCCGAGATCTATGCGCAGGTGTTCGCGCGTCACGGCCACGGCGCGGCGCAGGGGGTGATGGCGGGAAATTCGCTGAAATCCGATGTGATCCCGATGATCGAGGCGGGCGGTTGGGGCGTGCATATTCCCCATGAAATGACATGGGCGCTTGAACATGCGCCCGCCCCCGACACGCATCCGCGATTTGCGCAATTGGCTGATTTGGGCGCTCTGCCTGCGTTGATCGCGCAGATCGACACGCAGTCCTGAGGCAATCCGTCTCGGCTGAAAACCGCACTGACGCGTCGGAAGGGAAAAGTGACGAATTTTCGCCAAACCACCACCACTAGAGGGGGCCGCGGCGGGTCACCCCCTACATCTAGTAGTATTGCATGAATGTCGCAGTGAAAGCGCTTGAAAATAGAGAGTTTTCAGGTCGCAATACACATGCTAGGCTGATCGGAAATCAAGCCCCAAAGCCGCCAACGATGCGGCATATAAAAATCGGGGCATCGAGGCAGTGAAAGGGCAAGAACCGTGACCACGCTAGCGCGCTGGGTCCGTCAAGGGCTGTTTGTATTCTTATTGGTAATTTTCGCACCGTTGGGCGCGATGGCTGCACCTTATGCGGCGATGGTGATGGATATGCGCTCGGGCGAGGTGCTGTATTCGAAAAACGCCGATACGCCCCTGCACCCGGCCTCGCTGACCAAGATGATGACGCTCTACATCACGTTTCAGGCGATCGAGCATGGCGAGTTCAGCCTCGATTCCATCGTCACCGTGACCAAACACGCTGCCTCGCAGCCGCCGTCGCGTTTGGGTTTGCGTCCGGGGCAGAAGATCGCCGTGCGCTATCTGATCCGCGCCGCCGCAATCAAATCAGCCAATGATGCCGCCGCCGCCCTTGGCGATTATATCGGGGGCGACGAGGCTGGCTTTGCCGCGCGCATGAACCGTACTGCCAAGCAGCTTGGGATGAAGAACACCCATTTCGTCAATGCCAACGGGTTGACGCGCAAGGGGCACCTGTCTTCTGCCCATGACATGACCATCATGGGCCGTCATTTGTTTTTCGATTTTCCTCAGTATTACAATATCTTCTCGCGCCATTCCGCGAATGCCAAAATCGCGACTGTCTATTCCACCAACCGCCGTTTTCTAAGCGCCTATCAGGGCGCGGACGGGATCAAGACGGGTTATACCTCGGCCTCGGGCTTCAACCTGACGGCCTCGGCCAAGCGCGGAAACGAGCGTATCATCGCGACCGTCTTTGGCGGCACCTCGACGGCGCAACGCAATGCGAAAATGGCCGATCTGTTGAATATGGGCTTTAAACGCGCGCCCTCCAATGCGCGTGTTCTGCCCCCCAGAGTTCCGCAATATCTTGGCCCGATGGGCTCCGCTCCGATGCTGGTGGCGCAAAAACTGGCCCCCAAAGAAAGCCCGCGTCCCGACAACCGCCCCTCGCCGCCGCGCGCGGATAGCGATGCAATCGCGCTGGCACTGGCTGCGGCTGTGCAGGGCGATCAGGTCGATGATAGCGTAGCGGACACGCCCGAGGATGTGGCCGAAGAAACCGATACCGCCGCGCCCGAAATTCAGGTTGCCGATGCGGGCAGCGATGTTGGTATTGGCGCAGAAATATCGGCCAGCCCGCGTCCGATGGCCTCGCCGCGCGCGATCCAGATGGCGCAAGCCCAGCAGGCCAAACCTGCCGAAGTCACCGGTGCTACGCCGTTGGCACAGGCAGCCGCCAGCGATGCCGCGAGCGCCGAGCCGAGCGATATTCAACTGGCCTCGTATGAACCCGACAACGCCGCCGCCGCCCCGCCGACGGGGCCGAAATTTGTGCAAAACACCGCACCGCAACCCGAAACGATGGAATTGGCGCAGGCACGCGCGCTTGATCTGGGCGATGAAAGCAAGGCCGAGGGCGATGCTGTCGAACCCACGCCGGGCTTTGCCCAAACCACCAAACCGCAGCCCGAAACCACCGCGATGGCCAAGAACGGTGCAACGGATCAACCGTCCGAGGTTATCCTTGCAGCCCTCACCCCCGAGGCCCCTGCCCCCGCCGCCAAGCCGCGCGTTGTGGCCCGGCTTTCCAGTTCGGGCGGGCGCAACTGGGGCGTCAGCCTTGGGCTGTTCGGATCGAACTTTGCCGCCGAGCGCCATCTGCTAACCACCGCCTTAATGGATAGCGACACGCTGGGCGATGCGCTGCGCAAGGTCGCAACGCGCAAAACCGGCTATGAGGCGAATTTCGTCGGCATGACACAAGACAGCGCGCAACTCGCCTGCGCCCGCTTGCAAGCACGCGGCATGGATTGTAACCTGATCGGCCCCTGATCCTGCGTCCAAAACCCAAACGGAAAAGCCGCGCCGATACAGTCGGACGCGGCTTTTCTTTGAGTGCAACACGACGCGCATGGCTCGCCATGCTCCGAATTTGCGAAACATCACGAGGGGCTGCACCCCGGGCCTACGTCAGTCCTGCTTGGGGCGGTCGTCAAACTCATGCGACAAGATGCGCTCGGCATCGCCCTTGGGATCGTCATACTGCCGGTTCTTGATCGACCACCAAAAGGCCGTTAGCCCAATGCCCCCCAAGAACAGTGAGATCGGAATAAAATAGATCAACACATTCATGGCGTCCCCCTAGCGTAGCCGCAACGAATTGAGCGAGACGGTGATCGAGCTGGCTGACATAGCCAGCGCCGCCATCAACGGCGTCGCCAGCCCCATCAGTGCCAGCGGCACCGCAATCGCGTTATAGATGATAGAGATGCCAAAGTTCTGCTTGATCCGGCGGCGTGCGTGTTTGGCAATCCGCGCGGCCTCGGCAATGGGGGCCAAGTCCTGCCCCAGCAGCACGATATCAGAGGCCGTGCGCGCGGCATCCAGTGCCGAGGCGGGCGAGACCGACACATGCGCTCCCGCAAGCGCCGCCGTGTCATTCAGCCCGTCACCGACCATCAGCACGCGGCGTCCCTCACGCGTCAGATCGGCGACCAGTTGCGCCTTTTCCATCGGCAAGGTCCCTGCGCGATATTGCGCTATCCCCAACCGCTGGGCGAGATCGGCGACGGCAGGTTCCACGTCGCCCGACACCAGCCAGACCGATTTCCCCTGCGCGGCGAGACCGGCCACGGCCTCTTCGGCACCGGGGCGCAGGCTGTCGACAAAGCGGATCGATACGGAGGCCGCATCGCCGATTTTGAGGTGGGTCGCCGTGCTGGTCCCCTCATCCGCACCACTCCAGTTGGCACGGCCCAGACGCACGATCTGCCCTTGCCAATGGCCCTCGACGCCGTAGCCGGGCACCTCGCGGATGTCATCCAGCGCAGCAGGCGTTCCCCCCTGCCCCAGCGCGGCTTGATGCAGCGCGCGCGCCAGCGGATGCGACGAGCCCTCGGCCAGTGCCATCGCGACGGACAGCGCCTCGGGCGCAAGTTCGGACAGGTTTTGCGGGCGCGGCGCACCCATGGTCAGCGTGCCGGTCTTGTCAAAAACGACGGTGTCGATCTCGGCCAGACGTTCCAGCGCGGTGCCGTCTTTGATCAACAACCCCTTGCGAAACAGCTTGCCGCTTGCCGCTGTCACCACTGCAGGCACGGCCAGACCGAGCGCACAGGGGCAGGTGATGATCAGCACAGCGGCGGCGATATTGATCGCAAGGCGGAAATCGCCCCCCGTCACCCAAGCCCAGGCGCAAAACGCGGTGAAGGACAGGATATGCACAATCGGCGCATAGGCGCGCGCGGCACGTTCGGCCAGCGAGGTGTATTTCGTCTTGGCACTTTCGGCCATCGCCACCAGATCGGCCATCCGGTGCAGCGAGCTATCCTTGCCCGCCGCCGTGACGCGGATCAGCAACGGCCCGGTCAGGTTCACTTCGCCCGCGCTAAGCACCATGCCGGGGCCGACCTGCACGGGCAGGCTTTCACCGGTCAACAGCGAGCGGTCGGATTCGGAATGCCCCTCGATCACCTCGCCATCTGCGGGAATGCGGCCACCGGGGCGCACGCGCATTAGATCGCCCACGACCAGTTCACCCACGGGTACCACGACCTCGACGCCCTCGCGCAAAACGGTGGCGCGGGGCACTTCGAGCGCGGCCAGTTCCTCAGCCGCCGAGCGCGCCACGGCGCGGGTGCGATAATCCAAATAGCGCCCCACCAGCAGGAAGAAGGTCAGCATCGTGGCGGCTTCGAAATAGGCATGCGCGCCCGAATGCATCGTCTCGAACAGCGAAATCCCAAGCGCCAGCAGGATCGCCAGCGAGATCGGGACATCCATGCCAAGCCGCCCGCCCCGTAGTGAATAATAGGCGTTGGCAAAGAACGGCTGGCCGGAAAAAATGATCGTTGGGATCGCGATGGCGGCTGAAACCCAGTGGAACAGATCGCGCGTGGCATCTTGCGCGCCCGACCAGACAGCGACCGAGAGCAGCATGATATTCATCATCGCAAACCCGGCCACGCCAATGCGCATCAACAGATCGCGCCCGCGTTTATCGGCCTCGGTGGCAGACAGCATGCCGGGATCGAGTTCGTGCGATTCATAGCCGATTTTATCAAGCGCCGCGATCAGCCCGGCGGGTTCGACGCCCGTCTCGGCATCGATCGAGGCGCGTTTAAGCGTCAGGTTCACGCGGGCCGATTTCACGCCGGGCTGTTTCATCAACTCGCGTTCGACATCAGTGATACAGACCGCGCAATGGGCCGTGGGCAGCGACAGCATGATCCGCGCGCCCTTGATATCGCCCGATTTCGCCAGTTGCTCCGCCGAAGGCGCGGCCAGACAGGCGGGGCAAGCCGAGGCAGAGACGCGCTCTGCCTCATAGTCGTTTGCATTGGATGGGGCCGGAGAGACCGTCATCGCATCAGCCTTTCACGAACAAATCAATCCGCTGGCTGAACTGCGTACCGTCAGCGGCCTGAGCATCAAGGTGGATCAGCCACGCGCCGGGCGCAAGCTGTAGCGGGGTCACAAAGATACCACCGACATAATCGAATGTCGGCGTGATATCGTCGCGCATATGCGTGGTGCGCCCGACCACAGCCTTAAGCGAGGCGACTTTCGCAGGCAGCCCCGACTTATCGCGGATGACAAGGCTAAGCTTGCCATCCGAATACTCCGGTTCCACGACCCATCCCAGCGCCTCTTGCGCGACCCGGTTTTTGTCAAACACCTGCGAGGCGACGTAAGAGTTTTTCACCTCCAGACCGGGGAAGCTTGAGATTGCATTCCACGCCATCACAAGGTTCACTGTGATGATCACGCCAAAGGCGCTGACGGCAATCAACAGAACCTTCCGACCGGTCAAAGGTTTAGCCATCTCGCTCACTGTGCCCTTCCGTTAAAGACCGTGTCGGTTGAGACGCGATCTGTGCTGGCGGTGTCCGAAATCCAGATCCGCATTTCCGTGCGATCCGAAGTTGCAGGCACCGACCCGGGTTTGGCCATAATATAAAGCCGCTGGGTCATCGTTTCATCGGCAGGCACAGTGACGGTGTTGCCCTGTTGCCCTTCGAGCACAACGCTTATCGCGTTTTGATCGACGCCATCAGGGGCCACAGCGGTGACTTGGAAAGTCGTGGCCTCGCCCGCCTTGTTGCGCAAGCGCAGCGTGTAGATATTGCGGATCTCGCCGCTGGGTTCGACTACATAAAGCGGGTCACGGTTTGGCGTGATGTTGAAGTCAATCGGCGAGCGCATGAACAAAGCCACCACAAGACCGACCCCGATTGCACCCCAAAGCGTGAAATACATGAGCGTGCGCGGGCGCAGAATATGCTTCCAAACGTTGATGACAGGGTTGCCCGCCTTTTCGTTGGTTTCATCTTTCAGCGCCATGTAGCCGATCAGGCCCCGCGGCTTGCCGATTTTGTCCATCATCTCGTTACATGCATCAATGCACAGCCCGCAGGTGATACATTCCAGTTGCTGGCCGTCGCGAATATCGATGCCCATCGGGCAGACGTTGAAACACGCCATACAGTCGATGCAATCGCCCTGCGTCGGGTCATGTTCACCCTTTTTCAGCTTGCCACGCGGCTCACCGCGCCATTCGCGATAGGCGATGGTGATGGTGTCTTCGTCCATCATCGCGGCCTGAATGCGCGGCCATGGGCACGCATAGATGCAAATTTGCTCGCGTGCGAAGCCACCGAAGGCAAACGTGGTCAGCGCCGCAACAGTGATGGTAATATATGCGACAGGGGATGCGGTGCCGTGCACCAAGTCGTTCAGCAGCGTCGGCGCATCAGTAAAGTAAAACACCCACGCCCCGCCGGTCGCCACGCCGATCAACAGCCACAACACCCATTTCGTCACGCGCTTGCGGATTTTTTCCGCGTTCCAGTTTTGACGCAGCAGGCGGATGCGCGCGTTGCGATCGCCCTCGACCCAGCGCTCGACCAGAATAAACAGATCGGTCCAGACGGTTTGCGGGCAGGCATAGCCGCACCACACACGCCCCAGCGCCGAGGTAAACAGGAATAGCCCCAGCCCCGCCATGATCAACAGACCGGCGACGAAGTAGAATTCATGCGGCCAAATCTCGATCATGAAGAAGAAGAAGCGCCGGTTTGCCAGATCCATCAGAACGGCCTGATCGGGCAGTTCCGGCCCACGATCCCAGCGAATCCACGGCGTGATGTAATAAAAGCCAAGCATCAAGGACATTAAAATCCACTTGAGGCTGCGGAACTGACCTTTCACCCGACGGGGGAAAATCGGCTCTCGGGCAGCGTAAAGCTGCGGGGGTTCGACTGGTTCGGTGGAGCTCACGACTCTCTCCGTATGATTAAACTGCGTCTTGGGATTCTTTTGTTATGACACAGATGTGAATACTTTGACCTGCGTCAAAAAGACAGATTTAGGATGCAGGAATTAGGCTTTTGCACTCAGAACGTGGCGGCCGCGGCCTTGTGCAGCCAGCCGATGAAGGCGCGCAGAGCCGGTCGCATCACACCCGGTCGCGTCACCGTGTAGTAGCCCTTCTCTTCGTCGTCTTCAAACAACAACCGCAGCCGACCTGCAGCGATATCGTCCTCGACCCAAATCCGTGCCGAGATCGCAACCCCCTGCCCCAGCCGCGCCGCTTCAAGCATCAGGTTCCCCGGCATCGAAAGAATGCCCTTGCTGGCATATTGCGCGATCCCGAAGCGATCCAGCCACTCGCTGGCCTCGTTGGTGCCCAGTTCCTGCAACCATGGAAAACAGCACAGATCGGCGGGCTGGGCATAGCACCCCTGCCCCACCAGCGAGGGCGTCGCGACAATGACAACAGGCGAGCGCACAAGCAGCCGCGCCTCAAGTCCGGGCCACCGCCCAGTGCCATAGCGCAGTGCCATGTCAATTCCACCGGGGGCAAGGGTGCTGACACGCGCAGAGGGATCAATGGACAGACCGATTTCAGGATGGGCATCGCGAAATTCTGGCAGGCGGGGCAGCAGCCATGCCGAGGCAAAGCTGGGCGTTGTCGATATCTGCAAGGGGCGCATGTCACCTTGTGTGCTCAGCGCATCGACGCCAGCGGAAATCAGACCGAACCCTTCGCTCAGAGCCTGCGCAAGCTGGCGTCCCTCGGCGGTGAGCTGCGCGCGCACGCGTGAACGATCAACGAGGCTGACCTCAAGATGAGCCTCAAGGGCGCGCAATTGTTGACTGATCGCGGCATGGCTGACACTCAGCGCGCGCCCCGCCTGCACAACCGAGCCGCTCTCTGCAAAGGCGCAAAACGCACGCAAGGACGACAGCGAAGGCAGAGAGCGCCAATCCATTACCGTAAACTCAGTTTACATATCGAAAATCTTCCTGAGTCGCATTTTGTCAAATTTCAGGCATCATTTCTATATGAAATATAGCGATTGGGAGAATGACAATGAAAGTAACACTTACGCCAGAGATTACGATGCTTTTCGCCCGCATAGGGCTGGCCCCGCCGCGCAACGATCTTGCGCCCTCACCCGAGCACAGGATCGGCCATCACACCCTGCCCCGGCATCCCGCGCTTTGGGATCGCGTTCGCAGGATGCGCGCATGATCGGGATCTGGGCGCAGAGCTTTCTGGTCGCGGCGCGGCTGGATCGACCTGAACTGCAATCGCGCCGCAATCACATCGGCGTGCAGCGCGATAAAAACCTTGCGCCGTCAAAAGATATGGTCAGAATACACCTTAGGTAACCTCCGATACGAAAAAGAGGGCCCCTTTCAGGACCCTCTTGATCAAGGTCACCGGCGCCCCCAGGAAACGCGCGAACAGGACGGGGGTGCCGGTGCTACCCGAGGGGCCGAAACCCCAAGGGATTAGTGTTACTGACCACCGCCGAGGCTGTGGACATAAGAGGCAACGGCGCGAATGTCGGCTTCGGACAGACGCTCGTTCCAGTTGGGCATCACACCCGCGCGGGCATTGGTCACGGTGTAGGTGATCGTGTCTACATCGCCGCCATACAGCCAGATCGCATCCGTCAGGTTGGGCGCGCCCTGTGCCTGATCGCCGGTGCCATCTTCAGCATGACATGCCGAACAGTTGTCCATGAACACGGTCTCGCCAGCGGCCGCCAGATTGGCGTCGTTGTCCTGACCCGAGATCTTGCGGACATATTGCACGACCTGATCGATTTCCTCTTTTTCGAGGATCTCGTCTTTGCCAAACGCGGGCATCTGCGAAAAGCGGGCTTCTTCTTCGGGGTCCGTTTCGTTGCGAACACCATGCGTGACGGTAAAGTGGATATCCTCCATCGTGCCACCCCACAGCCAGTCGCTATCTAGAAGGTTGGGATAGCCAAGGCCCGGATTACCGCCCGCGCCAGCACCATGGCACTGTGCGCACCACGTCCGGAACACTGCCCCACCCGCGTTCTGGGTGTAGTTCTTCAGTTCGGGATCGCTGGCGATCTCATCCAGATTGGCCGCAACCAGCTTTTCTTGCACCGGCTTGTTCATAGCGGCGAACTTGTCGATATCGGCCTGCACATTAGCCCGGGTCGATGACCCGAGAAGGCCGGGCGTCGCTCCGGATTTAAAGATCGGCCATGCCGGCATGGCGATTGAGTAGCCGATGCCCCAGATGATGCAGACATAGAAGGTATAGAGCCACCATTTCGGCAGCGGGTTATTATACTCTTCAATGCCGTCCCACTGGTGACCAGTGGTCTCGACCTCGTGTTTTTTCTTCGTCGGTTTTTTGCTCATAATTCCACGCCTCCTTACCTAACGTGGCGCCGTCATTCGCCCCGGTCCCGGTTTTCACCGGGAACGGAGGAACTGGCGGGGTTGTCTTCATGCCGGAAGGGAATGTCGGACGTATCCTCATAGGTTTTGCGCGAACCGGGCCGGAAGACCCAGAGCACAATCCCGAGGAAGAACACGAACAGGAAGATCAGAAACCAGCTGTCCGCGAATTCCCTGAAGATATGATAGTCCATTTTTGCGTTCCCTTACCGGTTAGCCACGGGTTGGAAGGTCGAGAAATCGACCATCGTGCCAAGCACCTGCAAATAGGCGATCAGCGCGTCCATCTCGGAAAGACCGGGACGGCCATCGAAGTTGCGAACATTGGTGGCGTTTGGATAGCGCTCCAAAAGCCCGTCATAATCGCTGTCGGGATCGGCCTGAGCGGCAAGATCCGCTTTCGCATTTGCGATCATATCCGAGTCGTAAGGCACACCCACCGTGAGATCGGTTTCCAGACGCTCGTCGATATAGCGGCCATCAATCATCCGGTTCGCGAGGAAGCCGTATTTCGGCATCACCGATTCCGGCACGACCGATTGCGGGTTCACGAGGTGATCGACATGCCACGCATCCGAGTAGCGCCCACCCACGCGCGCGAGGTCAGGCCCCGTGCGCTTGGAGCCCCACTGGAACGGGTGGTCATACTGGCTTTCTGCTGCCAGCGAGTAGTGACCATAGCGTTCCACCTCATCGCGCATCGGACGGATCATCTGCGAGTGGCACAGATAGCACCCCTCGCGGACATAGACGTCACGACCCGTCAATTCGAGCGGCGTGTAGGGTCGCACTCCTTCGACATCCTCGATAACGTTTTCGAGGTAGAAAAGCGGTGCGATTTCCACGATGCCGCCGATGGTGACGACGAGAAAGGCGAAGATCAGAAGTAGTGTCGCGTTCCGTTCAAGGACGGAGTGCTTATCGAGAAGTCCCATTCTGTCCTCTCCTTATTCTGCCGGCACGGCGGCAACCGAGCGCGTTTCCACGCGCGGCTGACGAGCAACCGTCATCCACAAGTTATAGGCCATGATCATGCCACCAGCGAGGTAAAGAACCCCACCCAGTCCGCGCACGACGAACATCGGGTGCATCGCGGCCACGGTGTCGGCAAAGGCGTTCACAAGGAAGCCCTGGCTGTCCACTTCGCGCCACATCAGACCTTGCATGATCCCCGCAACCCACATCGAGGAAGCGTAAAGAACGATCCCGATGGTGGCGAGCCAGAAGTGCCAGCTCACGAGTTTCAGCGAATACAGGCCCTGACGCGCCCACAAGCGCGGCACAAGGAAGTAGAGCGTGCCGAAGGTGATCATGCCGTTCCAGCCAAGCGCGCCCGAGTGCACGTGACCGATCGTCCAGTCGGTGTAGTGCGACAGCGAGTTCACCGCTTTGATCGACATCATCGGGCCTTCAAAGGTCGACATGCCGTAAAAGCCGACCGAAACCACCATCATACGGATGATCGGATCGGTGCGCAGCTTGTCCCATGCGCCCGAAAGCGTCATCAGGCCGTTGATCATGCCACCCCAGGACGGCATCCACAGGATGATCGAGAACACCATGCCCAGCGTGCCAGCCCAGTCGGGCAGCGCGGTGTAGTGCAAGTGGTGCGGACCCGCCCAGATGTACAGAAAGATCAGCGCCCAGAAGTGAACGATCGACAGTTTGTAGCTGTAGACCGGACGTTCAGCCTGCTTGGGCACGAAGTAGTACATCATGCCAAGGAAGCCTGCAGTCAGGAAGAAGCCCACCGCATTATGACCATACCACCACTGCGTCATGGCATCTTGCACACCACCAAAGAGTTGCACTGATTTCGAGCCGAAGAACGACACCGGAACGGCGAGGTTGTTGACGAGATGCAGCATCGCGATGGTCACGATGAACGACAGATAGAACCAGTTGGCGACGTAGATATGGGGTTCTTTGCGCTTGAAGATCGTGCCCATGAAGACCAGCAGGTAGCTGACCCAGACAATCGTAAGCAGGACGTCGGCGACCCATTCCGGTTCTGCATATTCTTTGGATTGCGTTGCGCCCAAAATATAGCCGGACGCGGCAAGCACGATGAACAGATTATAGCCCCAGAACACGAACCACGACAGCCCACCGCCCCACAAACGCGCAGCAGAGGTGCGTTGCACAACGTAAAAGCTCGACGCGATCAGCGCGTTGCCACCGAATGCAAAAATCACCGCTGACGTGTGCAGCGGGCGAAGTTTGCCGAAGTTCAGATAGCCTTGCGCCCATTCGAAGTTTAGCACCGGATAAGCCAGCTGAAACGCAATGATGACGGCTACGAGGAAACCAACCACTCCCCAAAAGGTTGTGGCGATAACCCCGGCGCGAACCACGCCATCGAAATACTCGTTCTGCGGGGCCGGTTGACGGGTCCCCATGGTGCGTAGCACCCAGATAAACGCGATTGCTGCTGCCAGCAAAATCTCGACCGCGTTCACCTGATAAGAAAGATCGCGCGCGTTACCAGCCGCGATGGCGGCAATCACCGCCACAAGGCCAAGCGCAATCAGCTTGATATAATCCCACATTTTGTGCGTCCCTTCGTCATGTCTTCTCTCCGGGGTGTGGAGTCGCAATGCGAGAATCCCCAGAGCGTGACTGTCGTTCTTCTGGCCTCTAGGTATGCACGATGCCTTGATCTGCATCAAATGTTCGCGACATGACTGCGCGATTTGGTCGCAGTTTTGTGATTTATCCGACACGTGGCTTGATCCGTATCAAAGTGCTTACAATCTGGTAGGATTACTCTGCTGAAACCGGAATTTGTAAGCGCGGAGAGTGAGCTATGTCCTACAAGACGATTTTGACGATTGTCACCGACCCCAAGGTCGCAGCATCGCAGTTGGATGCGGCCGTGGCGGTTGCGCGTCGGCGCGATGCGCATCTTGACGTGCTGTGCATGGGAATCGATCGCACCCAGACGGGATATTACTACGCGGGCGCGACAGCCTTCGTGCAGCAAGAAACGATGGATCGCGCGCAAGATGATGCGCGCAAAGCAAATGAGGCCGTGCGCGCCCGACTTGACGCCGAAGATATTCGCTGGGGCGCTGATGTCGTCGTGTCGCAGATCGGGGCGATGTCCACAGTTGTGGGGTTGCGCGCGCGGTTTGCCGATCTTGTCCTGATGGGTCGGCCATATGGCGAGGGTCGCGGTCCCGAGTTGGAGGCCGCGATTGAAGCCGCCCTGTTCGAGGGTCAGGTGCCCGTGGCAATTGTGCCCGATGGTTATGATGGCGACATCCCCGCCAAACGCGTGGTTATTGCGTGGAATCAATCACATGAGGCGATGCGCGCGGTGCGTGCGGCGCTGCCGGTGCTCAAATCGGCGGATCTCGTGGATATTACCGTGATCGACCCGCCCGCGCATGGCCCCGAACGCTCGGATCCCGGCGGTCAGCTAAGCCAGATGTTGGCGCGCCATGGCGTCAATGCCGAGGTCACGGTGCTGTCGAAAACGATGCCGCGGGTATCAGATGTGCTGAACCGGCATATTCGCGACAGCAGTGCAGATGCGATGGTGATGGGCGCTTACGGGCATTCGCGCTTCCGCGAGGCAATTTTGGGCGGCGCAACCCGTCATATGCTGGAAATGGCTGATGTGCCGGTGATCATGGCGCACTGAGCCTCGGCCAGAATTCGCGAACGGATGAAAGGGCGCTTTGCCGGGCGCCCTTTTTTCATTGATCGCGCGCACCTCTTCATGCGACCCTTACCTTAGGTAAACAGGGAGGTTGCAATGAGCTACGTGACTGCTTTCATGACCGCCGTGCCAGAACAGAACAAGGCCCGCTATATCGAGATGGCCCGCAAGAGTTGGGATTTATTCGCTGATTTTGGCGCGCTCGAAATGACCGAATGCTGGGAAGACAACGTCCCCGAGGGCAAGGTGACTTCGTTTCCGATGGCGGTAAAGCGTGAAGCCGGTGAGAAAGTCGTCGTCTCATGGATTCGCTGGCCCGACCGCGCGGCGGCGGATAAGTGTTTCGCCTCAATGGAAAGCGATCCGCGCTGGCAGGAAATGGGCGAAATGCCCTTTGACGGGATGCGCATGATGTGGGGCGGATTCGAGCCGATCTTTGAGGCCAAAGCCTGACGCGAGGGCGACTTAGATCGGCAAGCCGCCATCACTGTCATCGCCCGCCTCACTCAAGAGCCGGTCGATATCAGGCACGGTGACGTGGCGCTTACCGTCCAGCACGATCACTCCGTCGCGCTTGAGCGCCGAGATTTGGCGGCTTACGGTTTCCAGCGTCAGCCCCAGATAATCGGCCATCGCCTCACGCGTGAGGGGCAGATCAAAGGTCATCTGGCCTTGATTCGCTGTGATCGAGGCATCACGCCGCGCAATGATCGACAAAAGCGAGGCGATTTTTTCGCGCGCGGTCTTGCGCCCCAAAAGCAGCATCCATTCGCGCGCCGCGTCCAGTTCGTCCAACGTCATCTGCAACAGCCGTTGGGCGATGTGGGGCGTGCGCTCCATCATCTCCTCAAACGGCTTTTTGCGAAAACAGCACATCAGGATATTGGTGGTCGCGGTAACACTATAAGCCGCTGCAGAACGCCCCGGACGGCCCACGAAATCGGAGGGCAGCAACAGCCCGACCATCTGTGTGCGCCCGTCTTCAAGCGTCTGCGTCAGCGTCGCGATGCCCGACACGACCGAGGCCACGAAATCCATCTTGTCGCCTGCCCAGATTACCGTCTGACCGGCCTCAAAGCTGCGGTAATACTTGATGTCCTCAAGTTCGTCGATCTCATCCGCATCACAGCGTGCGCAGACCGCGCGATGGCGGATCGGACAGTCCCCGCAATTCAGCGAGACAGGATGAACGTCGTCATGAGTCATACGGACTTTCGTCTTGATCTGTGTCAATTTCTCTCGCGGGTCTTATATCTAAAGATAGGTCTATGAAACAGGAATCGCAACTCGCCAAGCTTGGCCTTTTCGACGCGAAAGTGCCTCGCTACACATCGTATCCGACAGCACCGCATTTTGCTGGTGGCGTCGGTCCGGACACATTTTCTAGCTGGATCGAACAGATTCCGGCGGGTGGGTCGATCTCGCTCTATCTTCATGTGCCGTTCTGCCGCAGGTTGTGCTGGTTCTGCGCCTGTCGCACGCAGGGCACGCAAAGCGATGAGCCGGTGCGCGCCTATTCCGAGGTTTTGCTGGCGGAATTGGAGATGCTGCGCGAACGTCTGGCCCCCGGCGTTATGCTGTCGCGGCTACATTGGGGCGGTGGCACGCCGACCTTAATGCCTGCGGATATGATGTCGCGCATGGCCGATGCGGTGTTTGACGTGGTGCCAATGGGCGAAGGGGCCGAATTCTCGGTTGAAATCGACCCCAATGAGATCGACGCCTCACGGATGGACGCGCTTGCGCGTGCGGGCATGAACCGCGCCTCGATCGGGGTGCAGGATTTCGACCCCCAGATCCAGAAAGTCATCGGACGCGAGCAAAGCTACGAGATTACCAAAGCTGCCGTGGATATGATCCGCGAGCGCGGCGTTGCCAGCCTGAACGCCGATATCCTGTATGGCCTGCCCCATCAGACCCCCACCAAGATCGCCAATTCGGTGCAGCAGTTGCTGTCGCTCGGGCCGGATCGCGTAGCACTGTATGGCTATGCGCATGTGCCGTGGATGGCGCGGCGGCAAACGATGATCCCGTCCGATCACCTGCCCACGCCGCAAGAACGGCTTAAGCTGTTTGAAGTCGCGCGCGATCTGTTCGTGGCCGATGGATATGACGAAATCGGGATTGATCACTTCGCGCTGCCCACGGATGGCTTGGCGATGGCGCAGAAAAACGGCAAGTTGCGGCGCAATTTCCAAGGCTATACCGACGATCAGGCCGAAGCGCTGGTCGGTCTGGGCGCTTCGTCGATTTCGCGTTTCCCGCAAGGCTATGCGCAAAACGCATCGGCCACGTCGAAACATACTGGCGCGATCCGCGATGGGCAGTTTTCCACCGCGCGCGGGCATGCCTTTAGCGATGAGGACAAGCTGCGCGGGCGCATGATCGAAGCCCTGATGTCGGATTTTGAGATTAAGACGGATGAGCTGGTGCGCGATTTTGGTGCCAAGCCGGATGAGTTGACGCAGATGTTTGCCGCCTGTGTCGAGCAGTTCGGTGACATGGTCGAAATGACCGAGCACGGATTGCGGATCCCCGCGAAAGGCCGCCCGCTGACGCGCATGATCGCGCGCAATTTCGACGCCTATGACATGTCCGCTTCCAGCCATAGCTCGGCGATCTGAGGCGCGATTTTGGGTAACCGGATCGGGCGTCTGGGACTCCGGGCGCCCTTCCCCTGCCCCGGCAGAGCCTAGCTGCGCGCGCCTTCGACAAACTCAATCAGTCGCGGCAGGCATATCGTTTTCAGATCATAGCTTTCGACGATATGGCGGCGCGCGGCCTCACGCATGGGCGCATAGGTTTCAGGGGCGCTCAGCCCCGCGATCAGCGCCTCGGACCAGCCTGCGATGTCAAAGAAATCCACGAGCCGTCCGGTCTCGCCATCAGCGATCAACTCGCGCACGGGCGCGGTATCAGAGGCCACCACCGCACAGCCCGCCGCCATTGATTCCATCAGCGACCAGCTAAGCACGAACGGATAGGTCAGATAGGCATGCACGCGGCTGACATGCAGCAGGTTGACGTAATCCGCGTAAGGAATGCGGCCCAGAAAATGCACGCGGTTCAGATCAAGCTGGTCACCGACCTCAGCGAGGAATTTCTGCTTCCAGCTTTTGGCGTCCTTGGGTGCGGCACCATAGCTTTGCCCCTCTTCGCCGACGATCAGCACATGCGCCTTGGGGCGTTCCGCGAGCACTTCTGGCAATGCGCGCATGAAGCTATGAAAGCCGCGATAGGGTTCAAGCGAGCGGTTCACAAATGTCACCACCTCATCGCCGGGGCGAAAGATGCGCGTGGTGCCGGGCACGGTAAAACTGGCATCCGCGCGCGGCGCAAGGCGGTCGGTATCCACGCCGTCATGGCACACGGTGATTTTGGCGCGCAGCTCGGGCGGGAAGGTGTCGGCCTGAAACTGCGTGGGTGACAACCCCGCATCGGCCTGCACCATCGACTGCACCAGATGCGCCGAGCGCGCCACGGTCGACACCTTTGCTTCAAGGCCGGAGCGCGCAAATTCCGGGTCGAAATCGGTATCGAGCCCGGTCGTGCGATACATCAGTTCGGCATAGACCAGCAGCCGCGCCTCGGGCCAGACCTCGCGCAGGAACAGCGTTTCGCCCCAGCCGGAATGACCAAAAATCACATCGGGCACATAGCCGTGCTTGTCGCGCAACTGGCGCGCGGCAAGGGCGGCGCGCGCGCCCCGTTCGGCGGATTGCGCGTAAAGCCGGGTCAGACCAGAGGAGAGTTTGACCTCGTCGGGCTTGCGGTATTTTACCACCCGCACCGGCGACGGGCGTTTGTTCGTCTCAGAGGTCAGCGCGATCACCTGATGGCCGCGCGCCACCAGCGCGGGGGCGAGATGGGGGAACTGACCGGGAAAGTTCTGGTGAACGAACAGGATTTTCATGCTCAGGCCGTTTCCAGCGCCGTCTCGCCCAAGGCGGCCACCATCAACTGGCGCGTATAGGCAGTTTGCGGGTTGGCAAAGAGGTCGCGCGCTAGACCTGCCTCAACGACATCGCCGCGCTTCATCACCATGATCTTGTGGCTCAGCGCACGCACCACCCGCAGATCGTGGCTGATGAACAGATAGGCCAGCCCGTGACGGCGCTGCAAATCACGCAGCAGATCGACGATTTGCACCTGCACGGTCATATCCAGCGCCGAGGTCGGCTCGTCCAGCACCACCACCTTGGGGCGCAGGATCATCGCGCGCGCAATCGCGACGCGTTGGCGCTGACCACCGGAAAACTCATGCGGGTAGCGCTCCATCATCGCGGGGTCGAGGCCGGTTTCCGTCATGATCTCGGCCACCATATCGCGGCGATTGCGCCCCTTCTCGACACCGTGAACCGTCAGCCCTTCGGCGATGATCTGCTCGACCGTCAGGCGCGGGCTGAGGCTGCCAAACGGGTCCTGGAACACGATCTGCATATCGCGGCGCAACGCGCGCAACCGCCCCGCCTGCCAGCGCGAAATATCCTCGTTATCATAGAGGATCGGCCCCTCGGACGCGATCAACCGCATGATCGCGAGCGCCAGCGTGGTCTTGCCCGACCCGCTTTCGCCTACAATCCCCAACGTCTCGCCCGCGCGCACCGAAAGCGAGGCGTCATTGACCGCCTTCACATGGCCCACCGTCTTGCGCAGCAACCCGCGCTGGATGGGGAACCAGATTTTGAGATGCTCGGTGCGCACGATTTCGGGGGAATTTTCCGGCACCGGATCGGCCAGCCCCGTGGGTTCGGCCTCTAGCAGTTTGCGGGTGTAGGGGTGGCGCGGATTGGCGAATATTTCTTCGGTCGGGCCTTGCTCGACGATCTCGCCATGCTGCATCACGCAGACCCGATCCGCGATACGACGCACCACACCCAGATCATGGCTGATGAACAGCAGGCTCATCCCCATATCGCGTTTCAGATCGGCCAGCAGGTCAAGGATCTGCGCTTGAATGGTCACATCCAGCGCGGTCGTGGGTTCATCCGCGATCAGCAGATCGGGGCCGTTGGCCAGCGCCATTGCAATCATCACGCGTTGACGTTGCCCGCCCGAAAGCTGGTGGGGATAATCCGCCAGACGGGTTTCGGGATCGGGGATGCCGACCTTTTCTAGCAGCTCGATCACACGCGCCCGCGCCGCCGCGCCACGCAGGCCTTGGTGCAGCGACAGGCTTTCGGTGATCTGCTTTTCCAGCGTGTGCAGCGGGTTGAGCGAGGTCATCGGCTCTTGAAAGATAAAGCTGATATCATTGCCGCGCGTGGCCATCAGTTCGCGTTCCGACGCGCCGATCATCTCGCGCCCGGCATAGCGGATCGAACCCTCGACCTTAGCGCTGCCGCCCAGAAGCGCCACCGTGGACAGCGCCGTGACCGATTTCCCCGATCCGGATTCACCGACCAGCGCCACGGTTTCGCCATTGCTGACGCTAAAGCTGACGCCCTTGACCGCAGGCGACACGCGCCCCTCGGACACGAAAGATACGCGCAGATTTTCGACCTCGAGAACCGGTTTCATCGAAACACCTTTCTGGGGTCGAACGCGTCGCGGATGCCCTCAAATATAAAGACCAAAAGCGACAGCATGATCGCGAAGGTGAAGAAGGCCGAGAACGCCAGCCAAGGCGCGTTCAGGTGCTGTTTGCCTTGCAGCGCGAGTTCACCCAGCGAGGGCGCGGAACTGGGCAGCCCGTAGCCGAGATAATCGAGCGAGGCCAGCGCCCCGATCGCCCCGGTGATGACGAATGGCAACATCGTTAGCGTCGCCACCATCGCGTTGGGCAGGATGTGGCGGAACATGATCACCCGATCTGATACGCCCAACGCGCGCGCGGCGCGGACATATTCGAAATTGCGCGCGCGCAGGAACTCCGCGCGCACCACGCCCACCAGCGCCGGCCAGCCAAACAGGATCGAGACGAACACCAGCAGCCAGAAACTGCGCCCCAAAATCGCGAACAGGATGATGATGACGTAAAGCGAGGGGGTGGAGGACCAGATTTCAAGGATGCGTTGGAAGAACAGATCGACCTTGCCGCCGAAATAGCCCTGCACCGCGCCTGCCGAAATCCCGATAAGTGATCCCACCCCCGTCACGATCAGCGCAAACATCACCGATGTGCGGAAGCCGTAAATCACGCGCGCCAGCACGTCGCGCGCGGTGTCATCGGTGCCCAGCCAATGGTCCTTGTCGGGTGCCGAGGGGGCGGTGCCGACATCGTTGATCGTGTTGTAGCTATAGGGAATGACGGGCCAGATCATCCACCCCTTTTCGATCTTTTCGCCGTCCACCTCTCCGGTTTTTTGCGCCCGCGTCATCACCGCTTCGGGGTCGTCGTCAAAGCACGCCTCATTGCCCCCCGTCACGATCAGACATTGCACCGCGGGGTCGCGATAGATCGCCTGCGTGCGGAAATCGCCGCCAAAGGCAGTCTCGGGGTAGAACTTGTAGATCGGGAAATAGTAGTGGCCGCGATAGTTTACCACGATCGGTTTGTCATTGGCGATGAACTCGGCCAGCAGCGCGCCGATGAACAGCACGCCAAAGATCATCATCGACCACAGCGCGCGGCGGTTGGTTTTGAAATTGCGCCAGCGGCGGGCGTTGAGCGGGCTTAAGCGCATCATCCGGCCCTCTTTTCAAAGTCGATACGCGGATCGACAAAGACATACATCAGGTCGGACAGAATATTCACCACAAGGCTGATCAGCCCGAACATATAGAGCGTGCCGAAAATCACCGGATAGTCGCGCTCCACCGCCGCCTGAAAGCCCAGCAGGCCCAGCCCGTCGAGCGAAAAGATCGTCTCGACGATGATCGAGGCGCCAAAGAACACGCCGAGGAATTGCGCCGGAAAGCCTGCAATCACGATCAGCATCGCGTTGCGAAACACATGGCCATAGAGCACTTTTTTCTCGCTTAACCCCTTGGCGCGCGCGGTCATCACATATTGCTTGTTGATCTCTTCTAGGAAGGAATTCTTGGTCAACAGCGTCATTGTGGCAAAGCTGGCAATCGTCGTCGCCGTCACGGGCAGCGCAATGTGCCAAAGGTAATCGAGCGCCTTGCCAACAAGGCTGAGCTGGTCGAAGTCATCCGAGGTCAGGCCGCGCAGCGGGAAGATTTTCCAATACGACCCACCCGCCAGCAACACCATCAGCATCACCGCGAACAAAAAGCCGGGGATGGCGTAGCCGACGATGATCGCGCCGCTGGTCCAGGTGTCGAATTTTGACCCGTCACGCACCGCTTTGCGAATACCCAGCGGGATTGAGATCAGATAGGCCAGCAGCGTCGACCACAGCCCCAGAGTGATCGAGACCGGCATCTTATCCAGCACTAAGTTGATCACGCTTTCATTGCGGAAAAAGCTCTTGCCGAAATCGAAGGTCGCATAGCTTTTCATCATGATGAAAAACCGCTCCCAGCCGGGTATTTCTTCCTTTTGGCAGGCAGGGTTGTTCAGATCAGGCGTACCGGTAAAGCTGCTGTCGCAGGTGATGCGCGCATAGCCCATCTGCACCTCAAGCTGGCTGAGCAATTCGGGCGAGATACCGCGCGCGCCCTGATAGCCGCTATCATCGACGCCGCCTTGGCCCTGCGTGCCCGCATCGCCCCCGCCTGAGATATTGCGCATCGAATCTGCCTCGCCCTGCACGCGCGCGATCACCTGTTCGATCGGCCCGCCGGGGACAAATTGCGTCAGCGTGAAGTTGATGATCATAATCCCCAACAACGTGGGGATCACCATCAGCAATCGCCTCAGGATATAGGCGCCCATATCTGGCCCTCTGCTCGGTTAGCGGCGGGGTGGCTTAGAACGCACCTTCCGCCTTCAGTTTCTTGGCCTTGTCGGCGTCATACCACCAGAAATCCAGCTCTCCCAGCGAATAGGGCGGCAAGGTTTCCGGGTGCTCATACATATCGTAATAGGCAACGGTGTGGGTGGGTTTATACCATTGCGGCACCCAGAAGCGGATCGCGCGCAGGGCGCGGTCAAGGGCATGCACGCGTGGGGTCAGCTCGTCATGGGTTTTCGCCTGCTCAACCAGCAAAATCAGCTTGTCGATGGCCGGGTTTTGCAAGCCCATCGCGTTGAACACATCCCCCGTGCTTTTGGAGCCGAAATATTGCTGCAAATTGGAGCCGGGAATTTCGTCTTGACCGAGATGCGTAGTGATCAGGTCAAAATCATGCGCGCGGCGGCGGTTTTCATATTCGCTGTCATCGACGCGGTCCATCTTGGCATCAATGCCCAGCGCGCGCAGGTTTTGAACGTAAGGCGTTATCACCCGGTCAAAGGTTTGGCTGTCATTGAGGATCGCAACCGATAGCACCTCACCCTTGTCATTGCGCCGCATCCCATCGCTGCCCACGATCCAACCCGCCTCTTCCAGAAGCTTGGCAGCCTTGCGCATGTTCTTGCGATCGAGTTGGCGCTTGCCAGACACGGGCTGCATCACCGCATCATCGGTCAGGACGCCCGCAGGCAGATCGCTCGCCAGCGGTGTGAGGATTTTCACCTCCTCAGCCGAGGGTTTACCGCTGGCTTGCAGATCGGAGTTTTCCCAGATGCTTTCGACGCGATCATAGAGGCTGTAAAACAGCGTCTCGTTGGACCACTCGAAATTGAACATCAGGCCAAGCGCCTCGCGCACGCGAATGTCGTCGAATTTCGCGCGCCGCAGATTGATCACGAATGCCTGCCCCGAGGCGATATTGCCGTCGGGCAGTTTGGCCTTTACCACCTCGCCTTTTTCCAAGGCGGGGAAGTTGTAGCCATTGGCCCAGATGCTGGAACTAGCCTCGTTGCGGAAGGTGTAGGTGCCACCCTTGAACCCCTCAAACGCCGATTGGTAATCGCCGAAATATTCGATGCGGATGCGATCGAAATTCGCGCGGCCCTTGTTGATGGGCAGATCCGCGCCCCAGTAATCGGAGTTTCGTTTCCATGTGATCGCACGGTTGTTTTTGACGCTGTCAAACATGTAGGGGCCGGACCCGATGAAGGGCACATCCGAGGTCTGCGACAGGTCGATCTTGTCGCGCTCGAACTGCGCTTTAGAAAACACCGGCAAGCTGCCCACCGCCTGAATGATATCGCGGCGCGGCGCATCGGGCATAAAGGTGAATTTGATATGGGAGGGGTCGATGACTTCAGCCGATTTCACCTGCTGGGCGATCACAGCGCGAAATGAACTCAGGCCCTTTTCGCGCAGTTGATCGTAGGAAAATGCCACGTCTTCGGCGGTCAGCGGCGCGCCGTCAGAGAACGTGATCCCGTCGCGCAGCGTGAAGATCACCCAATCTTTGCTGGCGGGGTACTGCAAGCTTTTGCAGAGTAGGCAGTATAGCTCGCCCACAGTATCGGCGGTGCCCTCCATCAGCGATTCCAGCGGGGCTGAGGCCAATGCGGCGGCGCGTCCCTGAATCGAGTAAGGGTTGTAATTATCAAAACCACCGGGCGACCATTCCGAGATTTCCCCGCCCTTGGGCGCATCGGGATTGACGTAATCGAGATGCGCGAAATCGGCAGGGTATTTCAGCGATCCCAGCGTGGCGATGCCGTAGGTGGTGATCACATCGCCCTGCCCCGCGTCGCTCTGTGCAACAGCAGGCGTTGCGTCTTGCGCATGTGCCCCCAGCGCCAGCCCGACCCAGATCATCGCCCCCGCAATCAACGCCAAGGCGCTGCCTGCAATCGGGTTGGATTGTGCCATCTCATCGGCTTTTACCGCCACTCGCGCCTGCACCATTCACATCTACTCCGTTGTAACGCCGCCAAGGATGGCATCGCGGCCAAGCTAGCGGCCCGACACCCTCGCGGGCAAGTTACGAAACTGTAAGGCGGCGCGCGCAAATGTGAAAGGGCCGCCCCCTCCTCGGGAACGGCCCTCGCAACAGATCACACAGAACGCGCCTTATTGGGTGTGTTCTTGCAGATACGCGATCACGTCATTGCGGTCTTCGGCTTTCTTGAGGCCCGCGAAGGACATCTTGTTGCCGGGAACGTATTCTTTGGGGTTCGTGAGATAGTCGTTGATCGTCTCAAGCGTCCACTCACCGCCATGCGATTTCATCGCATCCGAGTAGTTGAAATCGGCAACTGAGGCGACCGGACGGTTGATCACGCCATCCAGATGGGGACCAACGCCATTCTTGCCGTCAAGTTTGTGGCAGGCGGCGCATTTCTTAAAAACCTTCTCACCCTTGCCAGCATCGCCATCGCCCAGAATGACGGTTTCCACGGCTTCAGTCTCGGCCTCGGCAACTGCGTCACCCTCGGTTGCCAGCAGATCGCCGGGCGCTGCGGACATCGTAGGGCCAGCGGCTGCGACATCATGTTCGCCCCCGGAATGATCCTCGGCCTCGCCAACGTGATACAGCGCGCTCGATGCCCAAGACATCAACAGAAAGAACAGCAACGCGCCCAAAAGTGCGCCAGCCAGTTTTGTGAGGGTCATCGTTTTGAACATTTTCCGTCCCTGGATATGTCGTCTTTGTCTCTTGCATCTACCCGCTTGAGGTGTGGCAAATCAAGCGAACTTTACTTGTCGTGATCGGAATTCATGTGATTGCCCCCTATTTCCCCCGCGTGAAGTATCTTGCATCGCAGGGGGAATGCGCCTTGGCCAAGCCCTCTTTTCTTCACAGGCTAGGCGGGCTAGGCACAGCTTGGGCCAAAAATACGTTGCGGCCCTTTAGCCAAAGGGAGCGCCCAATGTCAAACACACACAGCACGCCATTGGGCGAAGCCATCCTTGGGCGCATCGCCTTTCAGGGCGAATTGGGTGCCTATTCGCACCAAGCCTGCCGCGACGCGCGCCCCGAGCTAGAGCCAGTGCCCTGTCGCAGCTTTGAGGATGTGATCGATGCGGTCAAAACCGGCGCGGCGGATCTGGCAATGCTGCCGGTGGAAAACACCACCTACGGGCGCGTGGCCGACATTCACCGTCTGCTGCCCGAAAGCGGGCTGCGCATCGTGGATGAGGCATTTGTGCGCGTTCATATCAGCCTGATGGCCCTGCCCGGCGTGCAGATAGAAGCGCTGGCAAAGGTGCGCGCGCATCCGGTTTTGATCCCGCAGGCGGCGAGTTTCCTGTCGCGCTATAATATTCGTGGCGAGGCGGCTGCCGATAGCGCAGGTGCGGCGGCGGAACTGGCGCAGGCGCAGACGCGTGAGGTCGGGGTTTTGGCCTCGGATATGGCAGCCGAGACCTATGGCTTAAACATTCTCGCCCGCCACATCGAGGATAACGCCCATAACACCACGCGATTCCTGATCATGGGCGAAACCGCCGATCTGACCCCGCGCGGCGACCTGATGATGACGACTTTCGTGTTTCGCGTGCGCAACATTCCCGCCGCGCTGTATAAGGCGATGGGCGGGTTTGCGACCAATGGTGTGAACATGACCAAGCTGGAAAGCTACATGGTGGGCGGCAATTTCACCGCGACGCAGTTTTATGCCGATGTCGAGGGGCATCCTGACGATCCCGCGCTTGCGCGTGCGCTGGAGGAACTTGATTACTTCACCGATTATCTGGAAATTCTGGGCGTCTACCCTGCCGATCCGCGCCGCAAAGATTGATGCGCAATGACTTAGAACCGCGCGGCTTTTTCGGCCTGACGCTCAATATCATGGGCGAAATGGCCGATACGTTCATCGAATCGCCGGTCCAGATTACCTTTGCCCAGCTTGGCGGATTGCACCATCAGTCGTGCGCCCAAGGTGCGCGGCTTGATTTCCAACGCGGTTAAAATGCGCGAGCGGGTCTTGGACAGCTCGGTCACAAGCATTTCGAGGCGCGCCTCAAAGCTGCTGGATTTGCCAGCGTAGGCTAACGCCTCGGGGCGCTCAAAGATCTCGAGATCGGTGATCATCTGGCGCTCTCGCCCGCGAAAGCGAAAGCCGATCTCCCATGACATCCCGGCGTCCGGAACGGCGAGCGTATCAAGGCGTTTAAGCGAAATTCCACGGCGCATCGCGATCCGTTCAAACGAGCCGAAATCTGCCAGCCGGTCGAAAATAAAATCGGCCGGGGCCGCGATATCTTTGCGGGTGGAAAACTTCATACGCTCACTCCTGACACTGCACCCCAAGGGATCGCGCGCAAACTGGCCTTAAACCAGACGATCCGCAAGCCACTGACGCATCATCCAACCCGCAATTGCGCCAACGCGTGGCGGAGAAATCATCGCGTCACGCCCTGCGACGACCTCCAGCAGCCGCTCGCGGGTGATCCAAAGCGCATCCTCAATCTCGGTGGGATCGACGGTGATCTCTTCGCTCAGCGCCGCGCCGTGACAGCCCAGCATCAGCGAAGACGGATAGGGCCAAGGCTGCGAGGTGACAAAGCGCACCGCCCCGACCTGCACGCCGGTTTCCTCAAACACCTCGCGGCGCACTGCCTTTTCCACCGTCTCACCCGGCTCCATGAATCCCGCAAGCGTGGAGTACATCCCCTCAGGCCAGCCCGGAGAGCGCCCCAGCAACAGACGGTTTCCTTTTGTTATCATCATGATGACAACCGGATCCGTGCGCGGAAAATGCGACGCGCCGCAACTGGAACAGCGCCGTTGCCATCCTGCATCCTCGATCTGGCTGGGCGCACCGCAGACCGCGCAAAACCCGTGCGTGCGGTGCCATTCAAACATCGAACGCGCGGTAGCGGCGAGTTCGCCCTCCAGCGCATCCAGCCGCGCCATCGCGCCGCGCAACTCGGCAAAGCGGTAGCTGTCAGGCAAGCTCGGGTGATGCTGCTCGCTGGCGTCGAAAAACGCAGCCCCCTCGGGCAACGAACCATCAAGGTCATGGGCCGAAACATCGCGGGCGAAAAACGCGCCCGCCGGTTCGCCCGTTAACCCGCCTAGAAAAATCTCGGGGCCAGCAAGGGCGTCAAACAGCGCGTGATCGGGGGCCAGCAAGCCCAACCCTTCGGGCGTGATCAAAGGTCGCCCGCGCCAGATCGGCAAGATGCGCGTGTCGGATTTCGCACGCATCCCGCCCAAAACCAGCGGATCGCGACGCAATTCGGCGTAGCGATCCAACGTATTTTCACCGCTAAAAGCGGGACGATCGTTTTGGTGGGCTGAGATGTGTGTGCGCGCGCGAAACATGGCCGGGCTCCTTTTAGCAACGCTCATCCCATATCGCCGCAGACTTGGCCAGTCACAGAGGTGTTGCAAGACAGCACGGTATTTTTCGAAAAATTGGTAACGGGGAATTTACTGACTGGCGATCCGTCTGACTCTACCCTAGGTTGCATCAAGGGGAATAGGTCAGCTCGGTCAACGAGCGGCTGCACACTGTCGCATTACAGCGGCGAAGGGATAGTAATGGAAGGGCTGCCATTTTATGCGCCGCAGGATGACACCTGCGCGAAGACGGTGACACTCGCGCTGCGTGTTCTTGAGACCACGGATCTGCACGGTCACGTGCGTGCCTATGACTATTTTACCGATCGCGCCAGCGATGGCGCTGGGTTGGCTGCGCTGGCTGGCGAGATCGCGCAGGCGCGCCGTCAATCCCCCAACTGCTTGCTGTTTGACAATGGCGATTTCATGCAAGGCACGCCCCTGACCCAGCTTTGGGGAGAGGCCGCGGGCGCAGATCGCCAAGCCATCAACCCGATGATCGCGGCGATGAACACGGTGGGCTATGACGCGGGCACGTTGGGCAATCACGAGTTTGATTTCGGCCTTGAGCAACTCAACCAGACCGTGCAGGCCGCACATTTTCCGATTGTCAGCGCCAATCTTGAACTCTCGGTTGCCGCGCGGCGTGCCCATCCCGCGCTGGTCGTACCGCCTTGGGTGATGTTGGAACGCGAGATGCGCGACAGCGGTGGGGCGTGCCATCGTTTGCGCATCGCCGTGATAGGTTTCTTGCCAAAGCAACCCGTCTCTTTCGTACAAAGCGAAGGGGCAGATGGCTTTGGTTTTTGCGACAGCGTCGCTTGCGCGCGTATGCTCATGGAACCTATTTTGGCCGCCAAACCCGACTTGGTGATCGCGCTGGCCCATACCGGGGTCGCGCCATTGCCCCCTGTTGCCCCCCATTGCTGCAAGCCAGAGAACACCGCCGTTGATATCGCCGCCGTCGACGGGATCGACGTAATTTTAGCCGGGCATGACCATCAGTGCTTTCCTGATCCAAAAACACCCGTCGGCGAGGGCATTGATCCGATCCGCGCCACGCTCAATGGCAAGCCCGCGCTCAATGCCGGGGCGTATGGCGATCATCTCGGCGTGCTTGATCTGACGCTTGAGAAAACAGCGGGCGGGCCGTGGCACATCGCGCGCCATCGGGCTGAATTACGCAAGCCCCGCGCGACAGAGGCCCCCGCCGTGATCGCCGCCTGCGAACATGCCCATCACAGCACTTTGGCCCATATCCGGCGCGAAATCGGCACGCTGGAGAGTCCGCTGCACAGTTATTTCGCGCTGTTGGGGGCCGATCCCTGCCTGACGTTGTTCGCGCGCGCTCAGATGCGCTATGCCACGCGTGCTTTGGCCTGGTTGCCCGAGGCTGAGTTGCCGCTATTATGCGCAGCGTCCTCGTTCAAGGCAGGCGGGCGGCGCGGGCCGGGGAACTATGTGTCCATCGCCCCCGGACCACTGCGGATCAACCATATTGACGATCTGTATCTGTTCAACAACACACTGGCCGCGATTGAAATTTCGGGGGCCGAACTGCGCAAATGGCTGGAACATTCGGCGCGTAGCTTTCATCAAATACCTTCGGACTCGCAAGACAGTTGGCTGCGCGACAAAACCTATCCGAGTTACAATTTCGACGTTATTTTCGGTGTGACATATGAATTCGATATCTCACGCCCGGCGCTTTATGATACTGAGGGCAATCTGCGCCATACAGGGCCGGGGCGGGTGCGTGATCTGCGCTATCAGGGTCAACTCGTTACGGATAAGCAAAAATTTGTGCTGCTGAGCAGCAGCTATCGGCTTGCCCAATGCGCGCGCCTTGGCGTGATCGGTCGCCCAATTCCCCTGCCCGGCCCTAGCGTGAAAATACGAGACCTGCTGATGAACGAGGCGCGCGGCTCAAAGCCGTTGCAGATCGCGGCGCAACGGGTTTGGCGCTTTGCCTCGATGGCGGGCACCAGTGTGATGTGCCGCACCGCCCCTGATGCCATCAACCACCTCGCAGCGCTTGGACAGACGGGGCTTGAGGTGAGCCCGTTAGAGTTGGACGAGGAGGGTTTTTTGCAGCTCCGCATCGCCCTTTGAACGCAGGTTATGCAAGAAAAACTAGCAATCGTACAGTTTTTCGCCCAGAATTCCATCACCCCGCCGTGATTGGCGCCTTGGCATCGGGGCCAAATCCCTATTCGCTTTCGCCCCGGCCCATTGTGCGCACGATCATATGAAACGGCCCATTTGGCCGAGATGCTGACAATGAGGATCGCGATGTTTTCCCCCAAATTCCCCATGATCGCGGCAGCGCTTGTCGGCTTTAGCGCGACGCTCGCGCAGGCTGAAACCAAGTTTCCCTTTGCTCTCGATTGGAAATTCGAAGGCCCGTCAGCCCCGTATTTCTTGGCGGTAGATGACGGGTCTTACAGCGATGCGGGTCTTGATGTGGAAATCTCCGAGGGCAAAGGCTCGCTTGATGCGATTCCAAAGGTTGCAACGGGTGCCTATCCGGTGGGCTTTGCCGATATCAACTCGCTGATGAAATTCCTCGATCAAAACCCCGGCGCGCCGGTTACGGCGGTGATGATGGTTTATGACAAGCCACCTTTTGCGATTGTCGGGCGCAAAGATCTGGGCGTGAACACTCCTAAGGATCTTGAGGGTAAAGTGCTGGGCGCGCCGCCGCCGGATGGCGCTTGGGCGCAATTTCCGATCTTTGCCGCCGAGACCGGGCTGGACATGGACAAGATCAAGGTCGATCCGGTCGGCTTCCCGGTGCGCGAGCCGATGCTGGCACAGGGTAAAGTCGATGCGATTGCGGGGTTCTCGTTTTCCTCGACGCTCAATCTGAAACGCCTTGGCGTGCCGCTGGATCAGCAGTCGATCATGCTGATGGCCGATTATGGCGTGGCACTGTATGGCAATGCGATCATCGTGAATACCGATTACGCCAAGGCCCATCCCGAGGAAATCTCGGGCTTTATCACGGCCACGGCCAAGGGTTGGAAGGCCGCAATCGCCGATCCGGGCAAGGCGGTGGATGCGCTGATCAAACGCAACCCGGCGGCGGACAAGGATATGGAAACCGAGCGCTTGCAGATGGCAATTGATGCCAACGTCCTGACCGATTTCGTCAAAGAAAATGGCATGGGCAGCATTGATCCGGCCCGCATGGACAAAGCAATTGAACAGACCAAACTGGTCTATGATTTCCAAACTGCCCCCGATGCGGCGCTTTATTTTGACAGCACCTATCTGCCCAAAGATGGCAGCCTCAAGATCGACTGATCCTCCCGGGGGCGGGCGGCTCCTCCCTCTGCTCGTCCCCACTTTTTTCCGTTTGGCAGGTTCATGGATACGCTCATCGACATTCGCGGCGTCACGCACGCCTACAAGACCAAGAACGGGCCGCTTCCGGTGCTGGAGGGGCTTGATCTTTCGGTGCCCGAGGGGGAGTTCTGCGCGGTGGTCGGCCCTTCGGGGTGCGGAAAATCCACGCTGACGCGTCTTGTGGCGGGGCTGATGAAGCCCGATCAGGGCGAGGTCTTTCTGCATGGCGAAAAGATCACCGGGCCGCGCAAGACGGTGGGCATGGCGTTTCAAAACCCGGTACTGCTGGAATGGCGCAGCATTTTGGAAAACGTGATGCTGCCGCTGGAAATTGTCGCGCCGCGGATGGCGCGCGCTGATAAAGTTGCGCGTGCCGAGCATCTGCTTGAGATGGTCGGGCTGAATGGGTTTGAGAACAAGCGCCCCTCGGAACTGTCAGGCGGGATGCGCCAACGCGCCAGCCTGTGCCGGTCCATCGTGCATAAACCCGAAGTGCTTATTATGGACGAACCCTTTGGCGCGCTTGACAATTTTACCCGCGAAGATCTGTGGCAGACGATGCGCGACTTACGCGCCGCCGAACCTTTCACCGCCGTTCTGATCACGCATGACCTGCGCGAAAGCGTGTTTCTGGGCGATCAGGTGGTCGTGCTGTCAGGGCGTCCGGCGCGCACGCAATATGTCCTTGATGTCGATCTGCCGGGGGATCGCACAATCGACATTCTTTATCAGCCCAAAGCGGTCGATATGCTGCATGTGCTGCGCGATCAGATCCGCATCGCGCAGGGTCGCGAAGAAGGGGTGCATTGATGGATTGGAAGAAAATCGCCACGCCGCTTTTGTCGATCATCGCGTTTCTGGCGCTTTGGGAGTTCATCGTCTGGGCGAATAACTGGCCCAATTACGTGATGGCCTCGCCCTCGGACCTGCCCGCCGCCTACGAGAAATACTGGAAACTGTTCCTGATCGACAGTTGGCAGACCTTGTGGCGCACGGTGGCGGGTCTGGCGCTGGCGGTGGTGTTTGGCACGCTGCTGGGCATGGTGATGGGGTTTTCCAAGACCGCGCGCGATGCACTTTATCCGCTTTTGGTGGGCTTCAACGCGATCCCCAAGGCGACTTTGGTGCCGGTTCTCGCGCTGCTGTTTATCGGCCAGCATGATTTCAACACCGTGCTGATGGCATTTCTGATTTCGTTCTTCCCCATCGCCGTTTCGGTCGGGATTGGCCTATCCACGCTTGAGCCGGAATATCGCGATATTCTGGGCGCGCTTGGGGCCTCAAAGCTGACGATCTTTCGCAAGATCGCGCTACCCAAGACCCTTCCCGAGTTCTTCGGCGCGCTGAAAGTGTCAGTGACGCTGGCGTTTATCGGCACCAACTTGGTTGAGATCATCTCACCTCACGGCAAGGGCTTGGGGTCGCTGTTTCAATCGGGCGCAACCAATGGCGACTACCCGCTGATGTTTGCCGTGCTCATCGCGCTCGCCTTTCTTGGGATCGTTTTGTATTACGCGGTGGTAGCGCTGGAAAAGGTCTTCGCCGGCTGGGCCGAGCGCACTGCAAGTTAAGGAACGCAGCGCAGGGACGGAAAATCTCTGCGCCCCCCCCCTTCCCCGCTTGGGGAAATTCCGAAAATTAGCCCGGTCAGTGAATTTCCTCTTGCGGCGGCGCGCGCGATCCCCTAAATCCGCCACCACTGAACCGGTATGCGGGCGTAGCTCAGGGGTAGAGCATAACCTTGCCAAGGTTAGGGTCGGGCGTTCGAATCGCCTCGCCCGCTCCAGTTCAGACATACCCAAGGATGCGGGCGTAGCTCAGGGGTAGAGCATAACCTTGCCAAGGTTAGGGTCGGGCGTTCGAATCGCCTCGCCCGCTCCAAAACAAAAGACCTCCCTTCGGGGAGGTCTTTGTCATTTCCGCCCTTGCCAACCGATCACCCGGCAGCCGCCGAGGGCGGCGCCACGCAAGTTTTTGGCCCCGAAGATCGGCTACAATGATCGCTGAGCAGACATTTGGCGCAAATATCGGGTGTATCGGGGCTGGGTGCGCAATCGATGGGGCCGTTGTCGAGGAAATGGGTCACGATCACCATCAGATCGTCGACCGCGACCGGGCGGCGCAGCACGCAGCGCAACGAGGAAAGCATCGAGAAAATCTCCCCCTTGCGAGAACAGCGCGCTATCAGATACCAGCACCGTCACCAAACCAGGGCTGCGAAGCTGCCCCGCCAGCACCACTGAAATCGCGCGTTCTGCATCCCCTCGCGCGGCATTCGGGAACAGATTGGCAATCAGAAAATCGGGCGTGTTCACCCCCATTTCCGCCGTCGCGCGCGGCAGTTTGTCGGTTTGCGACACCTCATGCCCGAAGAATTGCAGGCGCTGCGTCGCGACCGCCATTTTCAACGAACTTTCCTCGAGAATAACGACCTTCATCGACGGCTCCGCTGGCAAATGATTGGCAGGAAAAACTGGTTCCGTTTAAAATCGCTTTAAGAAAGCGGCGCGAAACGCATCTTAAAGGACAAACGCTTAACAACCTCTTTGCACCGGCCTATAAGGCAGGCAGCAACAAGGAGCCGTCCGATGCGTAAGGCCACGATCAGCCGCACCACCGCCGAAACCGATATTTCTGTCGAGATCAATCTTGATGGTCGGGGAACCTATGATAACCAGACTGGCGTAGGTTTTTTCGACCACATGCTTGATCAACTGTCGCGCCATTCGCTGATCGACATGACCATCCGCGCTAAGGGCGATCTGCATATCGACGATCACCACACGGTTGAGGATGTAGGCATCGCGCTGGGTCAGGCGTTGACCGAGGCGCTTGGCGACAAGCGTGGTATTCGCCGCTACGGCCACTTCGCGCTAGCAATGGATGATGCGCAGATCAGTACCGCGCTGGACCTGTCTGCGCGTCCGTTTCTCGTGTGGAATTGCGACATGCCCACGGCCAAGATCGGCACGTTTGATACCGAACTGGTGCGCGAGTTCTTTCAGGCGCTCTCCACGCATGGCGGGATCACCCTGCATGTCGACCGGGTGCACGGGCTGAACTCACACCACATCGCAGAGGCTGCATTCAAATCGGTTGCGCGCGCGCTGCGTATGGCTGTTGAGGCCGACCCGCGTATGGCAGACAGCCTGCCCTCGACCAAAGGGGCGCTCTGATGCTGACGGCGCTGGTTGATTACGACAGCGGCAACCTGCATTCGGCGGAAAAGGCATTTCACCGCATGGCCGAAGAAATCGGCCACGGCACAATCGTCGTGACATCCGAGCCCGACGTCGTGGCGCGCGCCGATCGCATCGTATTGCCCGGCGATGGGGCGTTTCCGTCCTGCCGCGCCGCCCTGCACCGATTCAGCGGCTTGGCCGAGGCGATCGACGAGGCGGTAAGCGTCAAGGCGCGCCCTTTCCTTGGCATTTGCATCGGTATGCAGATGCTGGCCACGCGCGGGTTGGAATTCGAGGAAACCGAGGGCTTTGGCTGGATCCCCGGCGAGGTGGTCAAAATCACCCCCGCTGACCCGGCGATGAAAGTGCCGCATATGGGGTGGAACGATCTGGTGATCGACAATCCTCATCCGGTGCTGGCAGGGATCGAGACGGGCGATCACGCCTATTTTGTGCATAGCTATCACTTCAAGGTCGCCGAGCGCAGCGATCTGCTCGCCCATGTCGATTATGGCGGTCCGATCACCGCAATCGTCGGACGCGGCAATGTCGTGGGCACACAGTTCCACCCCGAGAAATCGCAAGCCACGGGGCTGCGTCTGATCGCGAACTTCCTTAGCTGGAAACCGTGAGCCCGCCGCGCGCCGTTCTGTCGTGGTCCTCGGGCAAGGATTGCGCGATGGCGCTGCATGTTTGTCGCACCGAAGGTCTGGCCGATATCGTCGCGCTGCTCTGCACCACGAACGAGGCGTTTGACCGCGTCGCCATGCACGGCACGCGCAAAGGTATTTTGCGCGCTCAGGCTGCGGCGGTTGGCCTACCGCTGATCGAAGTGCCCCTGCCTTGGCCCTGCTCGAATGACGATTACGAGACCCGCATGGCATCAGCGATGGATCAGGTCCGCGCGCTGGGTGTCGAGACAATGGTGTTTGGCGATCTGTTCTTGCAAGATGTGCGCGACTACCGGGTCGCGAAGCTGGCCCCACTGTGCATGTCGGCACTGTTCCCGCTTTGGGGGCGCGCGACAGATGTGCTTGCGCGCGAAATCATCGCGCTGGGGTTTGAGGCCCATCTCGTCACAGTGGACCCGACCAAGCTTGAACCAGATTTCGCGGGCCGCAAATTCGATGCGCAGCTGCTGGCCGACCTGCCCGAAGGCATTGATCCCTGCGGCGAGAATGGCGAGTTTCACACTGCCGTCTCGGCCGGGCCGATCTTTGATGCGCCGCTCAACGTAGAAGTCGGCGAAACCGTGCTGCGTGACGGTTTCGCCTACGCCGATCTTAGCTTGCGCTGATCACTTCACGCGCTGCCAATCCTGGGATTTGCAAAACAGGCCGCCCGCGACACAGCCAGCCAGCGCCATCGCGTTGCCCTGCACCGTGATCTTGCCGAGATAGATCTTGTTGTTGGACGGGCGCCAGACTTTGCCCTCGTATTTGCCGCCGCCTTTGGGGGCCATGTCGATGACAATCTGCTTGCCCTCATTGCCAGTCTTGACCTCTTGCCCCTTGGCGTCAAAGCTTTTGGTGATGTTGCCACAAAACGCAGCCCCACAGGGTTTGATCGTGACATAGGCGAATTTGCCCGCATCGGGCTGGGTCTTCCACATGCCCTCAATCGGGTCGGCCAGAACCGCCCCCGCGCTTAGCGCCATTGCGGCCGCAGCCAGCATCACTGTCTTCATGGTAAATTTCCTCCCTTTTACCGATCTCGACCGCATCTGGCCACGCCCCCCGATTCCGGGCAAGCCTGACGTGACGTCCGCGTCAATCTGTGCAAGGTCTTTGCGCGCCTCTTGCCCCGTGGCCCCGCGCCGTGGCATGAGGCGCAAAACGATGGAGAGCGATGATGATCCTGTATCCCGCAATCGACCTCAAGGACGGGCACTGCGTGCGCCTGCTGCATGGCGACATGGATAAGGCGACGGTGTTTGGCGACGATCCCGCCGCGCAAGCCGCGCAGTTCGAAGCGGCAGGGTGTGAATGGGTGCATCTGGTCGATTTGAACGGCGCTTTCGCCGGGGAACCGGTCAACGCCGCCGCGGTCGAGGCGATCCTTGCGCGCATCAAGGTGCCCACGCAACTGGGCGGCGGCATCCGCGACATGGCCACGATTGAACGCTGGCTAGAGCGCGGCCTTGCCCGCGTCATCCTTGGCACCGTCGCGGTCGAAAACCCCGATCTGGTGCGCGAGGCGGCACGCGTCTTTCCGGGCCAGGTCGCCGTCGGCATTGATGCGCGGGGCGGCAAAGTCGCCACCAAGGGTTGGGCCGAAGAAACCGATGTCATGGTCACAGATCTCGCGCGCAGCTTTGAAGACGCGGGCGTGGCGGCGATCATCTATACCGACATCATGCGCGATGGCGCGATGAGCGGGCCAAACATCGCCGCAACCGAGGCCCTTGCGCGGGCGGTTTCCATCCCCGTCATCGCCAGCGGCGGAGTGTCGTCGCTGCCCGACCTGATCGCGCTGCGCGATACCGGCGTCATCGCAGGCGCGATCTCGGGGCGCGCGCTTTATGACGGGGCGATTGATCTGCAAACGGCTTTGAGCGCGCTGAAATCCTAAGCCAATTGGCGGCCCGGGTGCGCTCTGATCGTCGGTTGACGACGCCCGATGTTACTGTCACCTGCCGCAGCCCGGTCTGCGGTCGCATGCTGACGCTGGATCTGCTTATTCGCGAGGATAAACGTGTGCAGATCGGCTGGAAAGTACGCGCCTGCACGCTTGGGATGGCCTCTCTGGGAATCGTCGCGCTTGCGGGAATTGGCCAGACGGAAAGCCAGATCGCAGAAGTGGGGCATCAGCTTTCGGACTTGCTTCAGGGCAAAGCAATCGCATTTCCAGACCCCTAGGGCGAACTGGATCTTTTCTGTGCCGCGCGCACATTCCCGACGCGGTTTGGCTCTATCGCACTCCCGCTTCAAGCGATCGTCCAAGCCTTTACCGAATTGAAATGAAATCGTCATGCGAGATGTGACCCTATGAATCGTCCCGGTTTCACCGGAGACCTTTAGCTTCATTTCACGCGACCATATCGAGCACGTCGCGCTGTGCATAGA